>CAYYNP010000177.1:0-20956 GCA_964472545.1 uncultured Planctomycetaceae bacterium | reverse complement strand
CCGTCAAGGGCATCTACGGCCGCGAGATGTACGAAACCTGGTACAAGATGACCGTGATGATCCAAAGCGGCCTGAACGTCGAGCCGGTGATTACGCACCGCTTCCCGTATACCCACTTCGACCAAGGATTCCAGGCGATGCGCTCCGGGCAGTCGGGCAAGGTGGTGCTGACTTGGAAAAAGGAAGCGGACGAGTGATAAACTAACTCGCCAGAGGGGTCAAATCTCCGCAAATGGCCCCTCGGATCGTTGACAAGTCGGCCACGAAGCGATACACTAGTTGCCGTTGTGTCGGTCCATGGAAAAGGGACTTCCCCAGAGCATCCGAGGTAGAAACCGCCGCCAGCGAGACGGGCAGCCACGGGAGGAAAGAGAGAAGCCGGAAGCCTTTTGCCGCATGAGGAAGGTCTCCGGCTTCTCTCTTTTTGCTCCACGGCCAGACCGTTTTGCGGCCCAACTTCCGCCTCGCCTCTAAACCCCAGCCGGGAGGCAGCGAACGCGGTCATCTAAGCGACGGCCATCGGTCGACGATGGCAGTCTAGCGTTTGATCACGCAGCGCGCCCGGCTATCTGTTGACGGTCTTGCATGCCAGGACCGCCGCCCCCTGTCGCCGCGCGTCGCGCCCGCATCGCGATGACCGCCGCATCCACGCAGGGCCGAATCCCTTACTACGATGATCCAGGCGGTAGTCCGCCCGAAACGATAGACGAGGCAAGACGATGAGACGTACCATCGGTTCTTTGGCAGCATTCGCCGTGCTGTTGGCAGCGGGGAACCTGGCCCGAGGCGAGAGTCCCCAGGTCAGTTCGACCGATCCGATACAGCTTGGCGGCGGCGTATTGGAGATCACTGGGCCGAAAGACCCCACGACGCCGCCCTTGCCGGCGATCGACGGCCTGCAATTGCATCTCGACGGCAGCGACGTCAACGCCGACGGCTCGGTGCCGGAGGATGGGACATCGATCCCGCGCTGGTACGACAAGTCCGGCAACGGCTTCAATGCGGTCGCCATCGGCGATCCCTCGTATCACGCCGACGGCCTCGGCGACAAGGGCGTCGTGCGCATCGACGGCAACGACGGATTCCAACTCGGCAATCTCAGCAGTTCGTTCCCCAACGCCGCCACGCTGTTGGTCGTGGCCACGCTGCACGACGCCAACTACAACCTCTTCACGACCCGCAACAACGACTCTTGGTGGCGATATCACGGCAACGGGCTGGCCTATCCCGGCCCGTTTCGCAACCGGCGCGTGGAGCAATACGCCCCGATGCCCGCCGAAGGCTCGTTCATCTTCGAGGTCACCAGCGACGGCCGCGGTTGGGAGATGTTCCAGGACGGCGAGTCGTTGGGTACGGTGGCCGGCAACTACGATGCCGGCAACGACTACCGGATCGGCATGTACGACGACAACACGGCCGAGAAGTCCCTCCTGGGCGATATCGCCGAGATCCTCGTTTACGACACCGTCCTGGCCGAAGCCGAACGCAACGACATCCGCTACTTTCTTCAACAGAGGTACGACCTCGGTCCGCTGGGACCGGTGACTATGGCGGATACGCCGTTCTCGGTGATAGCCAACTCGACACTCAGGGCCGTGACCGACTCGACGGCGTCGTTCGGCGCGTTGACGCTTCAGCGCGGCATCTTGACCACATCCGGAGCCCCGACGAGTTTTGCCTCGACCACGCTGCCCGCATCGGCCGAGGTCACGGGCATCCACGCCGAGGTGCCGACCGACCCCGGGCCGTTGACCGTTGGCGGAGGAACGCTGGTGACCTCGGGCATGCCGATCGCGTTCGATTCGACGACGATTCTCGCCACGGCCACCAGCGTCAGGTTCGACTCGCAAACGGCGACAGACCTCGGCCCGATTTCCGGCGGCGGGGCCGGCAATGCCGTGACGGTATCGAAGCTCGGTACGGAAACGCTGACCTTGGACGAAGCCAACACGGGCCTTACCGACGCCACCTGGCGGGTAGAGCAAGGCACGTTGAAGTTGATCGGCGCCGAGTCGTGGGGCGGGGCCATCGCGGCGGAACTGGCCGGCGGGACGCTGGTGGTGGCCGGGGCGCCCGGCAACGAAATCGTCGGCCCGCCCGATCCCCAGGCCTACTACGCGTTTGACGCCCCCGGCGATCCGGGCCGAGACAGCAGCGGGCAAGGCTACACGGCGGCCTTCCGCAACGGCGCCGCATGGTCTGCCGACGGTGTGGCTGGCGGGGCAGCGGCGTTTGACGGCGTCGATGATTACCTCAGCGCAGCCGTGCCCGTCTCCGAAACTGCTTACGGAGTCGCCATGTGGTTGAAGACCGACAAGCGAAACGTCGGCGCGTTTGGGGTCTACGACGTACACCAAGGAGGATCGTACGACCGCCAAATCGCGTTGACCGACGGCAATCTCATGGCGCGCCTTTGGAGCGAGGAGGTCATCACGTCGTCAGGATTGAATCTGGCCGATGGCCAGTGGCATCACGTCGTACACACTTTCGGCGGAGCGAACGTGCCTCAGAAGCTTTACGTCGACGGCTTCCTGGCCGCGCAGGGTGCGAAGGCCATGTCCGATTTCAACTGGGATCGCGTAATCAACATCGGCTTCGCCCGCGACGCCGCGGCACCGTTCTTCGACGGAATGATCGACGAAGTCTACGTCTATGACCGCGTGCTCAACGAATCGGACGTCCTTCGCCTCGCGGGATGGGGATCGTTGGATCTGAGCGCAACGTCGGTTGCGGTGACTGCCGATTCGACGCTCGACGTCAGGGCTATCGAGGACACGCCTTTTGCCGCGTTGACGTTGCGAGGCGGCACCGTGCTCACGGTCACCGGCACGCCGGTGAGCTTCGCAACCACGGTGATTGACCTCCCGCCGGGAGAGAGTGCAGTTGGGATCAACGTACGGGCAGAGACCGGCCTCGGTGTCCTAGACGGCGGCGGAGCCACGGTGAACCTCGTCAAAACCGGCCCGGGCGCGCTGATCGTGGACCGGCCGGGCACCGGTCTGGATGAAGCAACGCTCGACGTGCGTGAAGGTGAGCTACGCGCCTATCACAACGGCAACCCGTTCGGCCGAGGCACTCTGAAACTCGATGGCGGCAATCTGTTGCTCTCGGCCGGCGCCTCAGCGTCGTCGTCGGTCGACTATCCCAACGCGCTGATCGTCTCCGCCAACGCCACGCTGACGGCCGGCCCCGGCGACGGCGGCCGCGCGGCACCCACCGTCGTCCGGCTCGGCACAGCGACGAAAGGCCTGACGGTCGCTGCCGGCGGGTTGACGCTGCGATCGGCCGGCGGATATGAACTGGACCTTGCCGGCGGCCTCGACAGCCCGGGCGACATCGTGGTCGACGAAGGAGCCGTCACTTTCTCCGCGGCAGACAACGCCGTCGGTACGCTGAAGATCGCCGAAGGCGCGACCGGCCGCGTCGAGCAGGGCGTGGCCGTCGGCCAGCGTCTGCAACTCGGGCAGATCAGGTATGACGTCCGCCCGGGCACATCGCTCACGGCCCGGGGACCCGACCTCTTGAACGACGCCACATTGACACTGGCCGGTGGACGGCTTAGCGTCAGCGGCCCGCCGATCATACCTAAGGACGGGCTGCAACTCTGGCTCGACGCGGCTGCGATCGAAGGTCTCAGCGACGACGAGGCGGTCCTCTCGTGGCCGGACCAATCCGGGCTGGATCACCATGCCGATTTGCTCGGGGGGACTCCTCGTTACGTTGCCCACGGCCCCAACGGTGCGCCGGTGGTGCGTTTCGACGGCGATGACTGGCTGGCGACCAGCCATAACTTCGACGACCTGTCGGCTTACAGCATCGTGAGCGTCGCCCGATACACCGGGGGCGCCAACGGGCGCGTGATCGCCTCTCGCGACGACCGCAACTGGCTCTTCGGCTTCCACGAGAACCAAGACGAGCAGTGGTACGCCGAGGGGTGGATCCATAAGGCGGGCACGGGCAACACCCAGTGGCACCTGCACGCCGGGACGATCACCGGCGCGGCCGACCCGAGGGCCAGCTTCTGGAAGGACGGCCGATTGCTGACGGCCGGTCACGGCGGTTCAAGCAACACCACGTATCAGCCGGGACGGCTCGAATTGGGCGGCTGGCAGGGCACGTCGCAGATGTCCAAGTGCGAGGTCGCCGAAATCTTGATCTACGACCGCGCCCTCTCCAACGACGACCTTGATGTCGTCGGGGCGTATTTGAGCGAGAAATACGGTCTGGCGACGAACTACTCGGACAGTCCCGGCGGCGGTATCGCGGACCAGCAAACGACCCACCTCGTGGTCACGGCCGACGCCCGGATCGACTCGCCCGACGCGCAGATTTCGCTGGGCAATCTGACCGTCGAGAATCCGCCCGCCCCCGAACAACCGACGACGCTCACGCTGGCCGACGCTGCCTTCCGCTTCCAGGACGTCACCGCCGCGGACGGGGCGAGCATCGTGGGCGACCTGTCGGTCGCAGGGATCCTCATCCCCGGCGATAGCCCCGGTGCGATCGACGTGGCCGGCAGTCTGACGATGGAGGGCACCTCTACCTACGCCTGGGAACTGGGCGACGGCGCAGCCGACCTGATCGCCGTCGAAGGCGATCTGGCGCTCGACGACGGTTGGACGCTCGAAGTGATCGACGCCGGCGTGCGACTCAGCGAGGACGATCTGTTGCTGTTTAGCGTCAGCGGCGACGTGGACCTTGGCCAGGCGAATCTCGATCTCAGCGGCGTCACCGGACCGGGCTTTGAGGGCTGGCGATTCGACAACCCGACGGTCTATGAGCAACTCGGCAATGTCTACCTTCGCGGCGTGAGCGTCGTTCCGGAACCGCCTGTTTTCGCCACGTTGGCCCTGGGGCTACTGGCCCTGGGGTTCATCGTCCGACGGTCGCGGCGTGGGCGGGAAGCAGTATGAGCGGGGGGTATTGTCGGCAAGCAAGGACAACATTGAATCACAACCGTCATCAAACTTGTACTTCTCGCGATTTCCCTCATAATAGGTAAATGCAGTTCTCGCAGCCGGCAAACAGTCGCGACAGGCCGATTGCGGGGGCCCCATTGGTGTGACGTCTCGCTGCCATGGCCCCAGGAACACGGCCGGACACCGCTTTGGCCGGGGGCGCAGTAAACCGTCTTTCAAGGGGGTCGTCTGCACCGACGGTGCGTTTTCTCCTCGGGCTTGGAACCAGGACGTCGCCGTAGAACATCCGGCGACCGGTCCGCTTTTGGAGGTTGCCGTGCTTCATCCATCGACCAAGAAGGTTGACGCCGCGTTTGGCCGGGGCCCATTTCGCCGATCTCGCTCGCCCCGCCCGCCGCGGCACGGTGCGAAACGCTTGCAGATGGAGCCGCTCGAGCCGCGGATGCTGTTGGCCGGCGGGCCGGTGATCGGCGAGTTCATGGCGGTCAACGATTCGCACCTGCTCGACGAAGACGGGCAGTTCTCCGATTGGATCGAAATCCAAAACCCGACCGACGCGGCCGTCGATCTCGACGGTTGGTATCTGACCGATCGGGCGAGCAATCCGACCAAATGGCAGTTTCCCGCCTATTCGCTCCAGCCGGGCGAGAACCTGATCGTCTTTGCTTCCAACAAGAACCGCACGGGCGTTGAGTTGCACACCAACTTCAAGCTCGACGGCGACGGCGAATACCTGGGCCTCGTGCAGCCGGACGGCGCGACGGTCGAGTTCGCCTTCGAGCCGGAGTATCCGCCGCAGGTGGCCAACGTTTCCTACGGGCTCTCGGCCGACCTGAATCGCGAGGGCTATTTCGTGCTGCCCACGCCGGGCGAGGCCAACGTGGGCGATCCGATCGACGACCCGACGCGGCGGATCGTGATCAACGAGATCATGTACCATCCGGCTAGCGAAAACGACTTCGACGAGTACATCGAGCTGTTGAACGTGGGCCTCGAGCCGGTCGACCTGGCGGGCTGGAGCATCAGCGACGGCGTCAGTTTCACGTTTCCGGACGTGCCGGAAGTGATCGTACCGCCGGGCGAGACGTTGGCCGTGGCGGCCGACACGGTGGCCTTCGCGGTAAATAATCCCACGGTGACTAACGTGGTCGGCGGCTGGACCGGGCGGCTGAGCAACCAGGGCGAGGGCGTCGAGTTGGTCAATCCGTTGGGCGTGCGGGCCGATCGGGTTCGCTACGCCGACGAAGGCGATTGGGGCGTTCGGCAGGAAGGCGCGACGGATCACGGTCACGAGGGTTGGGAGTGGATCAGCCCGGCCGACGGCGGCGGCAAGTCGATCGAACTGGTCAATCCGCTGCTGCCAAACAAACACGGCCAGAATTGGGCCGCCAGCACACCCGACGGCGGCACGCCCGGCGCGGTCAACTCGTCGGCGGCCGCCGACGTGGCACCGTTGATCCTCGACGTGATACACACCCCGGCCATTCCCCGGGCAAGCGATCCGGTGACGCTGACCGCGCGATTGCGCGACGAAGCGGTGGCGGAGCTGACCGCGAACGTACATTATCGGCTCGACGGCGACGCGGCGTTTACCGTCGTGGCGATGGCCGACGACGGCAACCACGGCGACGGCCGCGCGAACGACGGCGTCTTTGGTGCCGAGTTGCCGCCGCAGGCCGACGGCACGGTGGTCGAGTTCTACGTCGAGGCCTCCGACGCCGGCGCGTTGACCCGCAGCTATCCCACGCCGGCGCAGCCCAGCGGCGAGCACGTCACCAACCTGCTCTATCAGGTCGACGACACCTTCGACCCGGCGGCCGAGTGGACTCCCGGAAGCCAGCCGGTCTACTATCTGATCATGATCGACGCCGAGCGGGCCGAACTGGCCGACATCGGCAACGGCGGCGCCGGCAACGAAGAGGAGAGCAACGCCGAAATGAACGGGACGTTCATCAGCGTCGACGGCACGGGCACGCGGGTGCACTACACGGTAGGTATCCGCAACCGTGGGGCCGGCAGCCGCACGGGGCCGCCGAACAATTATCGGGTGAACTTCGTCCACGACAATCCCTGGCTCGACGTCACGCGGATCAACCTCAACTGCCGCTACGGCTTTTCGCAGGTCGTCGGCAGCGCGATCCACCGGCTGGCCGGCATCGCCGCCGCCGACGCCACGCCCGTGCAGGTGCGGGTCAACGGCGAAAACCTGGCCGAGCCGGGCAGCCGCCGCGGGATGTACGGAACCTATGCGGCGGTGGAGGTCCTCGACGGCGATTTTGCCCGCGAGCACTTCCCCGACGATTCGGCCGGCAACGTTTACGCCGTCCGCGATAGCGACGACACGGGCGACGAAGGCGATTTGTCGTATCTGGGTGAGGATCCCAGCGAGTATTTCGACACCTACTTCAAGAACACCAACGACGACTATTCGCCGGAGGCCGAGTACGACGCCTGGTCGGACTTGATCCGCCTGACCGACGTGTTGAACAACGCCCCGGAAGCCACCTACTTCGAGGAAGTCAGCCAGATGGTCGACGTCGATCAGTGGGTCCGCTACTTGGCGCTCGACGCGCTGCTGGGAAACGACGAGGGCGGGCTGAACACCGGCAAGGGCGACGACTACGCGATCTACCGCGGCACGGTCGACACCCGCTTTCTGCTCGTGCCCCACGATCTCGACACCTTGCTCGCAGCGGGTGACCACTCGGACCCGCCGAGCCAGAGCATCTTCATGTTCCGGAACGTCGACGGCCTCGACCGGTTCCTCAGCCACCCCGAGATCGTCTCGCGATTCTACGCGGCGTTTCTGGAGTTGATCGATACGGTCTTCCAGCCCGAGATCGTCAATCCGCTGATCGACCAGGCCATGGGGCGATATGCGTTGCCGTCGACGGCCGCCGCGATCGACGGCATCGCGGCCGGTATGAAGGACTTTGCCGTGCAGCGCACGGCGGGTGTGCTGGCGCAGATTCCCCAAGAGTTCACCGTCGCCAGCGACTTGCCGATCATCGACGGCTACCCGCGGACCACCGAACCGGCCACGTCGCTTTACGGCACGGCCAACGCCGCGACCACGCGTTCGGTGCTGGTCGACGGCCGGCCGGCCGAATGGGATTCGACCACGGCCGCGTGGTCGATCGCCACCACCGGCGGTGGTGGCGGCGGACCGGGCACGATGATCTCGTTCCAGCAGGGCGTCGGACCCGATGCCTCCTACGCCGGCACGGCCGACGTGGAGATACGCGGCAGCGATCCGGCGGCCGATCTCGGCGCGGAAACGTCGGTCAACGTCGACGGCGCGGACGGCGGCGATGAGGTACACGGACTACTGCGGTTCGACGGCCTCTTCGGCGACGGTGCGGGTCAGGTCCCGCTGGATGCCGAGATCGCCAGCGCCACGCTGATTCTGCAAGTGACCAATGCGGGGGCCGACGTCTCGCTGCACCGCATGCTCCGGGATTGGGGCGAGACGGCCAACTGGACCACCTTCGGCGGCGACGGCATCCAAACCGACGGCACCGAGGCGACGGCCAACGCCGAGGTGACCGCCGGAATGGCCAGCGGCACGCGCTCGATCGACGTCACCGCCTCGATCCTGGCCTGGCAGGCCGACCCGGCCGCCAACTTCGGCTGGGCCCTGCTGCCGGGCGGTACCGACGGCGTCGACTTCGATTCCAGCGAAAACGGCACCGCCGGCGACCGGCCGGAACTGCGGATCACGCTCAATGACGGCGGCGGCGACCCGAGCGAGGGCGGCGTGGCGTTGAACCCGGGCATCAACCGCGTGATCGTCGAGACGTTCGACGGCCCCGACGGCACCGGCAACCTGCTCGAGAGCGACTTCATCGACGTCTGGTACGATCCGCCGGCGCCCGGCGTGCAAGCCGCCGACGTTTCCCCGGCGGCCGAAGGCGATCGCACATTGAGCCTGGCCGTTCGCGATTCGTACCTGCCGGGCGTGCCGATCCTGGTTCGCACCGAGGTGCTCGACGCCGACGGGAACGTCGATCGCAGCCTGTGGGACGCCACTGTGACGCTCTCGACCGACAATCCGGCCATCTCGCTGTCGACCGATCGGGTGACGCTCTACAACGGGCTAGGCAGCACGCTGGTGACGGTCACCGGCAGCGAGGCGTTCACGCTCACTGCTACGCTGGACGGCATGCAGGTGGGTTCCTCGTTGGTCAGCGTCGAAGGGGTGGCCATGACAGAAGTCTCCGGCACGCTGCCCGGCGACGCGACGACCTGGCAAGGCATCATCCATGTCACCGGAGACGTGCTGGTGCCGGCCGGCCACACTTTGACCGTCGCCCCGAGCACGTTGGTACTGATCGACGGAGTGGCTTCCGGCAGCGGCGGGACGGATATCGACGTGCAAGGGTCAATCCAATCGCTCGGCACGGCCGCCCGGCCGGTGACCTTTACGGCCTTCGATCCGGCCGAGGCCTGGGGCGAAATCCACCACGACAATGCCGACCCGTCGCTCTACACGTTCACCAACGTGACCCGGGCGGGCAACTCCCCCGGCGGCGGACACACCGGCACCGGCCCCATGTTCCGCCCACAGGGTTCGACGATCGCGTTCGAGAACTGCTCGATGACCGACGCGGCGGGCAAGATCATGCAGGCGGGCTCGGGCTCCGATTTGACGTTCCGCAACTCGCACCTCGCCCGGGCGATCATGGGCCCGGAGATCGACAACACGGCGTTGTTGTTCGAGGACAACTGGATCACCGAGATGCACGGCCCGGACGACGACGACGGGATCTACGTCCACAGCCAAACCGCCGGCCAAACCGTCACCTTCCGCCGCGGCGTGATCGCCGACACCGACGACGACGGGCTTGATACGCTCCGTTCCGACGTCACCGTCGAGGACTACATCTTCCGCAACGTGTTCGACAAGGGCGTGAGCGTCTTTGGCGGCGAGGTGTACTTAAGCCACATCATCAGCGCCGACAACGGCATCGGCATCTCGGCCAAGGACCGCGGCACCGGAAATCCGCGGGTACATATCGACCACGCCACGATTGTCGGCAACAACCTGGGCGTCGAAGCGAACGACAAGTACGGCGAGCCGAACGTGCGGGTGCAGTACTTCATCACCAATTCGATCATCTACGGCAACACGGACGCGGTGCAGACCGACTACCCGGCCAACGTCAACGATATCCAGATCGACTACTCGAACTTCGGGCCTACGTGGACGGCGCCGATTGCCGGGGCGAACAACCTCAACGGAGATCCGATGTTCGTCGACGCGGCGGCCGGCGACTTCCGCCTGCAGCCCGGCTCGCCGAGTATCGACACGGGCGATCCGGCCGCGCCGATCGACCCCGACGGCACGCGCACCGACCAGGGCTACTTTGTCGGCGGCGAAGGCGGCACGCTGGCCCCGCGAATCCTCCCGGCCACGATCGCCGAGGACACGATCCTCACGCCCAGCCTGGGGCCCTATCGGGTCGACGTCAACGTGACGGTCAACCCCGGCGCCACGATGACGATCCTGCCCGGCACCACGATCTTCTTCGCCGACAATACGAGCCTCACGATCCACGGACGGCTGGTGGCCGAGGGGACCAAGTACGATCAGATCCGCTTCACCCGAGCGCCCGGCGGAGGGAATTGGAGCGGCCTGTTGCTGGAAGACACCATGCAGGACAACCGCGTGGCCTATGCGGTGCTCGAGTACGTCGACCGCACGGCGGGCATGGTGGCCGTGGAAAACGCCGCCCTCTCGATCGACCATTGCACGTTCGACCACGCCGACCGGCGGCGGATTCGGGCCGACAACGCGTCGCTGATCGTGCGCAATTCCACGTTCACCGATTTCGAGTTCGCCGGGGCCATCCCCAACAACGTCTGCGAGCACCTCTGGGGCGGCTACGTGCCGGCCGGCGGCCATTTCATCATCGAAAACAACACCTTCGGCCTTACGCCCGGCCACAACGACGCGCTCGACTTCAACGCCGGGCTCCGCTCGGCCGGCAACCCCGTGCCGCAGATCCTCGGCAACACGTTCCTCGGCGGCGGCGACGACGCCTTGGACCTCGAGGGCGATTTCCACGTCGAGGGCAACGTGTTTATGCACTATCGCAAGGACGCCGAGCACGCCCGGGTCGACGGCGGCGAGTCGAACGTGATCTCTGCCGGCGACGCCCACCGGGTGGGACACGAGTACGTGGTCGTTCGCAACACGTTCTACGACAGCGACCACGTCTCGCTGGTCAAAGAAGGCTCCTTCATGACGTTCGTCAACAACACCGTGGTCGACGTCTTCGCGGGGCCCGAGGCGGCCGTGCCGGGGGCGTTGAACTTCGAATTGCCCGGCCAAACCCGCGGCCCGGGACGCGGTGCTTATCTCGACGGGAACATCTTCCACGGCACGCCGCTGGTGCTGAACAACCTCGACACGGGCGGCACGCCGACCGACGTGACGGTCAACCGGTCGATCCTCCCGGCGGCCGAACACGTCCACGGCGTGGGCAACCTCGACGAAGACCCGCGGCTGGCCGATCCGGCGGCGGGCGATTTCTCTCTGCGGCCCGGCTCGCCGGCGCTGGCAGCCGGCCCCAACGGTCTGAACCTGGGGGCCCTGGTGCCCGGCGGCCCGTCGATCTCCGGCGAGCCGGCCGCAACAACACGGCAGACTTCCGCCACGCTTTCCGTCGGCGGACCCGGCGTCACCCGCTATCGCTATCGGCTCGACGACGGCCCGTTCGGCGAGGACGTGTCGGTCGAGACGCCCATCGAGTTGACCGGCCTGGCCGACGGGCCGCATACGGTCACGGTGCGGGGCATGAACTCGGCTTCGCACTGGCAGGACGTGGCCGACGCGGCCGTGTCGCAGGCCTGGACCGTCGACACGACCGCCCGCAGCGTGCGAATCAACGAGGTGCTGGCGGCCAACACGGCGGCCGTGGAGCATGAGGGCACGTTCCCGGATATGGTCGAACTGTTTAACGACGGGGCCGTAACGGTCGATCTCTCAGGCATAGGGCTCAGCGACGATGAGTTCAGCCCGCGGAAGTTCGTGTTTCCCGGCGGGACCGCGTTGGCGCCCGGCGAGTTTCTGGTGCTGTTGGCCGATGACGCCGCGCAGACGTCGGGAATGCACCTGGGCTTCGCCTTAAGCGGTAGTGGCGAAAGCGTCTACTTGTTCGACGCACCGGCGGCCGGCGGAGCGATGCTCGATTCAGTCAGGTTCGGCCTGCAACTCGACGGACTGTCGATCGGACGTGTGGGCCACGACGGCGAGTGGACCCTGACGACGCCCACCTTCGGCGCCGAGAACGTCGCCACACGCACCGGCGACCCGGCAACGCTGGCGATCAACGAGTGGCTGGCCGACGCCGACGTGCTGTTTGCCGACGATTTCGTCGAACTCACCAATCCCGACCCGTTGCCGGTTTCGCTGGCCGGGTTCTACCTGACCGACAATCCGGCCGCCCAACCGACGAAGCACACCGTCACCGACTTGAGCTTCATCGCCGGCAACGGCTTTGCGACCTTCACGGCCGACGACAATCCGCAGAACGGGGCCGACCATCTGCCGTTCCGTTTTGCAGTCAACCAGGAGTGGATCGCGCTGTTCGACGCCGCCGGAGCAGAACTCGACCGAGTGCTCTACTATCCGCAAACCACCGACGTCTCGCAGGGCCGTATCCCCGACGGCGCCGGCACGTACGAGTTCTTTGCACTGCCGACGCCCGGTGTGTCGAACCCGGGCGGCGACGCGATTGCCGTCGGGCAAGAGCTGTTGGCCGGATTGCGCATCGGCGAGATCATGTTCAACCCGGCCGGCGACGACGATCGGGAGTTTGTCGAACTGGTCAACGTCGGCACGACGCCGCTGGACCTTACGGGAGTGCGGTTTACCGAGGGCATCGATTTCACCTTCCCGCCGATGGTGCTCGGGCCGGACGAACGGACGGTGATCGTTCGCGACCGCGAGGCCTTCGAGGCGTATTTCGGGCCGGGCATCAACGTGGCCGGGCAATACGCCGACAACCTCGACAACGGCGGCGAACGGCTCACGCTCAAACTTGCCGACCCGCTCGAAGCGGCCGTGCTGCGGTTCCGCTACGACGACACGTGGCACCCCACGACCGACGGACAGGGCCACTCGCTCCAACTGGCCTATCCGTTCGTCGACCCGGGCGATTTCGGCGAGCCGGCAAGTTGGCAGGCGGGCACGCTCGCCGGCGGCACGCCGGGCGGAGGCGCCGCGGTGCCGGTGGCCGGCGTGCTGATCAACGAGGTGCTCACGCATACCGACGATCCGCTGGTCGACGCGATCGAGTTGCACAACACGACCGGCGCGCCGATCGACGTCGGCGGCTGGTGGCTGAGCGATTCGGCGGCCGACTTCCTGAAGTTCCAGATCCCTGCCGATACCGTGATCCCCGCCGGCGGCTACGTCACGTTCTTCGAGGGTCATTACGAAGACCACGTGCTGACGTTCGACCCGGGGGCCGAATTCGGCGGGCTGGGCGAGGGCGACTTCGCGCTCAGCGGGGCCCACGGCGACGACGTCTACCTCGTGCAAGCCGACGCCGAGGGCCGCGTGACGCAATTCGTCGACCACGCCGGATTTGGTGCCGCGGCCGCCGGCGAGTCGTTCGGACGTTGGCCCAATGCGTCCGGTTTGATGACGCCGATGCAAGAGCGGACCCTCGGCGACGAGAACCTCGGGCCACGCATCGGGCCGGTGATCCTCAGCGAGATGATGATCGCCCCGGCCGGAGGGGGCCCAGTCGACGGCCGCCTGGAGTTCATCGAGTTGGCCAACGTCTCCGGCGCGACCGTGCCGCTGTTCGATCCGGCCGATCCGTTGCACACTTGGCAGTTCGCCGACGGCGTCGGTTTCGGCTTCCCAGGCGGCGTGGAACTGCTGCCCGGCGAAGTGGTATTGGTCGTGTCCGGCAGTCCGGCGGCGTTTCGGACGGCGTACGGCGTGGATGCTTCCGTGCGGATCTTCGGTCCCTACGGCGGATCGTTGAACAACGCCGGCGAGACACTGCTCTTGACGCGCCCCGACGGCCCGCCGGCCGACGAACCGACGTTTGCGCCGCGGCTGATCGCCGACGAGGTTCGCTACGAGCAGGCAGAGCCTTGGCCGGTAGCCGTCGACGGTAATTCGCTCACGCGGCAGCAGCCGGACGCCTGGGGCAACGACCCGGCGAGCTGGGCGGCGGCCGCGCCGACGCCGGGTGAAGTGCCCTGGGCCGTGCAACCGGTGCCGGCCGTGGTCGGCCGTTACGTCTTCTACAACCGTTCGTCGTTCGACGGCAACAACGCAGCGGCCACGCCGGCCGACGACGGCGCGATCGCCCCGGACAAACAAGCCCTGCGGCCCGGCGAGGCGGCCACGTTCGCCAACTACACGAGCTACAGTTCGGGTCTCAACGGCATCATGGTCGACGTGGCCCACTCGGAGGGCCCGATCACGGCCGACGATTTCGACTTCCGCGTGGGCAACGCGCTCGACCCGGTCAACTTCACGGACGCTCCGGCGCCGAACGGCGTGACGGTCCGGCCCGGCGCGGGCGTGGGCGGATCGGACCGCGTGACGATCGTCTTCGAAGATCATGCGATCCGTGGGAAGTGGCTCGAGGTGACCGTGGCCGCGGGCAACATCGGGCTTGCCGCGCCGGACGTCTTCTACTTCGGCAACGCCGTGGCCGAGGCCGGCAATACGCCCGGCAACACCCAAGTCACCACCACCGACCTGTTGCTCGCCCGGAACAACCCCCGCAACTTCCTCAACCCGGCGGCGATCGATTTTGCCTTCGACTACAACCGCGACCAGCGGGTCAATTCGACCGACGTTCTGCTGGCGCGGAACAACCAGACCAACTTCCTTTCTGCACTGCGGCTGATCGATCTGAGCGCGGGGGAAGCCGAAAGGCCCGACGAGAAGACCGTCGACGAGGTCTTGGCGATGTATCAATCGTAGACGCTGGTGCGTCTCACGCACCCTACGACGGACCGGACGTAGCGTTCCGACCGGTTGCGCCGGTAGTCGAGGTCGTGTCTGCCGACGGGTACGTGTGGGCTGCGGGAAGGCTTCCGGCGGTGAGGCGTGTACGTTCGCGGCCGAAAACGTGCGGTCCGGTGGCCTCTGCGGGTCGATTTCCCTGTTGGTGCCCAGGTCCGGTTTCGGCCCTGCGCCCCGTTAGCGCACGACACGGTAGCTCGCGAGTCACTGGGGCACCGCTGCGCTTTGCCCCAGCCACCCGATTGCCAACGTCAAGTGTCGCAAGGTACGAGGAGAATTCCCATGAGGCGGTTCGTAGTTGCGGCGGTGGCGGTGTTGTCGTTGGCCGGCCCGACGGCCTTCGGCCAGACGTATCTGCGAAGTAGTTGGCTGACCGCCGATACCGGCGACGGCGCAGCCATCAGCGGTTTTCGAGAACATGCCGCCGCTCCGGCCGCGGCACCGACGTGGCAGAACTACCATCCGGCCACGCCTCAGCCGGTCCGACCCCAGCCGATCTACGGCCAGCCGAAGCCGCTGCAACCGACGCCCATCCAACCGGCACCCGGCCAGCCGATGCCGGCTCCGCCGATCGATCCGCAGCCCTTCGACGGTACACTGAACCGTCTTCCCTCGACGACCGCACCGACCGGACAATGCGGTTGCGGCCAATGTGGCTCGCAGCCGCAGGCCTACCATCAGCACGACCCACAGCAGTTCATCACGTACGAGTACTTTCCCGACCCCGCGGCACACGGGCGGCGAAAGTCGGCCCAGTCGCCGTCGGAATCGCGATTGCGGACAATGCTGGCATCGGCTGAGTGCAACGGCCGTGCGTTCGGCGCTTGCGAGTTGACGTTCGTGCGCTATCTGCAAGAGGGCGGCGTGACCGACGTCGTCGGCTCGCCGGCCGAGTTCGATCTGGAGTTTGCGCCACGGCTGGAGTTCGGTTACGTCGGTTCCGGTGGGCTCGGCTTCCGCGGCCGGTATTGGTACTTCGACGCTGCGGCCCCGTCCGTTGCCGGCGACTCGGTCGCCGTCGACACGTTTCAGATCGACTTCGAGGTGTTTCAGCATTGGGCGCCGACCTGCAACACGGAACTCGAAATCGCGGCTGGCATGCGGTACCTCGATTTCGAGCAGGTGGCCACAAACCTTGGGGTCGCCACCCTCGTCTTCGGCAACTTCGACGGCCTCGGCGGTACGTTGGCCGTGGAAGGCAAACGCAAGTGTTCCATCGGCGCCCTCTACGCACGCGGCCGCCTCTCGCTGCTCGACGGCGACGTGTCGATTCTCAATGACGTCGACGGCACGGTAATCCCGTTCTTCGCCTCCGGCAACACGGTCTCCCAGTTCGAACTGGGGCTGGGGGTCGAGATCGAGCGCCGCCTCGGCGATCGCATCCTGGCCGGCGCCCGCTTCGGCTATGAATGGCAGCAATGGACAAACCTGGCCCCGGCCGACACCTCCTTCGGCGGCATCGGCAACGACGACGTGCTCGAAGACGTCGGCTTCAGCGGCCTGGTACTGGTGCTGGGAGTCGCCATCTGACGGCAGCAGCCACCTGACGGCTTCGTACTTGCAGCTTCTTCCACAGCGACACCGAGTGCCGGTGGGGATGACGTTCCCCCATCCCCCCAAATAGCCGTATCACGGCTGCGCAAGTTGCACATTCCGTAGCTTTGGCCATAATAGATAATTGGTGGGTTGTACCTACCCGCTCGATTCGGGTGAAGTCTGCGCGCGGATAGACGGGAAGGTCACGTCGCTTTCCCCGCACATCGCCGACACCCCCGGATCTGCTCTCCGCCTACTGCCTGAAGGGGCCTACTGTCCGAAGGGAATGATCCCCGTGACGCGTCGTCTCTCCCCCCGACCCGAGTGCCCTCATCGAACCGCCCGATCGCGCCGAGCCTCGAAGCGCCCGCGGCCGAACCGCCTCTGCTTCGAGCCGCTGGAGCCGCGGATCGTGCTCGACGGCGCCTCGCTGGTGATCAGCGAGTTTATGGCCGTCAACGAAACGATCCTGGCCGACGACGACGGCGACTACTCCGATTGGATCGAGATCCACAACCCCACCGATCAGACGATCGACCTCGCCGGCTGGCACCTGACCGACGAGGTCGACGATAAGATGAAATGGGAGTTTCCCGCCCGGCCGATCGGCCCGGGCGAGTACTTGCTGGTTTTTGCTTCCGACAAGGACCGCGTCGATCCCGACGCCCCGCTGCACACCAACTTCAAGCTTAGCGGCGGCGGAGAGTATCTGGGGTTGATCGAACCGGACGGCGCGACGGTTGCACACCATTTCGATCCGGAGTATCCCGAGCAATCGGCCGACGCGTCTTACGGCACGTCGGCGGGCGTGAGTAGTGTGCCGCTGGCCGAGGGGGCCCAAGTGGCTTACCGGGTGCCGTTGGCGGGAGATGATGCACTGGGCACCCAGTGGACCGAACCGGCATACGACGATTCCACCTGGAACCCGATCGAGAAGAAGTCGCCCGTGCTGATCACCGAAATCGGGACCGAAGACCCCGACTTCGTCGAGATCCAGAACGTCACGGAGGTCTCGATCGAGACGGCCGGCTGGGTGGTTGCGGCCAACAACGGCACGGCCGCCAAGGTCAACCTGATGCACGGGCTCTGGGAGTTGCCCGAGTGGATGAGCCCCGAGCAAGTGCTGTTGCGCAACGACGATCCGGGCGACCCGGAGCACTACTGGGGCGAAGAGATTGCCTGGCGAACCATCGGCACTGGCTGGGTGATGATCGTCGACGCCGCGGGCGACGTGGCCGATTTCGTGGCCTGGGGTTATCCTCAAAGCTATCTCGACGATCTCGACGTAACGATCAACGACCAGCGCATCACCGCCGCCGATATCTGGCACGGCGACGCGGCGCCGGCCGCGGGCAGCTCGAGCAACTCGTTGCAGCGGTCCGGCAGCGACGACCACGACACGGTGGACGACTGGCAGTTCGTCGTCCCGCCGTCGCCGGGCGCCGCCAATCCGGCCTTGGACCTGCCTTTCGGGCTGCCCAGCGCGCCGACCACCGGCGTGGGGTTCGGCCCGCCGGCGTCGGGCTTCGGCGCGGCGATCCAGAGCAACGTGATGGCCGAGATGCACGGCGAGAACGCCTCGTTGTGGACGCGGATCCCGTTTCACGTCGACGATCAGACGGAACTCAGCACGTTGGCCTTGCAGATCAAGTACAACGACGGCTTCGTGGCCTATCTGAACGGCCAAGAGATCGCGCGGCGCAACGTGCCGGACGCGCCGCAGTGGAATTCTGCGGCGCTGTCGGAGCGCAGCCCGGCCGAGTCGTTAAGCTACGAAGAGATCAACGTCAGCGCGTATCTCGGCGAACTGGTAACCGGCCGCAACGTGCTGGCGATTCACGCCATGAATGCCGACGCCTCCGACGGCGAGTTCCTGCTGTTGCCGAAGCTCGCGGCGACCAGCTTCCGCAGCGGTGCCCAGTTCTTCACCTCGCCCACGCCCGGCGAGCCCAATTCGTCCGGCTTCATCGTGATCAACGAGATCCACTACGACCCGGCCGACAACACCCAGCGGGCGGAGTTTATCGAACTCGTCAACACCACCGACGACACGATCGACCTTTCCGGCTGGCGCTTCGACAACGGCATTCGCTACACCTTCCCGGAAGGCACCACGTTGGCCGGCGGGAGCTACCTGGTGGTGGCCGAGAACCCGGCGACGATCAGGTCCCGCTTCAGTATCGACGCCCTGGGCCCTTGGTTTGGGCGGCTGGAAAACGACGGCGAGCGGATTGAGTTGCTCGACGCGTTGGAGCATCGGCAAGACAGCGTGCGGTACCGGGACGGAACTCCCTGGCCGATCGCCGCCCGCGGCGACGGCAACTCGATGGAGTTGATCGATCCCTCGTTGGACAACGACCTCGGCGGAAGCTGGCGGCCTTCCGGCTACAACGAACTGACGTTCGCCGGCGAGGCGATCCCGTCCCAGCGCGCCACGCCCACGCCCGGGCGGCGCAACAGCGTCTACTCGCTTCAGGCCCCGCCGCAAATCCGGCAGGTGACACATCTGCCCCAGCAGCCGAAAGCGGGCGAGCCGTTCAACGTCACGGCCAAGATCACCGATCCCGGCGGCGTCGCCGAGGTGACGTTGAGCTATCAGGTCGTGCTGCCGGGCAGTTACATCCCGGCCTACCTGCCGCTGTCGCACAGCACGCTGCTCTCGACGCCAACGAAACCCCGCACGAGGAATCCCGAGTATGAGCATCCGGGTAATTGGACCACCGTGGTGATGACCGACAACGGCCAAGGCGCGGACAAGACGGCCGGCGACGACGTCTACTCCGCTGGTGTGCCCGTGCAGCCGGTCAACCGCACGCTGGTCCGATACCGTATCACGGCGACCGATCCCGACGGCGCCTCGATCACGGCCCCGCATCTGGACGACCCCTCGCTGAACTTCGCCTGCTACGTCTACGACGGCGTGCCCGACTACACCGCCGCAACCCGCTCGGCCCATCCCGACGGTGCCGGCCACGTCTATGAAACCGAGGTACTCGAATCGCTGCCGGTCTACTCGCTGCTGGCCCGGCCGCAAGACATCAAGGAGATGATGGCCTACAGTTCGTCCGACCAGGTCCCCCAGACCAACGACCAGGCCATCCGCCGGGCGTACAACTGGCAAGGAGCGTTCGTCTACAACGGCGAAGTCTACGATCACGTCGACATGCGGCTGCGGGGCGCCAACGGCCGTTACTACCTGGCGGGCAAGCGGTCGATGCGGATTCGCTTCCTACGCGGCAACTACTTCCAGGCCCACGGCCGCGACGGCGAGGAGTACGCAACCGAGTGGCGGCAACTCGTGGTGGGCAAGATGTTCGGCAACAAGAACGACCCCAACTACGGGCTGGCCGAAACGGTCAACAACGAGTTTTGGCGTCTGGTGGGTGTGCCGGCTCCATACACGCACTGGTTCCACTTCCGTATGGTCGACGGCCCGGACGAGGCTCCCACCGGTGCCAACGGACAATACCACGGCGATTTCTGGGGCATGTTCCAGGCCTTCGAGCGCTACGACGTCCGCTTTCTCGAAGCCCACGACATGCCCGATGGCAACCTCTACAAACTAGTCAACCGAGTCGGCAGCGGCAAACTCCAGCAGCGCTACCAGGCACCCAACGCCGTCACCAACGCCGCCGACTACGACAACATCCGCAGCCGGCTCGACGCAAACCGCTCCGAACAATGGCTGCACGAGAACGTCAACTACGACGAGTGGTATCGCTATCACGCCGTGGCCGAGGCGATCCGCCACTACGACTACTGGCCCGACGCCCAGAAAAACGTAGCCTGGTATTTCGAGCCCAGCGAAACCAACCACCTGGGCCGGCTCTGGTACCTGCCGTTCGACTCCGATGCGAGTTGGGGCCCCACCTGGAACAGCGGCATCGATGAGGCCAAGGACGCCATCTCCGGCGGCGGCAAGTCCGCCATGAGGGTCGAGTACCGCAACGTGATCCGCGAGATCCGCGATCTGATCTACCAACCCGAGGTGATCGGACCCTGGATCGACCACACGGCCGCACCCATCGAGGCCTTCGCCCAAGCCGACTACGATCGCTGGGAAGATGCCCCGGCCTCGGCCGGCTCGCACAGCTTCAACTCGCAAGACCTGGCCTGGAAAGTCGCCAACATGAAGCAGTTCGCCTTCAGCGGCGGCTCCTGGCCCGGCGGCAGCGTCGGTTCCGGCGGCCGGGCGGCCTTTCTCGACTCCCTGGCCAACGGCGAGGGTGACGTCCGGCTTATCCCCGAGACACCCACCATCACGTCGACCTCACCGCTCACCTTCCCCATCGACGACTTGTCGTTCACCTGCAGCACGTTCGCCGATCCGGATGGCAACAACACGTTCGGGGCCATGCAGTGGCGCGTCGGCCGGATCACCGACCCCGACGCCCCCGCCTACGACGCCAAGGCTCCGCTCTTCTTCGAGTACGACGCCCAGTGGCTAAGCGGCGAACTATCGACCTTTGCCAACTCCATCCACGTGCCCGGCGGGGCGCTC
>CAYYNP010000176.1:0-21049 GCA_964472545.1 uncultured Planctomycetaceae bacterium | reverse complement strand
CTCGGAGGTCGCCGGTTGCCAGAAGATCCCGGTGGCGTCGAACCAGAGCCGTTTGCGTCCGGCAAGCTGCGTGGTGCCGTCGCTGTAGATCCGCACCGGGCCGTTGTAGCCGACGTTGTCCGTCTTCGCCGTGCCGGTGAGCACGACGTCGACGGACGCCTTGGCGTCGTCGGCGACCAGATCGGCGCCGAACTGGCCGGTGGTGTGTCCGGTGCCGTAGATCCTGGTGCCCAGGATCACGTCGCGAACTGGGGTCTCTTCATCGATCGGCATGGCGGCCGCGGCGGCGATCAGTTCGGCCGAAACGCGGATCGACAAGTTGGGCCGCGCAAAGTGATGGCGGATTGCGCGGATCAACTCCGGCGCCTGATGGGCTCCCTCCAACTGCGACACCGCGCCGCCGATCAGCAGCGCCTCTTCGGCCGTCGGCTCTTGGGCATGGGCAGCCAGGTGGGGCGCCAACGCGTCGAGCAGTTGCTCGTAGGCCGGCTGGAGATAGTCGTTGCCCACGTTCCGCGAGGTGTTGATGTAATCTTGCAGCCGAAGCCGCACGTCGCGAAAGCAGGGCAGCCCCAGGCCGTTGTGTTCCGCGGAGTATTGCTGCAAGACCACGTTGAGCGCGGCCGGATCGGGCTTCTGTGGGCTGCCCAGTTCGGCCTGCATCCGATCCCATTGCAGGTATTTCCGCCATTTGGCCCCGTTGTCGCCGGCGGCCTGAAGTTCCTTATCGAGCCGTGCAATCGCCTCGGCCAGTTCGGCAGCCACCGCCGCCAAGTCGCCTTCGGTGATCGGCTTAAAGGCGGATTTGGCCTCGCGGCAGACGTCGGCCAAGTCCGCCGCCGGCGGAACGGGCGGCTCAGCATGCGCGTAACCTAATGCAACAAAAAGGCTTACAACGAAGAGAAGAATCGACGCCACGCCATTTAGGGGGTGCTTCATCTGATCGGATCCTTCCTCGGTCTGGGGCTAATCCACTTGGCGATATGCGTGGGGGACGGGAGACGATGGGCATCCCCACGCTTCGTCAAGAGGAGTCTTCGTCCGTTGCGGTCGGTTCGCTGAACCGTGCTTGCCGGAAAAGTCAGCGCAACCGGTTGATTTTACCCAGCCTACCCGGTAGAACCGATGGAAGCAATGCGTCCGACCCATTGGTCAGGACCCCACCCCGGCGATCGGCTCGATCGCCGCCCATGCCCGACGGCGGAACCCTCGGGCACACCCCCTCACGGACGACGCGCCGGCCAAGCGGCCGGTGTGGCTGGCGATTTTTGTGCTCGTGTTTCTGTCTTCCGTGTGTGAGGAGGTCTCGATGGTTCACGTGTTTAGCATCTTTGAGTCGATTCGATGGTCCGCTCTTCTTCCCGCCGTTTTCGCATTATTGACCGCCGGGCACGCCGGCGCCGCGCCGCCGGCCGCTGAAGACGACTCCAGCAAGGAAGCGGCCGTGGAGGTCCAATGGCGAACCAGCTACGCCGAGGCAGCCGAGGCGGCGAAGCAACAAGGCAAGATGCTGTTGATCTACTTCCGCGACTCGCAAGAGCCGGCCGCGTGTGAAGCGTTGGAACAGGGAGCGCTGGCCGACGAGGCCGTGCGCCTCCGGCTGCGCGACTACGTCTGTCTCCGCTTGCCGTTGAAGGCCGAGGTGAAGATCGACGACGAGCCGGTCGCGTTACTCAAGCACGCGTCGCTTGCCGAGATGCTCCGTAGGCCGGGCGTGGCGATCTTGGATTTTGCCCGCGGCCAGGGCGCGTTGGCCGACGCGGTGATCAGCACGTTTCCGCTGACCGAGAAGTTTCGCTACACGGCCGCGCAGATGCGCGTGATTCTCGACCTGCCGCCGGGCACGCTCTCGCAGCGGACGTTGATCTACGCGGTCCGAGTGCATCCGGACAAGCCGGCCAGCACGGCCGGCGATCTGAGTGTCGATCTGGCAGAAGAGGCCGAACTCCACGCCCGATATCAGGCGCGGATCCGAGTACAGGGCCATCAACACTTCGCCACGCGCTCACGACGAATGGCCCGGAAGCTTCCGCCGGGAACCGAAATCTCCGAGGTCTGCGCCGAGAGTTGGCCGGGCGAACATCTCGTCGAGGCGGCCGTGGAGTGCGTCCGCTGCTGGCGGCTATCGTCCGGCCATTGGAGCGCCGTCCGTGCCCGACAATCCGTCTACGGATACGACATGCAGCGCGGCTCCAACCGCATCTGGTACGCCACGGGCGTTTTTGGCAGGCGATAGCGGCCGCATTGGGCCGATCGTAACGGCTGTGCCGGCGCGTTGCCTTTTCGCAACGGTTTATGTTGAAAAAACTCCCCATGTTGCCCAAATGCATGGTACGCTTCCGTAGCGGCGTATTGCATTGCGGTTGTATTAGATTTTTTCCGGGCCGGGAACCTGGCCATGAGGAGTTTGCGCAAGATCGGCTACCTGGCGGCGCTCGGGCTGTTGGTCTGCGCCGTGGCTCCCGGCTGCGCCTATCTGCAGGTCCCCAGGATCGATCCTAGCGGCGAACGGATGTTTGCCGAACCGCCGATCCGCACGGCACCGCCGGACGAGACGGATTCAGGGCTGCGGATCTGTGGCGGCGACGTGGCCGTGTCGCTTCTGCCGAGAACGGTCGTCGCTCCGGTCGGGGCGGAGGTTGTTCTGGTGGCCGGCGTCTGCGGCGACGACGGATACCTCTCGCCCAACGAACGCCTGGAGTGGTCGCTCACACCGGGCAGCGCCGGGCAGATCGTGGCCGTGGGTGAGAACGGGCCGATCGACTGGCTACTGGGCGACTTCAACAATCCGCGTAAGATCAACAACGCGTTTGCCGTCGGCAGCACGTCGCGGAAGTCGCTGCGGCTGGGACGCGGCACGCCGGCCACGCACGACGACGTCTGCGTCGAGGCCGGACAGGGCTGGATCACGTTGACCTCCTCGGCCGAAGGCACCAGCAACGTAACGGTCTATGCACCGAGCGTGCAGGGCTGGGATGCGCGGATGCGGTCGGCGGGGATCGACTGGATCGACGCCGAGTGGCAGTTCCCCGCCCCGGCGATCAACGCGGCCGGCTCGACCGACGTGTTGACCACGACCGTCACCCGGCGGAGCAACGGCTGCCCTCGCTCGGGCTGGCAGGTTCGCTACGAGGTGCTCGACGGGCCGGAGGCCGGCTTCGCGCCCGACGGGGCCCAAGCCGTGGTGGTCGATACGGACGCCTCCGGCGTGGCCGGCGTCGAGGTCTTTCAGAAGTCTCCCCGGCCGGGCACCAACCGCATCGGCATCCGCGTGATCCGCCCGCCGCCGAACACCGAAGGCGGCAAGAGCCTGGAGGTGGCCTGCGGCACGACGCTGAGGACCTGGACGTCGGCCGATCTGGCCGTGCGCGCGTCGTCGTCGGCCACCGCGTCGCTCGGCAGCACGCTGACCTACCGAATCGAAGTTTCCAACCCCGGCGATCAGCCCGCACGTGGGGTGACCGTCACCGATCTGCTGCCCAGCGGGCTGGAGTACGTATCGGCCAATCCCGTGCCCGAGACGGTCGGCCGGGAGCTTCGCTGGCAACTCGACGATCTGGGGGCCGGGCAGAGCCACGTGCTAGAACTCCAGTGCCGCACGGCCGCCCAGGGCAACGTGACCAACTGCGTTCGCGCCAACGCCGCCGGTGCTGCGGCCGACGCCGCACTCGAGGCCACCGCCTGCGCCACCACCAACGTCGTCGCCTCGACGGTCGCCGTGGAGGTTTCCGGGCCGTCGCGGGCGACCGTGGGCGATCGGGTGACGTTCGAAATCCTGGTGACCAATACGAGCCAGGCGGCGGTCAGCGGGTTGGATATCCGCGACATCTTCGGGTTCGGGCTGCAGCACGACGTGTTGCCGAGTCCGATCGAGGCCGACATCCGGCCCTTGGCCCCGGGAGAGTCACAGAAGATCAACGTGACATTGCTGGTGACCGCCGCAGGACGGTTGAAGCACTCGGTCGAGGTCTTCAGCCCGACGGCGGACGTGCTGGCCACGGCCGACGGTTCGCTTACCGCCATCGAAGCCGGCACCACGGCGCCGCCGGACAACGTCAATCCGCCCGTCCTTCCGCCCGCTGGATCGCCGCAGGTGACGGTCCGCAACATCGGGCCGCCCTTGGGAACCGTGGGGGAAGAGGCTCGCTTCACGATCGAGTTGACCAACCCGGGAACGCAGACGTTGACCAACGTGGAGGTCGTCGCCACGTATCCGGCCGAACTCAGCCCCCAGCCGGTGGCCGGCTGCCAACTCTACGGACAGACGCTGACCTGCACTTTTCCGAGCCTCTTGCCGGGCCAGACGGAGAGATTCGAGGTGGCGTGTCGCTGCCTGCAGCCGGCAACGCAGGCCACCAGCCGGGTGGTGGTCACCACGCGCGAGGGTGCCCAAGCCCAGCATGAAGCCGTGCTCGACGTGTTGGCGGCCCAGGGCGGCCTGACGCTGACGGTGATCGACCTGCACGATCCGGTGCCCAAGGGCCGCGACGTGACCTACAAGATCCTGGTTTCCAACAAGGGCACGACGGCAGACACCAACGTGGCCGTTTCCGCGATCATCCCGGTGGGCGCGATCTTCCAGCCCCTTGGAACCAGTGCGCCGCCCGAGTCGGGCCTGCCCACGCTCAGAGACCGCACCCTTCAATTTCCTTCGGTGCCGCAGATCGCCCCGAACGAAACGCTAATCTACCACGTGGTCATCCAGACCCAACAGGCCGGAAACCTGACGTTTCAGGCCACGCTGACCAGTAGCGGCATGCCCGGGCCGGAAACCAACACGGCGACGACTGAGGTTTGGGAGTAGGTGGTGGGGGGTGGGGAGTGGTGAGTGGGGAGTGGTGAGTGGGGAGTGGCGAGTGGAGTGACCTGGGGGACTCTTCCCTGGCCCCCAATCCGCCGCCCCTAGCGCCCAGGGCTGCCCTAATCTCTGTCCCAGCCATCCAGCTTCGGCTACTGACGGCTACGGGCTATCGTCGATCTCTGCCACCACGGCGTCCAGCGCTTCGCTCAGTGCCTCCAACTTGGCCTGCAGTTCGCGTGTGGGCTTTCTCTCGACGGTCTTCATCTCCGCGATGACTTGGGCGATCCGACGGGCCTTGCTCACCATGAGCGTTTGACGGCTGCCGCCGAACTTGCTGCCGTGGCGCTGGACCTCCAACTCGGGAAGCTCTGCCAGGAGTTCGGCCATTTGCCGCTCGAGGAGGCTCCTCTCGGCGAGTTCCCTGCGTGCCTTGCGGGCGGCGTCGTTCGCCTCTTGCTGCTGTGGCGTTTCGGCCGGCCAACTGCTGGGCAGCGGCCAATCGTCGGTGCGGAAAGTGAGCATCGGGAAGCCGCGGTTCAGCGCGTTGCCGGCGGGTGTGTTGGCCCAACCGTAACGCACGGCGACCGGCTCGGCGACAAGGGGGCTGGAGATTTCCAACGCGCCGGCTCTCGCGTTGCGCACCACATTGGCCGGGTGCCAGAGGCGATCCTCACCGGCAATGGCGAAGCCCGAGTACGGCGCACCCTTGAGGGGGCACGGCAGAATCACCCATTCCGGCGACTCTTTGCCAGGGTTTTCGGCCTGCCACGCGGCGGTGTTCTTCTCGAAGAGCGGATCGAGATCGAAATAGACCCGGGCGACGCGCTGGCCGGTCTTCTCGTCGGTGACGACTTCCATCTCGCGATAGATCGGGCCTTGATACGGCAACTCCGCGCCGTAAACAGAAGCCAACGCCCAACGCGCCGCCCGCTCGGCGACCGGGCGCTTGTCGCCCGGGTGGATGCTCTGACCGCCGAGGTCGTTGCAGATGATCATCTCGCAGGCGTCGAAGCGGCGGACCGTGCGGTTGTGGACGTCGCGGATCATCGCGTAGCCGTCGGCGTAGGAGGTCTCCGGCGGCGACGGCTCCTTCCAACCGGGCAACTCGATGACCCCGATCGGCAGCAGAGGATCGCCAAACAGTTCGCAGTGCGACGTGATCACCCGCGGGAAGCTGTGTTCGTAGCGCGACCACAGCCCGAAGTTGTTGTTCTCGCCCTGATAGAAGAGCATCCCGTCGACCTTGAGCTTTCGCAACGGATAGACCACGGCGTTGAACAGCCCCGCCGGAGGCGACCAGGCCTCGCGGGCGTCGTTGAGGATGCGGCGCTCACGGAGAATTTTCGTCGCGCTGAGCTTCGGGGGCTTTGGTGGTCTGGCCGTCTGCTTGGCCTCGTCCGGCAGGGCGTTGTAGGCGGCCAGCGCCTGTTGGTAGGCGTCGACCTTGGCTTGGGCCTCGGCCACGGCGGTCTCGTAGGCCTGCTGTCGATACGCCGGCGATTCCCACTGCTTGCAGAGCGCATCGTACTCGGCCAATTGCCGTTGGAACGCGGGATGGTCGATCGTGTCCAGCGACTCGCGCGAACACCACGCCTGGCCGGTCGTGCCGCCGCGGGCGTTGTTGATGATCCCCACCGGTACGTTCAGATAGCGGTGCAGCGTGGTGGCGAAGAAGTACGTGACGCCGTTGACCTCGACGGCCGTACGCGGCGAACAGACCAGCCAATGGGCAGGCGCACTCAAGTCTTCCTTGGGCTTGTACCACGAGCCGTCCAGCTTGCAGAAACGCACGCCGGGGTAACGCGCGCCGGGCAGTTCCAGGTCGCCGCCGTCGAACCGGCGGATCTGGATGTTGCTCTGGCCCGTGTTCAGCCAGACGATGCCGATCAACACGTTCTCGGCCGCATCGACCTCGCCGTCGGATTGGGCCAGGATCGTCTTCGGTCGAAACGAAGCCGCCATCGGGGGAAACTCGACCTCCCATGCGCCGCTGCCGTCGGCCGTGGCGGTGCGCGTGACGGTGGCAAACGGCTTGGCGTTGTGCTCGACGTACGCGATCGTCGCGTGGTATTCGCCGGCGGCCGGCGACGGGGGCACGTCGCTACTTTGGAACTCGTACGGGGGATCGGCCGGTGCCCGGGCGGCCAACGCCGCGACCGATTCGTTCTTTTCGGTGACGGTTACCCGCACGTCGGCACCCGGCTTGGCCCAACCCCAAATCGTCGCGGGCTGATCCCGCTGAAGCACCATGTTGTCGGTGAAGATGTTCGCCAGCCGGAGTTGCTGCTCGGCGGCCTCGGCAGCGCAGTAGGTGCCAATGACCGACGTCAGACAGACGGCCAAGAGAGTCGTTGCGACTCTTCGCTGGTGTATCACGGGTGGGGGTCCTTTCCGTGGGAGTCGAAGGGCGCGGAGCCTGGCGCTCGGTCGACGCTCAGTCTTGGGATGGCTGCCCCCTATTACCAGCCCGTCAGCCTACGCATTCACGGCCGCCGGGGCAAGCGGCGGCAGGCGGCTTGCCATCTTCGCGGGTTGGCGAGTATGCTGAGAGGGATTCGGTGTTTCGCTCGATGTCCATCAGGACCGACGGCGGACGCAACCGGTTTGGCAGCCACAGGCGGGCATTCCTGAAGGAGAACGCGGAGCCGGCACGAATGACGGACGCCCAGAAGACGAAAGAGCAACTGCTGGCGGAACTGGAGGCCCTGCGCAAGCAACTTGCCGAGCTGCAATCCGGCGCTCCGGCGCAAAACTCGTCCGGTCAATCCGGCCCGCTTGGGGCCGCTCTGAAGGCCTCCGAAGGCAAGTGGCGGTCGATTGCCGAGACGTCGCCGGATCACATCATGACGCTCGACCTCGACGGCACGATCACCTACATCAACCGCACCGTCTGGGACCTGAACAAGGACGACGTGATCGGCACGTCCGTCTATCGATACGTCGGCGAGGAATTCCATCCGGCTATGCAGGCCTGTTTCGAGCAGGTGGCGGCGAACGCGGAGCCCGGTGCCTACGACGTCGATTACCGAGATGCCGAAGGCAACCTGCTGAGCTTCGAATCGCGCGTGGGGCCGGTGATCGGCGACGGCCGGGTGATCGGCTTCACGGTGCGGTGTACCGACGTGACCGCCCGCCGGCGGGAAGAACGCAGGCTGCGGCGGGCCCAGGTCGTGCTCGAACAACGCGTTGAGAGCCAAGAGACCGAACTGCAACAGACAGAAGTGGCGTTGGAGGAATCGGAACTCAAGCTGCGCCACCTGCTGGAGAACGTACCCGACTTCGTGATCGTCGTCGACCGCCGGGGGCAAATCCGCTTCACCAATCGATCCGTAGTCGGCGTGCCGCAGGAGCGGATGCTCGGCTCCTCGGGGTTTCAGCACATCGCCTCCGAAGACCAGGCCCGCTGCCGGCAGGCGCTCGAAAGGGCACTCGCCGACCGCGAGGTGCAGACGCTTGAAGCCCGCACGATCTACGGCCGCTGCTGGGACTGCTGCCTGGTGCCGCTACTGGGCTCCGGAGACGATCCGGTGGTGATGATCATCTGCACGGACGTTACCCAGGGCAAGGCCGTGGCGTCGCTCTTGGAGACCCAACGGCACCTGGTCACCGAACTCAACGGCATCTGGTCGATGGACGAGGCGCTCGAGTTGTGTTGCGAAACGGCGATGCGGATTACCGGGCTGGACCATGGGGGAATCCTCGTCGCCGATCAAGCGAAGAACTTCCACCTTCGTTTTGTCCGAGGTGGGCCGGAAGGCATGGGAGACAATATCCAGGTCCAGAAAGCGGATTCTCCCCTCGCTCAGAGAATCCTGCGAGGCAAGCCACAATACTACCACGCGTCGGAAGCGACTTCCGAGAACCGGTCGATACTGATGCAGGCAGGTTTCCAAGGGATCGGTGTGATACCCATCCTACACAAGACGGAGCCGATCGCTTGTCTCGTCTTCGCGTCCTACACGCTGCCGCAGATCCCGCCGCACTCCAGGGCGGCCCTGGAAGTGATCGCCGCCAGCGTGGGCGGCGCACTGGCGCGGATTACCGCCACGCAGATGTTGGCCGCCGATCAGGCGTTGCTGCGAAAGATGATCGACTTGCAGGAACGTGAACGGAAACTCGTGGCCCACGACATCCACGACGGCTTCGTGCAAGACGTGGTCAGCGCCAAGATGCAGCTCGAGGGGATCCGCGCCAACTTGCCGAATCCGACCGACGCGGTGACCGCACAATTGGACGCCGCGGGGGATCTGCTCGACACGGCCGTGCGGGAAGGGCGCCGCATGATCGGCGAACTCCGCCCGTTGATTATCGACGAGAAGGGAATCGTCGACGCCGTAGAGTACTTGTTGGGCGAAACGCGACGGCGCAGCGGATTGGAGACCGTGCTCGAACATGCCGTCGAGTTCGAGCGTCTCGATCCTGTCCTCGAAGGCGTCGTCTTTCGCATCGTTCAGGAGGCAGTGACCAACGTGGAACGGCACAGCCAGGCCGACACCGTCAGCGTGTGGCTGCATCAGCGGGCCAACCGGCTGACCGTGGAAATCGAAGACCAGGGCGTCGGTTTCTCCGAGGACCAGGTGCCGCCGAACCGTTTTGGTCTGCGCGGGATTCGCGAACGGGCGCGGTTGTTCGACGGACAGGCCTCGATCGTCAGCAGTCCGGGCCAAGGCACGAAGGTCACCGTGGAACTGCCCGTCATCGAAGCGGCCGCCAAGTAGCGTACCGACTCGTCGTCCACGGGCACCGTGGGGCACTCTCACCTACGGCCCCATCTAATCCTAATCGGGATACTAGACATCCTCCATTGAGGCGTGTAGAATGGGGGCCTATAACCAGCGGGAATTTGTGGGTTTCTTCGGAGGGCCGTGTCGTGAGAGTTCCACGTCGACTGCGTTCTTGTCCCAAAGCCACACCACGGATGACATCTCGCCGCCTTCGCGCAGCGGGGCGGCGACTCGCGCTGGAGCCGCTGGAGGAACGGGCGCTGCTGGACGCGGCGGGCATCGACGCCGATGCCTTCGCGCCACCGGCCGAGTTTTCGCCGCCGCCGATTCCGCCGACCACCGTCGTGCCGGGGGAGTTGTTGGTCAAGTTGCGCGATCCGGACGCATTGAACCCGACGGTGGACGATCCGGCAGGGCCCGTGCCGGCGTCGATCGGGCCCGTGGTCGAAACGGCCTCGCTCTGGACCGAGTTGTCGGCGTCGCGCGTGCGGTCGATCGAGCCGGTGTTTCCGTCGTTGGTGACCGAGGCAGCCGCGTACGTGGCGTCGGCCGAAACGGCGGAGTTCGACGCCGAGCGAGCCGACCTCGCTCTATGGTATCGGCTCGAATTGCCCAACGATGCCGACGTAGAGGAAGCGGCGGCAGCCTTCAACGGTCTGCCGGAGGTGATGATTGCCGAGCCGAACTACGAGTACCGGTTGGCGGCCCAGATCGACGACCCGATCTTCGGCATCCCGGACGCCACCACCGATCCGCTCTACGACGACCAGTGGCACCACACCAACACCAAGACGCCCAACGCCTGGCTCTATCTGGACGAACAGGGGGTCTATCCCGGCGGCGATCACAGCGTGGTGGTGGCCGTGCTCGATTCGGGCGTCGACTACACCCACGAAGACCTGGCCGCCAACATGTGGGTCAACGCCGACGAAATACCCGACAACGGCGTCGACGACGACGACAACGGCTTCGTCGACGACATTCACGGTGCCACCGTGGTCTCGAATCCGTCGCTGCACCACGGCGATCCGATGGACGTACACGGACACGGCACGCACTGCGCCGGCATCGTCGCGTCGCAAGGGTTCAACGAAATCGGCGGCGTGGGCACCGCGTTCAACGTGCAGATCATGGCCGTCCGCGCCGCGCAATACGCCGGCACGCTGACCGTGCAAGACATTGCCGAAGGCGTGACCTACGCCGTGGACAACGGGGCCGACGTGATCAGCATGAGCTTCGGCGGGTATCAGCGGTCGCAGATCATGCTCGATGCGTTGGAAGTGGCGTTGAACAAGTGCGTGCTGGTCGCCGCGGCCGGCAACGACAACGTGTCCATCAGGAGAGCTCCGAACTATCCGGCCGCCTTTCCGATCGTGGTCGGCGTCGAAGCCACGACGCCCGACGACCGGAAAGCCTGGTTCTCGAACTACGGCTACGACGTCCGTGCCCCGGGCGTGGGCATCCCCAGCACGCTGCCGCTGGTCGACAATTACGCCGCCTGGAGCGGCACCAGCATGGCCACGCCGATCGTAGCGGGCATCGCGGCCTTGGCCCGGTCGTACTTCTGGCAGCGCGATATCTACTCGTCGCGTTTCATCCAGGGATGCTTGACGCACTCCAGTATGGTGGAGTTGGGGCTTGGCGGCATCCTCGACGAAACGCCGCGGCAGGGCGTGGTCGACGCCTATCGCGTGTTGACCGATCCGCCGAAGCCGGGCGTGGTGCTATACGAGAACTGGCTCTTCGACGATCCGGCCGTCGACGAGGCCTGCGACGACGACGGACGGATCGACGCCGGCGAAACCGTACACATCGGCGTGGAGCTGATCAACCGCAGCGGATCGGCCGAGAACGTCCGCGCCACGCTGCGGGCCCACATGCGCGGGGCCTATGCCGACGACCCGTTCGTGACGATCCACAACGACACGGTCACCTTCGGCGACGTGGGGCCGTTTGCGATCACCGACAACGGCCTGACCTGGGACAATGAAGGCGTGCTTTCGAGCGTTTCGGATCCGTTCGTGGTGCAGGTCGATCCATCCTGCCCGAACGATCACGTGATCCCCTTCGAGTTGACCGTCACGTTCGAGGACGGTTGGGACGAGGACCATCCGACCTACAAACGGGTTTCGCGGTTCTCGTACATCGTGCAGCGGGGCGTCAACGTGCCGCGGGTGGTGAGCGAGGACATGACGCTGACGGCGGACAATCTTTGGATCGTCGGCTCGCCGGTGCTGATTGAGGAGCAGGCGACGCTGCGGATCGAGGAGGGCGTCGAGCTGCAATTTGGCGGCATCAGCGACGACCCTTACAATCCCGGCCCGCAAAATGGCAATATCGTCGTCCGCGGCGATCTGATTATCGAAGGCACGCAGCAGCAGCCCGTCACGATCTTCCCGTCCTATCTGGTCAGCGGGCAACAGACTTCGATCGAGGTCCAGGGCGGACACGCCAACATCCAATACGCCACGATCCGCAACCCGCGGATGACGGGCCTGGACGAGGTCGACCACTGCTACGTCGATTGGGACTACTATAACTGCCAGTTCCAGGCGCAGTACATCGCCAACACGATCTTCCACAAGTATCGCGGCAGCGCGATCCAGGCCGGCTCGTTCGACACGGTGCTGTTCGACGAGAGCCGCGCCACGGCGGTCGGCTACGGCAACGACCTGATGATCGTCAACAGCACGTTCCTGCAAGACAACCAGGAGAACCAACCGCTCACGTTGAGCGTGCCGCTGGACTACCACGAAGAGTTGACCGAACTCCAATCCAAGAGGGACTATTACACGTTCCTCGATCCGCGTTACCACGAGGGATACACGTACGTGGTGTTGCCCATGGAGTGGGACAGCACGGCACTGGCCGAGTTGATCGCCAACTACTTCGAGGGCCACGTGGTGTCGGTCCACAGCGATGCGGAAACGGAGTGGCTCGTCCAGTACATAAGCTATCCCAAGCCCCGCGCGGGACACGACGGCTTCGTGAGCTTCTTCCTTCTCGGGGCCACCACGATGAACGCGGCGCTCGACGGCAACACCGGCACGTGGGACGAATACCGCTGGGTCGACGGTACGCCGATGGACTACACCAACTGGGGCGAGGGTCAGCCGGCCGACCTGCTGAACACGAGGCCCCAGGAAATCTACATCGCAGCGGGGACCGGACTCTGGTCGACCCGGCTGGAGGCCAACGGCGGCCGCTGGGGAGGCCACGGACATCCGCGCTCTTGGCCCGGCTACATCCTTAAGCTCCCCGGCGAGTGGACTTTCGAGCAGTTGATGGCGACCTACAACGACGGCCGGCTGCTCGAGCACGTCGAGCAGAACTACCACGGCCCGGTTCGCTACAACGCCCTGTTGAGCAAGTCGTGGGACCCGAACATCAACCACTGGATGACGATCAGACCGGCCGGCGGCTCGCCGGCGTGGACGTCGGAGATTGCGGAGAACTACTGGGGGACCGACAACCCCGAACTCGTGCAGCACATGGTCTACGACTACTTCGACAACTTCGTCACCGCGGCGATCGATTACGGCACGCCGCCGGAACACGGCTACGAGAGCACCTTCCCCTTCGTCGATAGCGTCGAGATCAACGGCACGCCGGGCACCAACGTGCCGGACGTGGGCGCCGGGCCGGCCACGTTTGCCGTCTCGTTCAACAGGCCGATGGATCCCACCGTGCAGCCGTCGGTCACCTTCGGGCCGATTACGCCGTTCACCGACTTCGAGGTCCACCCGATCGGTACGGTCGACGCGGTGTTTACCGTCGAGCTTTCGCAGCCGGCCAGCCAAACCGTCACGGTCGATTACACCACGGTCGACGGCACGGCCGTCGGCGGCGTGGACTACGAGACGACCGCCGGAACACTCACCTTCGATCCGGGCGAGACCCAACAGGTGGTCGAAGTACCCGTACTGGGCGATATTTGGGAGGAAACCGACAAGGCGTTCTCTCTCGAACTCTCCGAGCCGACCTTCGTCACGCTGGCCGACGACGCGGGCCAAGGCACGATTCTCGACGACGACCCGACGCTGTCGATCGCCGACGCGGCGATCATCGAAGGCGACGCGGGAACGGCCGACGTCCTGTTCACGGTAACGTTGGCCGCCGCGGTGGCCGAAGAGGTCACCGTCTACTTCGCCACGGAAGACGGCTCGGCCATCGCCGGCACGGACTATCAGGAGACGAAAGGGACGTTGACGTTCGCCCCGGGCGAAACCGTGCAGTCACTCGCCGTGCCGGTGATCGGCAACGTGTTGCACCAGGGCGACAGGACCTTCGCCGTTGAACTGACTCATCCGCGCCGCGCGAGCATCGCTGAGAATCGGGCCGAAGGCACCATCCGAGACGACGACCCCCTGGTGCGGATCGACGACGTCATCGTGACCGAACCGGAATCGGGGACCGCCGACGCCACGTTTACCGTCAGCCTCTCGACCACGCCGTTGAAGACAATCACCGTCGACTACGCCACGGCCGACGACACGGCCACGGCCGGTAGTGATTATCAGGCCACGTCCGGCACGCTCACGTTTGAGGCCTCGGGCGCGAGCGAACAAACGGTGGCCGTGCCGATCCATGCCGACGCCGAAAGCGAGATCCTGGAGCACTTCCGCGTCAATCTGTCCAACATCGACGGGGCCATGGTGGCCGACGACACGGGCCTCGGCGCGATCATTCCCCACGGCGCCCCGCTGGCTTCCGTGTCCGACGTCACGCTGACCGAGGGCCACGGCGAGGCGTCGCTCTGGTCGACCTATCTCGGCGGCGACGTTCGCGATTGGGCCTATGGCGTCGACCTCGACGCGGCGGGCAACTTCTGGATTTCCGGCGCGACGGAATCGGCCGACTTCCCCATTGTCGACGGCGTCGATCCCGACTTCAACGGCGCCGACGACGCCTTCGTGGCCAAACTCAGTCCGGCCGGCGAAGTGCTCTTCTCCACCTACCTCGGCTCCGGCTGCGACGAAGTCGGCCGGAGGGTCGTCGTTGACGACGCCGGCGACGTTTACGTGGGAGGGTATACCGGCTGCTCGACCTGGATCACCGAGACGTTCGAGAACAGCCCCGGCGGCCACTACGACGCCTTCCTGGCCAAGTTCACCGGCGACGGCGATCTGCTCTGGCTCAAGAAACTCGGCGGTCCCAACCCGGATTACCTGACCGATCTCGAACTCGACGCCGCCGGAAACGTCTACCTGGTCGGGCACACGGACTCGCCCGGGTGGGCCTCCGGCGGACACGACGACAGTTACAACGGTTCGACTGACGCCTTCGCCGCCAAGGTCTCCCCCGACGGGCAACTGCTCTGGTCGACCTATCTTGGCGGGTCCGTTTGGGACGTGGGCCGAGGGATCGGCGTCGACGCGGCCGGCAATTCCTGGGTCGTCGGAGGCACGCGCTCGTCGGCCTGGGCCGCCGGCGGCTTCAACTCCGACCACGGCGGCAACCTCGACGGATTCGTGGCCCGTCTCGACCCCGACGGCCAGTTACTCGAGGCCAGCTATCTCGGCGGTTCCAACGACGACGACACGTACGACGTCACCGTCGACGACTGGGGCGACGCTTGGGTGTGCGGTATGTCCCACTCCGCCGGCTGGATCTCCGACGGCTTCGATACGGTTCACGGCGGAGGATACGACGCCTTCGTGATGAAGATCGACAACGCCGGCCAGCCTCTCTGGTCCAGCTACCTCGGCGGCGGCGGGCGCGAGTACGGATACGCCCTCGACGTAGACCGACTCGGCAGCGCCTGGATTGTCGGCCGAACAAACTCCGGTGGCTGGGTCTCCGGGGGAATCGACACCTCGCACAACGGCCATGAAGACCCCTTCGTGGCCAGAATCGCCGGCAGCGGACAGTTCCTCTGGTCGAGCTACATCGGCGGTAGTGCCTCGAACGACTACGGACACGGGATCGTGACCGACGGCTCGGGTAGCGCCTACGTCGTCGGCGAAACCGACTCCCCGGGCTGGATTTCCGGAGGGCCGGACACCTCCTTCGCAGGCGCCAAAGACGCCTTCCTGCTCAAAATCGGCGACAACGGCACCACCGATGCCGAGTTCGCCGTGAACCTCTCCGCCGACCCCGAGACCACGCTCACGATCGACTACGCGACCGAAGGCCTTTCGGCCGCCGCCGACAGTGACTATCGGCCGATCAACGGGACCTTCACCTTCCGCCCCGGCGGACCGCTCCAGCAACGAATCGCCGTGCCCGTGCTGGGCAACCGAGTGAGTGAGCCGGACGAGACTTTCAGGCTCCGGATCACCAGCCTTGAAGTGGGGCTCGCCGATCCGATAGGTGAAGCTACGATTATCAACGATGACCCGGCCGTCTCGATCGACGACGTCACACTCACCGAAGGCGACGCGGGCACCGTCGACGCGGTGTTTACGGTCAGCATCTCCCTACCGCCGGAGCAAGCGGCCGCGATCGACTACACCACGGCCGACGGCACCGCCACGGCCGGTGAGGACTATCAGGCCGTGGCCGGAACGCTCACCTTCGAGCCCGGCGGACCCGCCGATCAGACGATCACCGTGCCCGTGCTGGCCGACCTGATCGACGAACTCGACGAGGATTTCACGGTCGAGTTGACGTCCTCGACGGCCATCGAGATTGTCGACGCCGTGGGCCAGGGGACCATCGTCGACGACGACGCCCCGATCTTCACAATCGACGACGTAACGATCGTTGAAGGCGACGCCGGCGAGGCGGAGGCCGTGTTCACCGTGACGCTGTCGGTCAATCCGGACGAGCAACTGGTCGTCCGCTACGAGACCGTCGACGATACGGCCACGGCCGGTGAGGACTATCGGCCCACCAGCGGCGCGTTGTTCTTCAAGCCGGGCCATCCGCTTTCACAGCAAGTTGGTGTGGACGTCTTTGGCGACGCAACCGACGAACTCGACGAAGAGTTCCTCCTGCGGCTGTTCGACGCCGACGGTGCCACGATCGTCAAGGCCGACGGGTTGGGCACCGTCCGTGACGACGACCCGAAGATCTCAATCGACGACGTGACCGTACTCGAAGACGACGCCGGTACGATCGAGGCGGCGTTTACCGTCAGCCTTTCGGCGGTGCCCGCCCAAACGCTCACCGTCGACTACGCCACCACCGACGGCACGGCCACCGCCGGCGAAGACTACACCGCAACGGCCGGCCAGTTGACGTTCCTGCCCGGCGGCGAACTGGCGCAGACCGTCTCGGTGACCGTCTCCGGCGACCTCGACGACGAGACGAACGAGACCTTCACGGTCGAACTGTCGAATGCCTCCGATGCGGCCATTGCCGACGCGTCGGGCCTGGGTACGATCGTCGGCGACGACGGGCCGCTGCTGTCGATCGCCGACGCGCAGTTCGTCGAGGGCGACGCCGGAACGAGCTACGCCCAGTTCACCGTGACCCTCTCGGGTCAAGTACCCCAGCGCGTGCAGGTCGACTACGCCACGGCCGACGGCACCGCCACGGCCGGCGAAGACTACAACGCGGTCACGGGCTCGCTGGTCTTCGATCCGGACGATCCGCTACAGCAGACCTTGCTGGTGCCGATCGTCGGCGATTTGGACCACGAAGGGGACGAGACCGTTCTCGTCGATCTGGTCGGCGCCACCGTGGTGGGTATTGCCGACTCGCGCGCCACGGGAACGATCACCGGCGACGATCCGGTGCTTTCGATCGACGACGTGGCACTCACCGAAGGCAACAGCGGCAATCCGTTGATGCAGTTTACAGTGACGATATCCCAGGACCCGATCGATCCGGTCACCGTCGATTTCGCCACCGCCGACGGCACGGCCACCACGGGCGTCGACTATCTTCCGGCCACCGGAACGCTGACCTTTACGCCCGGCGGGGCCTTGCAGCAGACGATCGACGTCTTCCTGATCAGCGACGTGACGAACGAGACGCACGAGACGTTCCGCGTCGATCTCTCCAATGCGACCGGTACGGCCGAGGAACCCTACGCCAAGCAACAAGGCATCGCCACGATCACCGACGACGACGGGGCCAAGCTCAGCATCGACGACGTGACGCTGGCCGAAGGCGACGCCGGTACGAGCGAGATGATCTTTACCGTCAGTCTCTCCCAGCCGCACGCCGCCACGGTGACCGTCGACTACGCCACCGAAGACGGCACCGCGGTGGCCGGCACCGACTATCAGACGGCCGGCGGAACGCTCACTTTCGAGCCGGGAGGGCCGACCGAGCAGACGGTCGCCGTGCCGATCGTTGGCGACGTGGTCGACGAAATCGACGAGAACCTCTTCGTCGCCCTGAGCAACGCCGCCGGCGTGCCCGTCCAGGTTGCCCGGGGCGAAGGCACGATCGACGACGACGACAGCGCCACGCTCTCGATCGACGACGTAACGGTCGACGAGGGCTACGACGGCTGGATCAACTCGCGCACCTGGCAGGGTTCGTTCTGGATCACGCCGATGACCGGCGAAAGCTATCACGAGATGCGGATTTCCGGGGCCGCGGCGGCCGACGATCCGTGGCTGGTTTCCGGCTGGGATATCGGGCGCTTCCGCTTCCGCGTGCAGACGATGGGCGTGCAATCGATGACCCTGCACGCTGCCGGACAGGAAGGCTCCGTACATCTGGCTTGGGCCCAGGACGACTTCGATCTACTGGCCGGATACAACCTCTATCGCAGCGATTCGGCCGAGGGCACCTACCAACGGCTGAACGAGACGATCATTCCGGTGGGCAACGAGGCGTTCGTCGACGCCGACGTCACGCCGGCCGTGCCAATGCACTACATGTTCACCGTGATGACCACCGACGGCACCGAGTCCGACCCCTCGAACATCGCCAGTGCCGCGGCGGTCGATACGGTCGTGCCGGTGGTGGTACACGTGCCGGTGACCGCGGCTTCGGCCGGTTTCGGGCTGCGGCTGGTGGCCGAGATTACCGACAATCTGCACGTGGCCGAGGCGGCCGTCCATTATCGCCCGCTGGAAAGCAGCGACGACTACATCGCGTTGGCGATGGTCAACCTCCTCGGCAATAGCTACTCGGCCACCATCGCCGGCGGCGAGATGCTCCCGCCGGGCATCGAGTACTACATCACGGCCAGCGACGGCCAGAGTACCACCTACGACGGCACGCCCGCGCTGCCACATCTGGTAACCGTCGAAACTGCCCCGTCGGTAACCTCGGTCACGCCCAACCAGGGCCCCAGCGCGGGCGGCACGAGCGTCACCGTCACCGGCACGCAATTCCAAGACGGGCTGGCCGTCTACTTCGGCGACGTCGCGGCGACCGACGTCGTCGTGGTGACCGACTCGCAGATCGCCTGCACCACCCCGGCCCACTTCCCGGCCTTGGCCGACGTTCGTGTGGTCAACGCCGATACGTCCGAAGCCACACTGCTGAGCGGTTTTCGCTACGTCGACGAAACGGTCGTGCTCTCGCTGCCGGAGGTTTCGGGCGATTTTGGCACCTTCGTGAGCATCCCGTTGACGGTCTCCAACGTCGACGGCCTGCGTGCGGCCGATCTGACGATCACCTACGATCCGTCGGTGCTCGCCTTGCAGGACGTCACCACCGGCCCGCTGGCCGCCGGTTGGGCGTGCGAGGCAAACACCACGACGCCGGGGACGATCGTCGTCTCGATGGCCACCGGAATGCCGGTCTCCGGCGAGGGGATCTTGTTGGATCTCGACTTCGAGGTCGTCGGCGACCCGCTCGACCGCAGCGACCTGCTGATGACGACCGTACTGTTGAACGACGGGGCGATCCTGGCCAACGTCGACGGCGGGTGGTTCACCGTTGCCGGCTCGTTCTCCATCGCCGGCACCGCCCGCTACTTCACCGGCAACGGGCCCGTGCCGGGCGTGGCGATGACGCTCTCCGGGGCCGGGCTGCGCGCCACCGAAACGGCCGCCGACGGCTCGTTCGCCATCGACGAGATCACCTTCGGCTCCTACACGCTGAGGCCGACCAAGGGCGACCAGGTCGACGGGATCATGCCCTACGACGCCGCATTGGTGCTTAGGGCGGCCGCGGGTCTGGGCCCGCTTTCCGCCCATCAGATCGTCGCCGCCGACGTCAACAGCAACGGCAGCGTCAACGCCATGGATGCCTCTTATATCCTCAGCAAGTCGGTCGGATTGATCGAAGGCACGTTCCCCGGCGCCGGGCGATACTGGACTTTTCTGCCCGAGCAGCGGACCTACCCGCAACTCGATCAAGATCAAACCGGCCAGGATTTCACCGCCATTCTCCTAGGCGACGTTTCCGGCAACTGGCAAGTTCCCGGCGCCGCGTCGGCCGATCCGGCCGAGGAAACGGTCGCCACGGCTTCGTTGGCCTTGGCCGCCGTCGCCGGCGTTCCCGGCCAGCCGGCCGAGATGCCGCTGCGGATCGAGCTTGCCGAGGCGGACGTTTACTCGGCCGACCTGGTCCTGCGTTACGACGCCGAAGCGCTCACGTTACTCGACGTCTCGCCCGGCGCCGCGGCCGGTTCGCTGGCCTTTGCGGCCAACACGACCCAGCCCGGCACGATCCGCGTGGGCTTGGCGGCCGGTGCGCCTTGGACCACCGGCGGCACGTTGCTCGAATTGTCGTTCGACGTCACCGGCTCGCTGGCCACGCCGGCAGCGGTCACCGTCGAAGCCGCCCGGCTCAACGAAGACACGATCCCGGTAGCGTTTACGCACGGCGAGGTCCATCAGGCCGTTTCTACGGCCACGGTCGTTGGCCGCCACGTCTTCTACAACAACTCGTCGTTCGACGGCCAGGGTAACGACGGCGCGATCGCGCCCGACAAGCAGGCCCTGCTTCATGGCCAGACGGCGACGCTCGCACACTACACCAACTACAGCCTGGGAATCAACGGCGTCATGGTCGACGTCGACGGCCTGCCGGAGGACGTCGTTCCGGACGTCGACGACTTCCGCCTCGCGGTCGGTAACCATAACGATCTCGGTAGTTGGCAGCCCGCCCCCGCCCCGATTGCGGTCACGATGCGCGAAAATGCCGGCGTCGACGGTTCCGATCGGGTGACGATCGTCTGGGAAGACCGGGCCGTCATGAAGCAATGGCTGCAAGTGACCGTTTTGGCCGAACCGTTCGGTCTGGCGGCCGACGACGTCTTCTACTTCGGCAACGCCGTGGCCGACGCCGGCAACTCGGAGACCGACGCACGCGTCACAACGACCGATCTGCTCCTGGCGCGGAACAACCCCCACAGCTTTTTGAACCCGGCGGCTCTCGACTATCCGTACGACTACAACCGGGACCAGCGCGTCAACGCCACCGACTTGCTGTTGGCGCGAAACAACCAGACCAACTTCCTCAACGCGCTGCAGATGCTCGATCTGACCAGCATCGAGGCAGAGGAAGAGGAGTCGCCTCCACAAGCCGCGGAAGCCGTCGACAAGCTGCTGGCAACGTATCGCCCGTAACCGCACGGCCTGCTCGACCCCACGTCGAACACCGACGGCCAAGCAGGAGAACTGCAAAGTCGATTCGCGGGAGTGGAAAACGGGGACTGGCTCCGAGC
>CAYYNP010000175.1:0-21053 GCA_964472545.1 uncultured Planctomycetaceae bacterium | reverse complement strand
GGCCTCGACCAGCGCCAAATCGCCGTGCATGCCGCCGCCTTGAAAGTAGGTCTCGGACATCGCGGCCGGGGAGTGGGCGTCGTCGCCGCAGAGCGAGATCTTATAGTAGGTCTGCTTGTCGCTGCCGGTGTTGATCGAGGTGCCCATCTCGAGCCCCTCGCTGACGATCAGCAGGTCTTCGATGCCCCCCGCCCGAAGTTGCACGGCGGCGTTGAGCCCGGCGGCGCCGGAGCCGATGATCAGGGTGTGGACCCAGGTGAGCGGGATGGTGGATTCGCCGGAGGGGCTGGGGAGGGAAAGGGTTTCTTGGCGCATGGCGTGGATGCTTTGGATTGAGAATTGCAAATTGGCAATTGTAAATTGAGAATTGAAGAGGGTTTTCTTGCCGATGACAAGCTTCGTCGGCCGCGGTCCAAGCGCCATCTTGGCTTGGCGGCCGGGACATTGCCGCTCACTCGAAATCCGATCTCCCAAAGGCTCGTTTCAAGCGACTCCGGATGCGGCCGAGCAGTGTGCGGTTCTTTGCAGAAGGCCGATTTCGATCGCACCAAGTCTCCCACAAGCTGAAGTCCACGGGGAGGTTCGCCAGAACATCCGGATCGGCTTCTGTTTGAATTGCCCAGTCATTGGCCCTCATATGCGCGACGAATTCGTCGGGCAACCGGACGTTGAAGAGCTCCACGTAGACGGCAAGGCCTTCCGGCCAAACCCAGACGCCGTCACTAAGTTCTGCGTTCCCCATCACCTCATCAGGTATTCCACTCCCGAATCTGCAGCTCGCGTATCCAAGGTCATCACGGATGACAATGCCAGACCTGAGATACACTATGATCTTCGCTCTGTCATCAACTTCCCATGATGGGTCCATAAGACATACTGGATGTAGCCAGCGACTGTCTTCTCGTCCCTCTTTCCAATACCCGATCAGCTTGAGTGCGCGACTCATCGTCCCGGCAGCCTGCCTGGATGAAGGAGAACTCCCGGTTCCTTGGCCGGGCTGTGGAGGAGGCCGGTCTTGGTCGCACCAGGCGTTCCAGAAGCTGAAGTCTCGAGGGACGCTTTCTAGAGCATCCGGATCGGCGTCGCATGGAATCGTCCAATCGTTGGCCCTCATGTGGGCGACGACCTCGTCGGGCAACCTGACGTTGAACTTCTCTACATAGACCGCGAGACCTTCGGGCCAAACCCAGACGCCGTCAGTGAGCGTTGCGTTGCCCATTTCTTCATCGGGTGGTCCGTCGGGGAATCTGCAATACGAGTATCCGAGGAATTCACGACAGCGAATTCCCGACCTGAGATACGTCACGATCTTCTCTCTGTCATCCCGTTCCCACGACTCATCCACAAGGTGTCTTGGATGTAGCCAGCAACCGCTACTTGGGATCTCATCCCAATATCCGATCAGGTTGAGTGGAGGAGGCCGGTTTCGCTCGCACCATGCGTCCCAGAAGCTGAAGTCTCGAGGGACGCTTTCTAGAGTATCCGGATCGGCGTCGCATGGAATCGTCCAATCGTTGGCCCTCATGTGGGCGACGACCTCGTCGGGCAACCTGACGTTGAACTTCTCCACGTAAACCGCGAGACCTTCGGGCCAAACCCAGACGCCGTCACTTAGCTCTTCGCTACCCATCTCCTTACCGGTTGGCCCGTCGGGGAATCTGCACCACGAGTATCCATGTTCTCCACCAACGTTGACACCAGACTTGAGATACTCCACGATTTTCGCCCTGTCATGACGTTCCCACGACTCATCCACAAGGTGTTTTGGATGTAGCCAGGGATCGCGTGGGTACTCTTCCCAATACCCGATAGACTTCAGCGCGTGTTGCATAGTCCTCGCAGTCCGTCAAGACGAAGGGCCGGTCGACAGCGCGCTATCATCGCTCCCCGACCCTCAAGTGTCAATGCACAATTTGCCGTCGTAGGACGTCTCACCTCCGGCCGACGCCCTTCTTCAGTCAATCACGTTCGGCGGCTTCACCGGCTTCTTGTCGCCGGGGTCCGGCGGCGGATTGGGGTCGGGCGGCTTCGGTGGCGTGGGTTCCGGCGGCGGGCCGAAGCGGAGATCGCCGCCTAGGGGGGTCGTGTATCGCCAGTTGACGCTTTGCGGATCCCAGCCTGCCCGCCAGCCTTTGTCGGAGACGATGCGGCGGGTGGTGACGTAGATGTCGAAACTGTCGGCGCAGACGTAGAACCGCAGGTAGAACAGGTTGCGGTTGATGCCGTCGATAATCTTCTGGAAGCGGGCGCGAGCGCCCTTGACGATCCGTTCGTCCTCGCCGCCGGTCGGCCGGGGATGGAACATCAGCCGGGGCGTGGTATTCGCCGCGTAGAGCTTGATGTCGAAATACCGAAACGGCTCGTCTTGCAGCGGCTGCTTGTTGAACTCGGCGACGAATCGCTCGATGCCCTCGTCGCTTTCCAGGTCGAGGCTGCGGCGCAGCCGCTGCGCGACATAGAGCGCGCGTGCCTGGGCCGCCCGGCGTATCTGCTCGAGCAGCGTGGCGTCGGGCAGGAAGTAGACCTTGTTGTTGGCGCAGACAAGGCTAAGCTGCTTCGCGCCCTCCGGTGCCGGCTTCGGATCGGGCAGGGTGACTTCCCGCGGGGGAAGCGACGGCCGCTCGGGCGTGTCGGCCAGGAGCTGACGCAAGCGGTCCAGCTCGGCGTCGTTCGTCGTCCAGGTCTCCGTCAGCTCGTCCACCTTCCGCCGGGCTGCGGCGATATCTTCTTCGCTCTGCTTGGCATCGGCCACCAGTTGGAGCGCGGCACGGCGGGCCTGCTCTTCAGCTTCCAGGCGACCGAGCACGGCGTCTTGCTGGGCGATTTGTTGTTCGAGATGCCGCAGACGCTCTTCGTAATCCGCGTCGTCGGCCGGCGGCTCGTCGGCCATTGCAGCCAGCAGGGTATCGCGCTGGGCCTTCAGTTCCGCCAGTCGTCTTTGGGCCTCGGCGAGTTGCTCGGCGTCGATCTGGACGGCGTCGGTAATGCGTTTGACCGCGTCGCCCACCCCCAACTGCGCAACGACCAGCACGATCACCAGGATACCGACCACGTTGGTCATCGTATCCAACAGCGAATCGACACCGCCTTCAGCGTCGTCGGTTCTGCGTCGCTTCACCATGGGGTTTCCCGCGTTACTCGGGTTGGCTGAAACGGCTGAGGTCGAGCCGGCCTTCGCCCACGACCGGCAGGGCTCCGTAAACGGCTTCGTGCTCGCCGGCCAATCGTCGGGCGGCCCGATACGTGCCCAGGCCGTTGTCGCGCACGAGGAAGACCAACCGCTTTTCGTTCGAGGCGGCCACGTCGGCCAGAAGTTTCACGAACGTCTCGTTCTGTGCCAGCTCAGAGGCCTTGATTCTCTCGGCGGGCTGGGCGCCGTGTACGATGGCGGCTCCGCCGGAACACTCGACGAAGACCGGTTCCAGGCCCGACCCGCTGCCGCTGGGCAACACGGTGACCTCGCTCGGCACCGGAGGTTTCTTCCGCTCGTCGAGGTCCTTTTCGAGCTGTGCCAGTTGCTCGGTCTGGCCCTTCAGTTCGGCCTGAAGTTCCTCGATCTTCTTCTTCAGGCCGGCCAACTCGTCGCGCAGGGCTTCGACCGGCTGCCGGGGATTGGCGTCGTCGTTCTCGGCATTCCTGACCTCCTGCTCCAATTGTGCCAACAGCCTGCGCAGCTCGATGATTTGCTTCAACAACCGGTCCAGCCTCTGCCGGGCGGCGGCCAATTCGCGCTGCCGTTGGTTCATCGCCGCGGCGGCCCGCAGCGCGTCGGCGTCTGCCTGGCCTTTCAGTTCGTCGATTTCTTTCTGAAGCTGCTGCGACTCACGTTGGATTGCCTCGTACGCCTCCAAGGTAGCCACGTCGTCGCCGCTCATTTGCGACAGAGCCAGCGCGGAGATCAGCAGCGTCAGCACGCCGATCACACACGCGATCACGCTGAGGAACGGGAACAGCGAGACGCCGTCGTCTTCGTCGGTCCTGCGCCGTGCCATGGCTACTCTCCCCGTCCGAACAGCCCGAAGAACCAGCCGCGCCGCGGCTTTTCGACCTGTTGCACGACGACCTGCTGCTGGCCGAGCCGCTCCAGAACGCCGTTGAGGCCGGCCAGCCCGCGTTCGAGATTGCCGAAGTGCAATTGCACGGCCTGGCCGGTACCACGGATCGACTCGGCCATGTCTTCCTGCATCGCGTCGGCACGGGTGGCCAGAGCGGCGAGCGTCTGTTGAATCTCTTGGGCGTGACGTCCCATCTCGGCCATGGCCGCGTCCCATTTCGACATCGCCGACGTCACGGCGTGGCGAAGCGCGTCGGCATCGGTGCCGTCGCCGCTTTCGCGTCCTTCGCGGCCGTCGTTCAATCGCTTGAGCAAGTTCTCGTTGCAGTATTCGTCGACCCAGGTGACCAGGTCTTCTTCGGCCTTCTGCAACGCCGAGGCGGGGATCTTCACGAACAGACTCAGCAGCAAGGCCAGCAACGTTGTGTCGAACGCCACCCCCAGACTGCCGAATACGTCCTTCAGCGATTCCTTGATGGCCGAGACGTCGTTGGCCGATTCGAGGCTGCCGGAGAGGCCGGCCACGGCACCGCTGATGCCGAGCACCGTGCCGATGAAGCCCATGATCGGCAGCGACCAAATGAACACTTTGACGATCGAATAGCTCGACGACACGTTGTTGGCGTCGATGTCCGATTGCGATTCCATCATGGTCACGGTTTCCGCGGCGTTCTTGCGTACGCGGAAGTGTTCGAGTCCGCGAATCACGCGGTTGACCAGGAAACTCGTTCCGGCCTCGCCCGGCAGGCCGTGGATGTGCTCTTCGAACTTGTCCAGCGAGTCGAGCGTGATTTCGGCCGACAATTCGGTGGGCAGGACATCCAACAGCATCGACTGGCGCTGTTGCTGCAACTTTCTCCACTTCAAAACCAGGATGGCAACGGACCAGCACGTCAACCAGACCAGCACGAACGGCACCCAGCCGCGATCCCAGAACAACCGGAAGACTCCCAGGTTGCGGACGGGAAACGTGACGGCCACGAGAGACACCGTCGCGGCGGCGCCGATCAACCCGCTTTGCAGCAGCGGCACGTCGCTGGCGTCCTCGATGCCGGCCGGCTTCCTTGGCTTGGGCGGCTCTTCGTCCTTCTCCTTTGAAGCAGCGCCCGTGTCAATGCCCGGAAACGACGTATCGGGCGTCTCGATCCTGGGAGGCTGCACCGGCGGCGGTTGAGGAATGAACACGGCGCCCCGGCAGTACGGGCAGGCGCACTTTCGCCCGGTGCGATCCTCGCGGACCTTGAGCGATTTCTCACAGTGGGGACACTTGATTTTGACGTACATGGCTGCTTCCGCGCGCTGCGCCTGGGATTGCGAAACGACACCAGTCTACATCAACGCCGGCGCCCTATATAGGATGGACACGCCCTTCGATCAACGTCATCTGTATCACCACCTCCAAAACTGCCACCACTTCGCTGGAGGAAGCTCGGCCACTCCAAACCGCTCTCGCCATCTTTCCCACCACTCCTCCTCGGTGAGACGGCGTCTGATGGTGTCTTCCACAGTGATGTCGATGTAGATGGCGGCGTCGGATTGGACGACGACGTGGTCGCAGTCTTCGTAGATTCCCCGGACGCATCCGCTGATGTCGCGCCGTGAGTCATAATTTGCTGATATGCAATACTTGCCCGGTTTTGGGAAGATATACCAATGGAGAATGTCAATCGCATCCGACACGGCCTGCTGTGGTGAAAGTACGAACTTGGGCAATTGCTCCCCACCAATCGCCTGGAGTACATACTCGGCTGGCCGTCCATCGCCCTCGCGCAAGATGGACACGTCGCCCTTGAAATCGAATCCGCGGATTCGCAACGGCGTCTCGCCACAGTTCTTCATTGTGTACTGAAGATATCTACGCGATTTGCGCGTTTCCAGGGCGATGCTCAATTCGCAACTCACGCAATCACCTATGGAAATAGGCGTGATCCAGCAGAATACGGGACTCTCCGAGGCTGTCCAACTACGATTGTGGCCGACTTCATGGGCGGCGGGTGGCTGGGGTCATCGACTTTCTTCATTTTCAATTTGCAGTTACCAATTCTCAATTTTCAATTCACACTTCCTCACAAACGCCGCGCTCTCCTGCGCCGGCCGTCAGCATCATCTAAAGAGTCTCCTCCTCCTCCGGGTCACTGAGCCTCGCCCGCCACCTGCCGACGTCCGATCCCAGCAGCAGTACCAGCCCGAGTATCCCAACAGCCGCTCCAAACACTCCGCCGATCGTGGCCGCAGCTTCCCCCAGGCCGCGGGAACTGGGAATCGCGTATGCCACGATCGCGGCCGCTCCCAAGACGGCTCCCGCCAGAACCACAATCGCGCCTGCAATCATCTTCACGATAACGTCCTCCAACTCAGAGTCGCTGCAATGCCAACCCACCGTCAACCATAATCACCTGGCCGGTCGAATACGGCAAATCGCCGCGGGCGAGCATGGCGACCGCCTTGCCGACGTCGTCGGGCATACCCCAGCGCGACTGGACCATCGCGCCGCCCTCGATCGCCTTGTCCCATTTGTCGAAGACCGGCTCGGTCATGTCGGTGCGGATGATGCCGGGGCGGATTTCGTAGGCGGGGATGCCGTATTCGCCCAGCCGGGCCGCCCAAAGTTGCGTGGCCATGCTCACGGCCGCCTTCGAGATGCAGTAGTCGCCGCGGTTGGTCGAGGCCATGGTCGACGAGACCGAACTGACGGTGATGATGCAGGCCGGGAAATCGGGGTCCGCGTTGCGCTGCTCGACCATCCAGTTGGCCGCGGCTTGCGTGAGGAAGTAAGGACCCTTGAGGTTGATGCCCAGCACCCGATCGAAGCTCTCTTCGGTGGCGTCGAGGATATCGGCCCGGACCTTCGGGGCCACGCCGGCGTTGTTGACCAGCACGTTGAGCTGTCCGAATTGCTCGCGGATCTGGGCCATCATCGCCGCGCGGGCCTTCGCATCGGCCACGTCGCAGCGGCAGTAGATGACTTCGTTGCCGGCTTGCCGGATCTCGTCCAGTGCGTCGGTAATCTGCTCTTCGGGGCGGACGCCGCAGGCGATGACGTCGTATCCCTCGGCCGCCAGGCACTTGGCCGCGCCCAGACCGATCCCTCGCGTGCCCCCGGTGACCAGGGCGACTTTGTTCGCATTTGCCATAGATTCCTCCTGGGTTTGTGTTGCGCGGCATTCTGGTGGATCGCCGTGTATTCGTCAAGCAGACAGCGAGCGCGGGCGTACGGAACTCGTTGCGTGGCAACATCTTACGAGGAGAGGCGGCAAGCCGGATGAAAACCTCCTCGCACAGGGATAGTTGCCCTAAACGCGAATCCAACCTACACTGACGTGACGTCGCCCGCTAACGGCCGGGCAGCGGTACCGGAAAACACTACGTGGAGGAGTCCCTGATGAGCGATGCGCCCGACGCAGCGGCAGTGTGGTACGTGGGCAAGGCGGACGGCCAGCGGGAAGGCCCGCTGCAATTGTCGCAGTTGAAACAGCGGATCGCCGCAGGCCAACTCACCGGCGAAACGCTGGTCTGGAAAGACGGCATGCCCGACTGGGTACCGGCCCAGACGGTACCCGAGTTGTTCAAAGGCGGTCCGGCCCCTGCGGCCGGCGCACCCGCGGCGGCCCCATCCGCAGCGGCCCCATCGTTTTCCGCCAGCCCGGCCGCGGCGCCGCGTGGCAGCGGCGACGTCATGGGCTCGCTCGACCGGATGTTCTCCAGCCCAAAATTCTTCCGCATGGTGGGACGCGTCTGCGGCGCCGTCGGCGTTCTGATGCTGTTGTTTTCGATCATCCTTTACTTTGCCGACGTTTGGTGGTGGTTCGACGGGTCGATGATGCTGCTGTTGTTCTTCTTCATCGGCGAGGCGGCGGGCGCGATTCTCGACTCGCGGAGCGGGAAGTAGTCGACGTCGAAGACATCACTTCTGAGGAAGACGTGTGTCGTGCGCCACTGCTTCGCAGAAGCAGTGCCGGTTACGTGGCCCAATCGTAACACTGCTTCTGCGAAGCAGTGGCACACATTGACGAGAGAACGCACGTCCTGCCCGAGGTCGGGCAGCGTTACCTACGGAATCGAGTAGGTCTTCTTGAGACTCGACAGCGTCCGCCGCATCTCGTCGGCACCCAGCGGACGCTCGTAGATCAACAGCCGGGCCAACTCGCCGTCGAACGCCTCGACGCCCGGGTGGTTCACTGCGTCGCGTTCCTGGCCGACGGCCATCTTCGACGAGTTGGCCTCCGTGTTGATCGGAAACGGCGCGGCGGCGACCGGCCGGGGATCGTTGATGAAGACCTCGATCTGCACCGTGCCGGTGCCGGAACCCATCCGCCCGGCGACGACGTAATAGCGGTTTTGCTCGAGCGGCTTCGGCGCGAGCACCATCGGGTTGTTTGCGTCCCAACGGCCGAAGGTAATCCCGTTGCGCGAGCCAATCCAGACGCGGTTCTCATCGGTCACGTTTCCCCAGATGCCTTCGTACTTGCCGCCGTTGCGCAAGTTGCCGAAGATCGAGTTGACGTCCTTGAGCTGCACCACTTGCTTGTGTACGCAAAGCACGGTGAACCAGGTGTAGCCGCTGCCGGTGATCAGGTGGTCCCAGGCGTCTTCTTCGTGGTTGAGCAGTTCCTGCCGCCGAAAGACCAGCGTATCGTGGCCGCCCAGCGCCGCCACCGAGCGATTCAGCGTCGGCCGCCCCGAGCCGGGCACGCGCCGGCCCTCGTCGCGCTTCAGAAAGTCCTTGGCGGCGAAGTCCGCGACCTGATTGGTCCATTTCACCACACGATCGCCGTCTTCGACCTCGACGCCCTTGTCGGCGTTGAGGTCGAGAATCAGCCCTCGTTCGATCAACTGCGCCGGGCACGCCGTGGCAGCCGACAACATCAAGAGCACAGTACATGCAAGTCTCATGACTTGATCCTCTCCGATTGTGATAGTAATAGCTCAAACTGTAGGTGCGGGAGCCCGAAAATGGGGACTGGCTCCGTCGACGACCGGTATAGTAGTAGTGGTGATTCGTATTGCCGACGGTGCCTGTCCCCTTTTTCGGGCCCCCTTTTTCGGGCGGAGACACCGGCGCCGCGTGGAAGAAGGGGACAGGCACCGAGCCGGCGGCGTTCTTCCTGAGGTTTGACATCTGGCGCGGCTCGGAGCCGGTCCCCATCTTCCACTCCACGTTTACTGTTTGAGTAATAATGACGATGCGTCCGATCACTTGCCAACCCGCCCGGGCGGCGTGTCTCCGCGAGCGACGCTGAAGACCTCGCCGCCGGTGTCGTTGTAGGCCGCGAACTCGGCGATGACGGGAGGGCCGTCGGTGGTTCGGATCACCAACAGCCGGGCCTTCGACGTCGTTCGGCTTACGATCGGGGCTATGAAATCGGCGCCGATCGTCCGGCCGTTGAAACAGCCGACCCATTTCGATTCCTCGTCGTCCCAACACTCGACCACGTAGCGGATTGCCGACGACGACGGGTCTTCGCCGATCTTGAATTCGTTCAACGTGACGGTCTTGCCGAAGTCGAGTTGTACCCACTGATCTTGCGGTGTCTCGGGCTTCCATGCGGTAGCCGCATCGCCGTCGTTGGCACGGGTCGCCTCACAGTCGGCGGCCGCCGAGGAGGCGGTCACTCGGGCGGCCAGCTTGGGCGTGCCGCACGCCCGGCTGAGATCTTTCAGCACGCAATCGACGAAGGCCGATTTCTTATCCTTCTCGGGATCCATCACCCGCATCAGGACTTCGCCCGGCGCGAGATAGAACCGGCAGTTCTTCCAGGTCGCTTCGTTGCGGTCGGTGGTGTTGACGATCTCGCAGCGGGGCAGTCCGATGGGGCGTTTCGACTTGCCGTTGAGCACGCAGTTCTCCATCTGCAGCTTCGTGTGGGGATGCCAGTCGGAAGCATAGCAGCAGAGAAGGAACCCGGGGCCGTCGGTGTCGTGGAAGAGGCAGTTCCGCATGACCATGTCGTCGCAATTGCCCTCGAAGTCGAACGCCTCGCCGTCGCCGCTGCCCAGCCCGATGTCGATGAATCCCCATTCGCTATTCTCGAAGACCCAGTGCTTGCAGCGGAAGAACATGGCCCCGGCCACGCCGTTGAAGGAGCGGAACCCTCGGCCGATGTCGTGCGTGACGCAGTTTCGCACGGCCCCGCCGTCGACCCCGCGGATTCCAAGCTGCCACTGATAGCCCTCCTCAAACAGACAGCCCTCGAAGGTCATGTTGGCAAAGTTGTAGATGTGCGATGCCTGCTTGTTGAAGTTGTCCGGGCTGTTCGTCCAGACGCCGGAGGCCAGCCGGCGGAATACGCAGTTCTTGATCGTGATGTCTCGCAGCACGACTTTGTTCTCCAACTCGTACGAGAACAAGCAAATGCCCAGGCCGATCTTCCGCTTGGGGTAGTCTTCGTAGTGCTGATAGAGCAGCGAATCGTGGAAGTAGCAGTCCTCGATCCACAGGAATCGCTTGGTGGGGCAATCGTCGGAGTATTCCGCGTAGATGCCCGTCATGCACCGGTTGAACTCGATCCCCACGATCTTGAAACCCCCTTGGTCTGACAAACGGATGCCCGCGCGGTCGAGCTTGTCGTCCTGCCTGTCGATCACCGGCCGTTCGCCCTCTCCGTACGAGCCGATGACGATCGGCCGCTGGGGCGTGCCGTTGCCTTTGGGGTACAACTCCTCGTTCCAGACGTCGCCGCATTTCAACAGGAGGCGGTCGCCGGGGGCGTACTCGATCGAAGAAGCCTTGGCCAGCGTTTTCCACGGCCCGGCGGTGTCCTTGGCCGTAGAGGCCCGTCCGTTGTAGTCGTCGTTGCCTGAGGATTGGCTGACGTAGTAGGTGGCTGCGGTGGCCGGTGCCGTGGAGAAGGCCGCGATTACGACCGCCAGCAAGGAGCCGGCAAGGATTCTCCGCAGGTTTGTCGCTGCGTTCATGGTCACAACCTCGCTTTCGTTTCTTCGCCTGAGGCGACCCTTCCGAACGGCGCCGCGTGTCATCTTCCCACATCGGCAAGACAGATTCAAGCAAGAGAAGATGATTGACCCGGACGGCCCGCCTGCCTTATGCTGATGCTGTGATGATCGTGTCGAGTCGCGAGGAGAAACTCATGCACAAGCGCATCTGGATCGTTTTGCTCTCGGTTGTCGTCTCGGCCTCGCCCGTTTGGGCGGCAGACGATCAGGCAGAGGAAAAGCCGCCGGACGACATGCCGGATCTGACGGAATCCTCGAAGTTGCCGGAGAAGATGCCCGCCACGGTTGCCGGGCAGATCACATGCGACGGTGAGCCGATCGCGGGAGTCCGCGTTACCGACGGCGTGGACTTTGCCGTTACCGACGCCGAGGGCAAGTACTCGATCACGCTGAAGCCCGATCCGTTGGTCCCTTATACACCCAGCCGCTGCATCAGCGTCTGTTGGCCGACCGGGACCTGGCCGAAGCGGTTCCCCTCGGGCAAGTTCGACTGGTGGGTCCGCCTGCTGGACGTGAAAGACCCGGCCGCCGTGAACTTCGAGTTGGTTTCGCGCGAACAGGAACTTCCCGTCGTGGCCACCTTCGGCACCGATCCGCACGACAACTTCACCCGGGCCCAGAACTTCGTCTGGCTCGACGAGACCGCCAGGGCGGGCGATCACGTCACCTTCGCCGTGGCCGGGGGCGACCTGGGCTACCTGGGCTTCGGCAACGCCGACGAAGCGTACACGTCGATCCGCAAGTTCACCCACGCGTTTCCCGTGCCCATGCCGCACTGCATCGGCAACCACGACGTAGTGGGCATCCACTCGAAGTGGTGGAGCGTCGCGCATGAGTTGGCCGGTTACGGTGCGTTCATCAAGTACGTGGGGCCGGTGCGGTGGTCGTTCGACGTCGCGGGGATTCACTTCGTGGGCATGGACTTCTCGCTGATCGACGAGGCCGGCAAGATCCAACTGGGCATCGCCCAATCGGCGCTCGATTGGCTCGAAAAAGACTTGGCCGCCCAGCCCGAGGGCACGCCGATCTACTTTTTCGCCCACCAGCCGTGGAGCCCGCACGAGCGTTTCTTCGAGCTGTTGGACAAGTACAACGTAAAGCTGGCCATCGGCGGACACTCGCATCGCAACATGTTCCTCAACACCGAGCCGGCCAAGCCGGGGCAGATCGAGTATTGGACCAAGATGAGCCTGTATACGCTGGTCTACGCCGGCCGGGAGAAGTTCGAGTTTGTGGACCGCTGTATCTACAAGGGCAACCGCAAGGGCTGGGACGACCATTGGAGCCATCACGGCCGAGCCTGTGCGCTGGTGAACGACTTTGCCGAAAACATGAAGCAAGATTTCGAGGGCAAGCACGTCGGGGTGGCCGACGTGACGCTGGACGGGAAGTCGCGAGCGATCGAGACCGTGGCGGGCAAGACGTACGACGTTCGCGTCGGCGCCCGGGGCGCGGGCGACGCGCCGCAGAACACCTGGGGGCTGCGGCTTTCGGCCGAAGACGGACAGACGTATGAGTTCATCTACGATGAGAAGGCCGACATGCTGACCTTGATGGGGCTGAAGACGTATTTCAACCCGGTGATCCCCACGCGCAATGAGGACCTTTCGGCCGTCAAACCGGAAGGACCGACCGATGCGGACAGCCCGGATCATTGGGTGGAGATGCGGATCATGGTGACTCCTGACCGGGTTCGTGTGCTGGTGGGCAACCGTTTGCATTACGAGAAGTTCATCACGCCCGGGGCCGCGAAGAAGCTGGAGATTTTTTCCGACGACGGCCCGACCGAGTTCAAACGCGTCGACGTTTGGCAACGGACGTATCCGGCCGACTACAAGCCGCGGCGGACGGCGAATACGGGCTAGTTGGCGGGGTGGCTGGGGTCGAGCGCAGCGAGCCCCCAGTTCGCTGCACTCTGGGGGCTCGCTGCACTCGACCCCAGCCACCCATCAACATCACGACTATTGCGAACCTGTCACCGAGTCTAGCAGATCACACAGCAAAGGACGCGACCGATGATACGGCCAATAGTCTGGTTTGAACTCGCAGTCGTAGCCGCATTGATCACGCCAAACGCGGCGCCGGCCGCCGCGCCGACGACCGTCAGCGGCAAGGTCTATTTCGACACAAATACCAACGGCACGTTGGACGCCGGCGAGAAACCGGCCGCGGGCGTGAAGATCACTGACGGCGTGAGCATCGTCACGTCCGACGCCGACGGCTGGTACACGATCCAGGTGAAGCCCGACCACATGCTCAGAGTTCCCGGCACACAAACGATCGCCCTCTGCTGGCCGTCGGGCACGTGGCCTACGAGCAAACACTGGTTCCGCATCAAAGACGTCGCCGAGAAGACCAACTGCAACTTCGGCCTCCGCCAGGACCGCCAATCGTTGCCGTTTACGTACCTGCACGTCACCGACAGCCACGACTGGCGGGCGTCGCGATACGAGAACCAGCACGACCTGACGGAAACGACGCTGCGGGAGGCGAAGTTCATCCTGCACACCGGCGACATGAGCCTCGGCGGCGCCACTCCCGAGGCGCTCGATGCCTACGGCGAAAGCCTGCGGAAGTGGCAGGCGATGAGCCCCATGCCGACGTTCACCACCATCGGCAACCACGACACGGACAGCGACTTCGGGCCGGACCACGAGCTGAGTTTCGCCGGCGGATTCGCCAAGCACATCGGCCCGCTGCGGTGGTCGTTCGACTACGCGGGCATCCATTTTGTGATGGTCGACGTGATCGGCGATCATAAGGAAATGGTCGACGCGACGGCCGACTGGCTCGAAAAGGACCTGTCGCCGTTGCCCGAGGGCACGCGGATCATCCTCGGCTACCACTATCCGGACCCCGGCAGCAGCCGGAAGTTTATCGACGTGCTACGCCGGCACAAGGTCGAGCTGGTCCACGCCGGGCACAACCACGCCTACGGCCGATGGCGCGGCCGGTGGCCGGTGCCGATGGTGACGGCCTTCGCCCGAAGCTGCGGCGCGCTCAACGTGATGCGCGTAGAGCGGTCGGGCGTACACGTCGGGTTCTTTTGCGACGGATGCTCGCGCGGGGCACACAACTACCAGCATTCGCGGCGCTGTCCGGCGAATTGGCGAACGCACTTCTTCGAAGGCGCCATTGCCCCGCTTGTCGGGGCCGTGCATGAAGTCGTCGACAAACCGCTCGACGGCGCGGCCAAATCGATCTCCGTGGGGACCGACGCGGTCTACGTAACTGCGATGATCAAGCCGGGGCCGAAGGGCGCCACCGGGATCCGTGTCCTCAAGGCGGACGGTGGCGTGTTCGAGATCGCCTACATCGACGCACACATCACCGTCAACGGCACCCGCTTTCCGACCGTGATTCCGCCGGCCGACCAGCACACGCTGCGACTCTACGTCTTCGTCCACAAAGGCGTTCTGACGGTTTGGGCGAACGACGTGTTCTTCTTCGAGGAAGAGGTGAAGTTCGAGCGTGCCAAGACCGTCACCGCATTTGCCGACGGCGGCCCGGCGCGGCTGGTTTCGCTCAAGGTGCAGGAGATCAAGCCCGACCCGGCGAACCGCGATGCGGTCTACTACTGCCCCTGCGACCACGGCCGGATCATGCGGAATCCGGAGTAGCGGCAGAGTATAGTAGCCATCTCGCGCCGCGAGATGTGGTCATTGTATAGTTGCCATCTCGCTCCGCGAGATGTGGTCATTGTATAGTAGCCATCTCGCTCCGCGAGATGTGGCTGTTTCGCTTCGTGAAATGTGGCTGTCTCGCGGAGCGAGACGCCTACTATGTCGACGCGAGGTCGGGCTCACCGGAGCGCCCGGGTGATCGCCTGCGACGGCTCGGTGGTCGACGAGACGGTCTGGCCGCGAAACGTCAGCGAGCCGCGGCGGGGCAATGAGAGGCGCCCGCCGCTGGGGCGAACTTGGACCGCGCCCGACGTGCCGTCGAACCGGATTCCCTCGCCGGAGAATGGAAACGGTTCCAACGCCAGCATGGCGTAGTCGGTGCCGTGTTGGCTTTCGATCTTCACCACGCGGCCGTCGCACAGCGCCGTGAACTTGGGCGTCGGTTGGCCCTCAAGCACCGGGTAGAGTACGGTGCTTACCGGTTGATCGCCGTCGAGTTGTTTCATCTTGAGGCGATACTGAGAGGAGCTTCGTTTGTCGTGTCCCCAGCCGGCGGTTCCGGCGGTGCGGGTGACGTTTTCGGTGGTGACGTTCGGACGCGTCGGCTGCAAGAAGAAGACCACCAGATCGACCCCGAAGCGGCCCTTGGCCCGAATGGGATTCTCTTGCACTTGCGGCGCGTGATCGGTGGCGACCAGCAGGTGCCAATCGAACGCGCGCCCGCTGGTCAGGGCATCGCGAACGATGAAGAACGTGGGCCCCGCCGGATCGTCGTCTTTGACGAATTGGATCTGTCGATGCCAGCCGTGGCGTTCGCCGCGGAGGTAGTCGACGGCTTGGCCGGTGACGAACTCGCGTATCTTGCCCTCCACGCCCAGGGCCTCGTAGAAGCCGTCGTCGATACGGCTGTGATCGGCGGCGGGTGAGCGGCCGTAGTAGCCAAAATCTTCACACAGCGGCCGACCCTTGCCCCAGAGCACAAAGGAACCCTCGTCGAAGTCGTAATGCTGGTGCATTCGGCCCTGGATGTAATAGAGATACGTCTCCCGATCGCCGGGAAAGTGGGCGCGAAAGACGGCGCCGGCCTGCGGGAACAACTCGCTGCCCCATCGCGGCGGCACGGCGGGGATCGATTCGTCGAGCATCAGGTGTTTGTATCCGGAGAATCCCGGATACGCCCCGCCGATACCCGGCTGGCCGAAGGAGCCGTGTGCCCGCCACATCCACTGCATGTGGCGTGCGTAGTCGGGATCCCGTGCGTGCCAGATCCGCGCCGCCCAACCGCTTAAGCACGTCCGCTCGCCGAGGTAGGTATTGCCGATCGCCGGGTGGCAGCGGTCGCCGTCGAGCCGCGGGTCGGGCGGCGTGGAGATCTTCGCCAGCCAGGCCAGCGTCTTTTTCAACTTCGGATGATGCAGCCACTGGACGTCGCTGAAACCGGTGCCGCGCAGGGCCATCGCCAGGGGGATCAGCGCGTCCATGCTCACGGTCATGTAGTGCGGGGCCTCGAGCCAGCCGCCGTTGTCGTCGCACCATTGGTCGAGTTCCCGCTCGATCTCCGCCACGGCCAATCGGGCCCATTCCTTCGCCCGCGGATGGCCGGGGATCGTGCAGGCGATCATGCCCAGGCAGGCCCGGGCGATCGACGTCATGTTCGGATTGGCCTGAAAGCCCCGCTCGGGCGAAATCACCGAGGGCCGGGCCAGCGTATGACCCAGGAAGGCGAGCTGGGCCTTCATTCGCGAACGTTCCTCCCCGGAAAGCACGTCCGAGGCAATCACCAGGTCGCACGCGATCGCTGCCTGGAAGATCGTCGGGTTGCGATGGTGTGGACTGCTTCCCTGGTTGCGAAGCTGCTCTTGACGCGCGTAGAAGTCGACGCTGCGTTCGAGTCTTTCTAAGGCAAAATCGGCCAGCCGGCGTGCCAGGACTTCGTCGCCGGTGGCCAGATAGTAGGCCACGTGGTCGTCCATGCCGTGGGCAGAAACGGGCGCCTGTTGCAGCTTGGCGAGCTTCGCCGGGTCCATCTGGAATCGCTTGCGAAATAGCTGCAGTTCGGCCGGCGTGGTAAACAGCCGGGGGCGCGGCACGCGGCGATCGCCCCAAGGGCGGACCCAGTCTTTGACGCGATCGAGCGCCACATCGTCGTACTTCATCAGGTACTGTTGCGGCGGCGGGGCGACACGCTGGTCCAACTGCTCGGCGACGATCGCCTCCTTGCGATCCATCGCCACGATCATCCATTGCCGTTGGAAACCGCGAAGCGGGAACGTCGCCCGCAGTTCGCGGTCGACCACCACGGCCGTATCCCACTCGGTCCGCTCGGGCGATACCCAAGTGCCCGGCTCGCGCACGCCGAGGGCCAGGAAGTCGTCGCTGCCCTCGCGAAAGAGCCCCAGCCAATGTGCCTGCAAGCGCTCGCCCCACCAGGCGGGCCACGGCTCGATGCGGAACAGCGGCTCCGTTGCGATCGAACTCACCGGCGCAACACGGCAGCGGTTGCCGTTGTCGCGATAGAAGAGCCGATCGGCGCCGAGGCGGTCGGCCAACGAGAGTACGTACCGTGCGTCGGCCGGTAGTTGAAACGACTCGTCGACCAACACGACCGGTTCTCCGGCGATCACGCGGAAGCGCAGCCGCCAGTATCCGTCGTCGGGAAACGCGTAGCCGACGGCCACATCGGCGAAGACCGGACCGTCGGCGACGATGCGAGTTTCCACCTTGTCCGGCGGGTGCGGCGATTCGAGCCGGCCGCAGCTCACGGTGCGGCCGCTCGGCAGGCGGATGCCCACGATCGGCCCTTGCTTCGCGGCCAGGGGACCACCCAGCGTGACGCCGACGCGACGGTTATCGAGCGTCACCCCGTCTGCGCCGCGTCGTACGCGCAGATCCGAATCGGCCGCCGACCCGCCGCTAACCAGCCGATACGTCACCTCGCCGAATTCGCCGACCGAAGCCAACAGCGCGATCGACGGCTTGCCCGACGGGGCCCACGCGGCGTCGACCCATTGATACGGCAGCGGCCGATCGTCGGGGCCCAGCAGCGTGAGGTCCTTGCGGCCGAAGAGACCTTCTTCAGCCGGGAAGAACACCAGTTCGTTTCGCCACTCGCGTTTCAGATGATCGCGCACGACAAACGTGGCCACCGCCGGCGGGGCAGCAGCGACGTCCCCCGCCAAACAGAAGACGAGCAGGACAGCGAGTCGATGCGGGTAGTTCATGATCGGGCCTCCCGTAACTTCGCATAGTAGCCATCTCGCTCCGCGAGATGTGCTTGCACAGTAGTCAGCTCGCTCCGCGAGATGTGCTTGCACAGTAGTCAGCTCGCTCCGCGAGATGTGCCTCCGCGAGATGTGCTCGCACAGTAGTCAGCTCGCTCCGCGAGATGTGGCTGTCTCGCGGAGCGAGACGCCTACTATGACACTGACTATTTCCAACCCCCGATTCCCTCAGAGTGTACTTTGCGCAGATCGTAGCAGACGACGCGCCCCTCTTCGTTACGCTCCAGCAGAAACCCGGCCACCACCGGATGCTCCATCATCACCTCGTAGCCGTTGGTGAACTCGTTCTTGTCGAGTTCGCCGGGCAGCTTCGTGATTCGCCCGTCGGCAACCTCCCAGAACATCCAAGGATGCCGGCCGCCGTGGCGCGGGCCGTGGACGGCGTCCCAGCGCGCAACGATCTTATCGCCCATCGGATACCACAACCCGCCGATCTTCTCGGACTGATCGTCCCCGTGGGTGTGCTCGGCGATGATCTGGCCCGTGGCTTGGCGGACGACCAGGAACCGCCCGGGCACTTCGCGGCCGACGCCGTCGGTGTATAGATAGGCCAGCCCGCCGCGCATCGTGTAGCGGTAGCGGGCTTCGGTGTCCATCCAACAGGCGATCCCGTTTCTCGGCTCGAAAGGCATCTTCCAGGCGAGCGCCGCCTTCTCGGGCGTGATGCGATAGGCACCGAAGAAGCCGTGAATTCGCCGGCCGTCCGACGCCTTGCCGGAATCCGGATTGACGTTGACCAATACGTGCGTGGCCGACGGCGAGAGCGTGAAGTAACTGCCGCCGAGGCCGTCCACCTTCCAAAGCTCCTTGCCGTCGCGGGGATCGAGCAGCCGCATCTCGCCGGACGTGTTGGCCGTGAGGATGTAGTCGCGGCCGCCGTGACGCCAGATGCTCGGCGTGACCAGATGCGACCCCACGCCCGGGGCTTCCCATCGCGTTCGGCCGGTCGATGCGTCCAGTCCGCGGAGCGTGCCGCCGACGAACGTGGGCACCACCAGTGTGTCGCCGGCGACCGTAAGCGACGTGTGCCACGCCGGGCTGGCCGGGTAGGCGAACTCGCGCCGGGTCAGGCCGGCGAGGATCTCTTTGCGCCGCTCGGCAAGCCGCTGATGGGCCTCGCCGACGTCGGTCTGCCAGAGCCGCTTGCCGGTGGCCGCGTCGTAGGCAAACACCCGTCCGGTGGAGCCCATGGCAAAGACCGTGCCGCCGTTGTAGACCGGGGCCACTTGGAATCCGGCCCGTTTGCCGCCGCCGGTGAGAATACCGCCCGACTCGGCCGCCAGCCAGAGGGTGTGGCCGGTGTGAAAGTCGATCGCCACGACGACGTCTTCGGCGTTGACGTGAACTTCGGCCGGCGTGCCGTCGGGGAAGTCGCACTCCAGCGGCGGGCCAGTCGGCCGGAACGAAGCGGCGAAGACCTTGCCGTCGGCCGCGATCGCGCCCGCCCAATTGCCCGGGTGGCGTCCGGCTTCGGGGCCGAGATAGTTGCGAACGTTCAGCCCGGACTGAAAGCTCTTGTGAAACGGCGTGCCCTGCTTGCCGATCCCCAGGTCGGCGTTTTCGCTGACCCAGGCGATGGTGGCCTGCGAGAGATCGTCGACCAACGGCACGTCGGCCCGCACCGGCAGAAACGTCCCATACGGCCCGGCCAACGCCGGCCAGCCGATCCGCACGGCCTGGTCCGGCGGATAGATGCGGTCCGGATCGGGACGTGCTATCGTCGCACGCCGGCCCGTGTTCTCCTGAAAATGGTCCGCCGCCAAGATCCGCCCTTCGAGTCGGCCTCGCAGCGGCGTCTGCACACCAAAACGCCCCGTGAAGCTGCCTGCCGCGTTGCCGTCTTTGATCGCCGCGTGGATCTTGTATTCGCACGCCACCGCGCGGCCACCCGGCGGATAGTCGCCCGACGGTCGGATCGTGACCGCCGCCACGCCGGTTATCGTCTCGTCGTCGATCCGCAGTTGCGAGGCGTCCACCTCGTGGAACTCGCTGTTGCCGCCCCGGGCCATCCCGCCGGTGAAGCGTTCGGTCCGGCGGTCGAGGTACAGCGTCAACGGCCGCTGGCCTTCGATGCCGCCGTCGAGCGAAAGCACCAGCACGCCGCCGTCGCCCGGGTTGCCCAGGCCGTCGACCACGCCGGTCAGCCCGTGGGTTCCCCAGTGGTTGCCGTCCTTGTCGGTGTCGTAGGTGCCTTGCAGGAAGTTGTGCCTCACGGGCACGTCGAGCGAGAAGGCGAACGTGCCCTGCGAGGCGTCTCCGGCCAGCACGGTGGCACGCACGGTCCCGATCAGCCGGCCGTCGCGGACCCGGAGCGCGCCGCCTTCGAGCTTGCCACCTTCGAGGTTGCCACTGTTCTCGGGCTTGCGGCCGAACGTGAAGGTCCCGGCCGTGATCTTGCCGCCGCGGACCGTGGCCTTGACGTTCGGTTTGCGGATGTGGCCGAACTGGGTGTACATGCTAAAGAGTCCCAGTTCGAGTTGGAGGTCGCCGCCATCGGCCCGCCGCGAAAGCCTCCCGTCGGCCGCCCCGGCGATGTTGTCGACCGCGCCGGCGATCCCCCGCCGGGCGGCGTACGTCCCCGCGAGTTCGTCGCCGGCCACCCGGGCGTCCAACTCGCACACGTACTGCAACGGCCCCACGTCCACCGCCAGTCGGCCGCGCAGCAGGTCGCCGTCGCGTCGGAGTTGGTGCGTGCGAATGAAGCCGGTTTCATAGCCCACCTGCGCCCAGCCGGTCGAAAGATGTCCGTCGCGGGCGTGCAGGTTCACTACCAAAGGCTCGCCGTCCTCGCCGGCCTCGGCCGCCACGATCCGGTATCGGGCATACGGCTGCCGAAGGTGGTGATCTTCGGTAGCATCCGCCGCCACCGAAACGGCCGTCAGCCCGAGGCAGAACGCGGCGGATCGCAGCAATCCAAGACGCCATGTTCCCGTCGTCATGATCGGCTCCTCGATGCTCGGCTTCCCACGCTTCATCCCCCAGCACGGTAGCCGGCTGCGGTGCGAATGTCAATTCTGCGGAGATCGGGGGACTGTCCCGATTTTCGTGCAGCGCAGCGGAACGAAAATGGGACGGTCCCCTTCCGCGACTGGTGGTTGGGGGTGGCTGGGGTCGAGCGCAGCGAGCCCCCAGGATGCAACC
>CAYYNP010000174.1:0-21095 GCA_964472545.1 uncultured Planctomycetaceae bacterium | reverse complement strand
TGTTGCTTAGCTGGACCACGGTTTTGTGCCAAACCCGTTGAAACAAAACATCATCTCTACTATCATCTCTACTATCATCTCGTCTCGCGGAGCGAGACGACTACTATCATCTCTACTATCACCTCGTCTCGCGGAGCGAGACGACTACTATCCTCCGGCCCACGAGTCTTCCGGAATTGCCTCATCTTGCTGTTCGCCGTCGGCGTGTGGACGGTCGGTGCCGTCACGTCGCCGGCCGATGATCGGCCCGTGCGTCTGATCGCCGAGGCCGAGGACTTTTCGGTTGACCGTGGCTGGAACGTCGTGCCGTACGGGGAGAACTACTTCGCCTCGACCTTCGCCGTCACGTTTCTCTCGCGGCAGGCGTGTCTCGGGGCGGCGGAGCAGACGGAAGCCGGTACCGAGGCCGTTGCGTCGCAGGTGGTCGACGTGCCTTCGGACGACGCCTATCGGGTGTTGGCCCGATACGAACAGCCGTACGCGTTTTCGGTGGAATTCACCCTCGAGATCCTCCAGCAGGGCCGCACGGTCTACAGCCGCACGTTCGGCCGCCTTGACGCTCCAAAATACTGGGCGTTCCAGCAGGGGCAACAGTCCGCCATGCAGCGCTGGGCGTGGGGCGGCGGCGACAACATCGTTTGGGAATCTGGCGCCGACGTTCGGCTCCGCCGCGGCAAGGCGACGTTGCGATTGATCGCCGGGCCGCAAGTCGACGGCGGCCAACGTCGCGCCATGGCCGCCCGCCGCCACGTCGACCTGATCTGCCTGACCAACGACCGGGAAGGCCTCGCCGCCCAGGAGAAGACGCGTGCCAACTACCTTCCGCTGGATGGCTGGCTGGTGCAAGACGGCGATCTCTACGTGCGGGTGACCAATCCGGCCGACGGCTTGGGACCGTGCGTGCCGGTGCTCGAAATGTACGGCTCCGGTCAGCATTCGCCGTATTGGGTGCATCATCGCGACTGCTCGACGACCAGGCTGGTCCGCGGCGGACGCATCGAGAGCGCGACGTCGTATCGAAACGCCGGGCCGCGCTCGCAGAGTGTCGACGAGTCGCAGCTCGCCCCGCGCCTCGACCCGGCGGAGTTCGACGACGTGCCCGAGGACCGGTTCTTGCAGCCTGGAGAAACGTCCGGCTGGGCCCCGATGGGGCAGGTGCTCGACGCCTTGCACCGCAGCAAGTGGGTTCCCAAGGCAGAGTATCTCGACGGCGGCAGCGAGTTGGATCTGCTGCTGGAATTTGCCGTTGCGGACGGCCGCGGCGGTCTGAGACCGGTCAAGAGAGTCCGCGTCAAGGGCCGCGCCGCGTATCCCGTTTCGCCGATCACCTTCGAGATCCCCGGCAACGTGGCGGCCGAGCCGGTCATCCGCACGCAGCACGAAGCGTTGCTTCGGCTAAAGCGGCAGATCGACCGATTCCCTAAGAAGGGTTTGCCGCCGAAGCGTCTGCCGATCTACGGCATCATGGGTTTCAGCAGCGTGCTTGGCGACGAAAGCCTGACGGGCCGGCTGGCGACGGAGATCGCGTTGGCCTTGGGCGACAACACGATGACGCCCGCGATCGCGCACCACGCCGAAGCCTTGGGCGTTGAGCGACGCCGCACGGCTTTGGCGGCGGGACATTGGCGAGCGGACGTCGACGCTTTGAAGGAGGCTTGCGACAAGGCCCAGGCCCGGGGCGACCTCGATCAGATCCGCCTGGTCAGCTACGGCGACGAACACTACGTGCCGCCGGCGGCGATCGACGACGGGCAACTCGCCGCGTGGATGAAGCGGAAGGGCATCCGTTTCGACGGTCCGATCAAGGTGACCGAGGAACCTCGCGATCCGCTGTTCTACTACTCGAAGCTGTGTGCGTTCGAGAAGGGCGTCGCAACGTGGGCCGCGGCCACGAAGTACCTAACGGATCGTTCGTCCGGCCAAATCGTCGCCGGCGTGAACTACGGTCCGGCGTCGCACAACATGGTCGACGAGGTCAACTTCGTGCGGGCCTTCAAGCTGCGCGGCATGAGCCTGGCCTGGAGCGAAGACTACATCTGGCAGATGCCGGAATTCTCCGTGCAGGTGACCGGCTACCGCACCTCGGGCTTCCGCGCCGGAGCGAAGTACCACGACACGCCGATTCTGATGTACGTGATGCCCCATCGGCCGGGCAACACGCCCCGCGACGTGCGGCTGTCGTACTATACGGCGGTTGCCCACGGCGCCACCATGATCCACTACTTCTGTGCCACGCCGTCGGCGGTGGGCATTACCGAGAACTACATCGCCACCGACGACGTCGAGATGTTCCACACGGTCCACGATCTGTGTCACGAGACGGGCACGTTCGAGGACTACGTTCTCGACGGCCGCGTCCGCCGCGCACGCGTGGCGCTGCTGCTCTCGAGCGTAGACGATATCCGCAATCCGAGTTCCTTGCAGCACGGCGGCTACACCAACGCCGGGCGCAAGGCGATCTACTACGCCCTGCGGCACGCCCAGGTGGCCGTCGACTTCCTCAGCGAAGACGATCTGATCGAAGGCCGGGCCGACGGTTATCGGTTGATCTACGTCACGCAGGAGTACCTGCACTCCAGGGCCGTGTCGGCTTTGCGGCGTTGGGTGCAGCGGGGCGGCACGGCGGTCGCGCTGTGTGGCGGTGGGTTCCTGGACGAGTTTGGGCGGCCGAATCCCGACGCCGCGGCTTTGTACGGCGTCAAGAGCCAGTCAATCTACAAAGACACACGATTCGACGTCTTCCAATTCAAACAGGACCTGCCGCCGTACGAGCCGCTCGACGTGGCACACTGGTCCCGCGGCGAGGACGCGATCTCCGACGTTCCGGTCATCCTCTGGAAACAGTCGATCGTGCCCGACGACGGCCGCGTGCTCGGCACGTACGGCGACGGCAAGCCGGCGGTCGTCGAGAAGGCGCATGGCCGGGGCCGCGCGGTGCTGTTCGGGTTCATGCCCGGCTTGGCCTATCTCAGAAGCGGGCTGCCGTTGCGGCCTTGGGACCGCGGTTCGACCGACGCGGCCTATTGCCATTTCCTGCCCACCGCAATGGACACCAATCTGCGCGAGGCCTTGGTAGACGACTTCCTGCCCGAGGGGTTCGTTCGGCAGGTCCACTGTGACCGGGCGCTGATCGAAGCCACGTGCATCGAAACTTTCAATCCGCCGCGGCTGGCCGTGCCGCTGATGAACTACTCGGGCGAGCCACTCGACTCGGTGACGGTGACGATCTCCGGGCTGCGAAGCGCGGCTCGAGTCCGCAGCGTCGAGTGCGGCACTTTGCAGGCCGAGTTTCGCGAAGCCGCGATGCACGTGACCCTGCCGCTAGACGTTACCGATATGCTGCTGATTGATCGATGACGCTGCAACGCGGCGGCTGAGTTGCGGTGTTTCGGGAACACGGCCATAATAGACGCTCCGCGACGAAGCGGCTTGTGCGGAGAGTGCGGGAGCCCGAAAATGGGGACTGGCTCCGTCGGCGGCCGGTGTAGCCTTGTCGAGTTGCGTTACCGACGGTGCCTGTCGCCTTTTTCGGGCGGGGGCACGTGGCGGCCGTGGAAACAGGGGGACAGGCACCGAGCCGGCAGCCGTCTTTCGCAGGTTTGGAGCCTGCCGTGGCTCGGAGCCAGTCCCCCTTTTCCACTCCACGTTCACGGTTCGAGTCCATTGCGCCACTTGTCCCATCCGGCAAAGGAAACAGTTCATGACACGTGCCACGCGATTTCCCGAGTTTCTGACGGCGGCTTTGCTGATCATTGCCGCGATGACGGCGAACTCCTACGCGGCGGATGCCGCCGGCGACGACGGTCCGGGGAAGACCGCCGATAGCATCCTCGCGGCCACTGCAGTCCAAGGCGGGTTGATCGTACACGTCGGCTGCGGTGACGGGCAACTCACCGCCGCGCTGTGCGCGAACGACCGTTATCTGGTCCACGGCCTCGACACCGACGCGGCCGCCGTGCAGCGCGCTCGCAAGCTGATCCACGCTCGGGGTCTGTCAGGCCGGGTGACCGCCGACACGTTCCGCGGTTACGATCTGCCGCTGGTCAACAATCTGGTCAATCTGATCGTGGTCGAAGTGCAAGGCCGAAATTCGACCTACGATCTGATGCGTGTGCTGGCTCCCGGCGGCGTCGCGTACGTGAACGACGGCGATCGTTGGAAGCTGACCAGAAAGCCCTGGCCGAAAGAGATCGACCAGTGGACGCACTACCTGCACGACGCCTCGAACAACGCCGTGGCCCACGACGAGCAGGTCGGGCCGCCGCGGCATCTGCAATGGCAGGCCGGGCCGCGCTGGAGCCGGCATCACGATCACATGGCCAGCATCTCGGCCATGGTGACGGCCAACGGGCGGCTGTTCTCGGTGGTCGACGAAGGGTCGCGCGTCTCGCCGCAGTTGCCTTCCGACTGGAAGCTGATCGGCCGCGATGCGTTCAACGGCGTGTTGCTCTGGAAACGCGCCATCCCCCGCTGGCACGATCGGCTTTGGCCGCTCAAAAGCGGGCCGGCCAATCTGCCGCGGCGGTTGGTGGCCGAGGGTGACACCGTCTATGCGACGTTGGGCATCGAGGCGCCGGTCACGGCACTCGACGCGGCCACGGGCGAAACGCTGCGCGAGTACGCCGAGACGGCGGGTGCCGAAGAGATCATCTCGTGCGGCGGCGTGTTGCTGGTCTTGGTCAATCGTACGCCGGTCGACCCGAAGACCGACCTGGCCGACGACGTGGAAGAGGGCCGTTCGCGAGACCATCGCACGACCTACTCGCCGAAGATGGGCGAGATCTGGGCCGGCATCCGCTCGCGGCGGTGGACACACGGCGATCGGGCGATCCTTGCTTTCGACGCCAAATCGGGACGCCCGCTTTGGAAGCTGCCCAGCCGGGTGATCCCGCTCACGTTGGCTGCCGACCGGCGGCAGGCCTATTTCCACAACGGCGAGAAGATCATCGCGGTGGATCTGCAAAGCGGACGAGAAGCATGGACGTCCGAGCCGGTGCCTGTCTGGGAAGGTCTCGAAGGTCAGGGCTTGCAGTCGTGGTTCGCCCCTACGTTGGTCGTCTGCGACGGCAAGGTGATCTTTGCCGGCGGTGAGAAGATCCACATGTCGTACGTCGGCTGGGGATCGTCGGACATCGGCGACGATACGATGACTGCGTTTTCCGCCGAGACCGGCAAGAGAGTCTGGACGGCCCCGCATCCCTACAGCGGCTACAATTCTCCGGAAGACCTGTTCGTCACCGGCGGCAAAGTGTGGACCGGCGTGACGGCCAAGGGCGGCGCGGGCGGGCGTTACATCGGCCGCAGCCTGGCGACCGGTGAACTCGACGAGGAGTTTCCACCCACGGTCAATACGTTCTGGTTCCACCACCGCTGCTATCGGGCCAAGGCCACCGACCAATACATCCTTTGCTCGCGAACCGGGATCGAGTTGGTCGACCTGGCCACCGGCCAGTGGGATATCAACCACTGGGTCCGCGGCGGGTGCCTCTACGGTATCATGCCGGCCAACGGTCTGATCTACTCGCCGCCGCATCCGTGTGCGTGCTATCCGGAGGCGAAGCTTTACGGCTTCACTGCCCTGGCCGCGTCGCCGGCGCGAGATCCCTTCAAAGAGAACCCGCCGGAAGCCCGCCTGCAAAAGGGGCCGGCTTACGGCCAAACGCCAGACACGGATCAACAATCTCCTAGCATGAACCCCGCCCACTGGCCAACCTACCGCCACGACCCGACCCGTAGCGGGGCCACGGGGGCGTCGATCGACGCCGAGTTGCAGGAGGCGTGGGAAGTCGAACTTGGCGGGCGGTTGACGCAGCCGGTTGTTGCGGAGGGTCGCATGTACGTGGCCGACGTCGATCGCCACACGATCCATGCACTGGACGCAAACACCGGCAAACGGCTCTGGAGCCACATCGCCGGCGGGCGCGTCGATTCGCCGCCGACCTGCGATTGCGGCCGGCTGCTCTTCGGCGCCGCCGACGGCTACGTGACGTGCCTTCGCGCCGCCGACGGCGCCGTGGTCTGGCGTTTCCTCGTCGCCGGCATCGACCAGCGCACGGTTGCCTTCGACCAACTCGAATCGGTCTGGCCCGTACACGGCTCGGTGCTGGTACAAGACGGCGTGGCCACGGTGGTTGCCGGCCGCTCGATGTATCTCGACGGCGGGCTGTGGTTCTGTCGGCTCGACGCCGAGACCGGCCGCTTACTGAGCGGACGGGTCCTCGACGACCGCGATCCCGAATCGGGCGAGAACATGCAGACACACGTCCGCGGTTTGAACATGCCGGTGGCGCTGCCCGACGTCCTCGCCGGCGACGGCGAACACCTCTACATGCGCTCGCAGGTGATGGACCGCGAGGGCAACCGGCAGGGGCTGGGCACCGGCGACCGCGACCACCTCTTCGCAGCCTACGGCTTCACCGACGACACGTACTTCCATCGTACGTACTGGCTCTTCGGCCGCTCCTTCAAAGGCGGCGTGGGCGGCTTCGGCAACGCCAAATCGAAGCCGGCCGGGTTTATCCTGGCCAACGACGAGAAGGCCGTTTTCGGTTTCGGCCGCAAGCCGGAGTTCTATCGCTGGAGTTCGGTGGCCGACTATCAACTCTTTGCCGCGGTTCGCCCCGGCGGCAACGCGGGTTTGGCCCGGGCGGTCTACTTCGAGAACACGGATAGCCTCGATCCTACGGCCAAGCCGCTCTCGATCGCCGCTTGGGTCAAACCCGAGACGGCCGACGGCACGATCCTCGTCCGCGGCGCCCAGCAGGTCGGCTTCGCGTTGATCCTCACCGATCGCAAGCCGCGGATGCTGCTGCGGGCGGGCGGAAAGACGTTCGAGGTAATCGCCGAAAGACCGATCGGCGACGATTGGGCACACGTGGCCGGTGTGTTGGAAGAGAGTGGGCGGATGACCGTCTATGTCGACGGCCAGCCTGCCGGCAGCGTCGACGGTGTGCCGCTGCCGACCGGCAACCCGGCGATCCCGATGAAGATCGGCTACGACGACACGAACCAACTCCTGCCGCAGCCGCTGGTGCCCTTCAACGGAGCGCTCGACGAGGTGATGCTCTTGCACCGGGCCCTTTCACCGGCCGAGATCGCGGGGCTGGCCGGGCGCGAGATGAAGCTCGACCGACAGTTCCAAGAGGGCCTCGTTCTGCACTTGCCGATGACCGGCGGCAAGACCCGCGACCGTTCGCCGGGCAAGAACCACGGGCGGATTGCCGGGGCGGTAAAGACGGTGACCGGCCCGATGGGCGACGCCTTGCGGTTGGTGCAGCCGAAGAACATCGTTGCCGCGGCGGGGGCTTCCGGTTCGGGCGTGGCGTACCTCTGGACGCGCGACGTGCCGATGATGGTCCGCGCGTTGGCCAAGGCCGACGACAAGCTGCTGATCGCCGGGCCGCCCCGCGTGCTCGATGAAGTGACGGCCTTCGCCAGCTTCGCCGAGCCCGCCACGCAAGAGCAGATCGCCGCGGCGGACGCCGCGCTGAAGGGCCGCAGCGGCGCCCTGCTGCAAGTCGTCGACGCCGCCACCGGCGACATGCTTGCCGAGCGAAAGCTCGAATCGCCGCCGGTGTTCGACGGTCTGAGCGTGGCCGCCGGGCGCGTGTTTATCGCCACGATGGACGGGAGGGTGATGGCGCTGGGTGAGAAATAGTAGGTGCCCATCGGTCGCCCGCAACGCGCGGGCCAGTGGGGCCGGGAAGCGGTAGCGGCTTGATGCTCGATCTGGTGCTCTGTCAAGCATTAGATTAGGGGTTCCGGTGCCATGCCCACGCTTGCGTGGGCATGCCGAAAACTCGACCAACATGCCCACGCAAGCGTGGGCATGGCACCCAAAGATCTAGGATTGACAGAGCACTAGCAACTCTCCGAGGCCGGCTGGCGACGTGCGGTTAGGTTGCTCGTGTACTTCGACACCACCGCAATCAACTGGCCGCGGTCGATCGGTTTCGAGGCGTAGTCGTCGCAGCCGGCGGCGAGGCATTTGTCGCGGTCGCCGTCCATCGCATGGGCGGTCAGGGCGATGATCGGCGTGGCGTGGCCCGCGGCTCGGAGGCTGCGGGTGGTCTCGTATCCGTCCATCACCGGCATCTGCATGTCCATCAAGATCAGGTCGAACGGATCACCGGCGTCGTGGGCTTCGACGGCCGTCTCTTCGGCGATCTGGCCGTTTTCGGCCACCACCACCTCGGCGCCCGCCTTCTTCAGCAAGAACGAGATCAGCCGCCGGTTGTCGGCGCCGTCTTCGGCCAGCAGGATCCGGCAGTCGAGATTCTGCGGCGGCGGGCTCTGCGGAGGTTCCTCTTGCGGCGCGGCGTTTTGACGGCCGACGGCGTCTTCCGGGTCGATCATCGCCACGTCTTCCAGCGGCCCGGTAGCCACGGTAACGCGGAAGGTGCTGCCTTTGCCCAATTCGCTGGTAACTTCGATTCGCCCGCCGAGCATTTCGGATAGCCGCCGGCTGATGGCCAGCCCCAGCCCCGTGCCGCCGAACTCGCGCGTTGTGGAAGCGTCGAGTTGCGAAAACGCCCGGAACAGCCCGCAGATCTGCTTCGGGGGGATGCCGATGCCTGTATCCTGTACGTCGAACTCGATCGCCGGGTGATCGCTTTGGGGATCGACGAGCCGCACCTGAAGTTGCACGCGTCCCTCTTTGGTGAACTTTACGGCGTTGCCCACCAGGTTGATCAGGATCTGGCGCAGTCGCATCGGATCGGTGAAGATCGTGGCGGGCATCTTCCCTTCGAACGTCAAATTGAGCGGGAGTTTCTTCTCGTCGGCCCGGACTTTCATCAACGAGATCACCTCTCGGGCAAGCTCACACGGCGAACAGCTCTCGCATTCGATCTTCAGCTTGCCGGCGTCGATCTTGGAGAGGTCGAGGATGCCGTTGATCAAGTGCAGCAGGTGCTTGCCGTTGCGAAGGATGGTGTTGACGGCTTCGATGCGCTGCGGCGGGGCCTTGGAGATGTCGCCTTCGGTGAGCAGGGTTTCCGCAAAGCCGAGGATGGCCGTCATCGGCGTACGAATCTCGTGGCTCATGTTGGCCAGGAATTCTCCCTTGGCCACGCTGGCGGCCTCGGCCTCGCGTCGGGCGATCTGCAGCTCCTGTTTTTGGCGGTACATCTCGAGGAAGACCTGGGCCTTGGCGCGGAGAATGTCCGGATTCAGCGGTTTGAACAGGTAGTCGACGGCCCCGCTGTCGTAGCCCCGGAAGACGTACTCCTCGTCTTTGCTGATGGCGGTCACGAAGATGATCGGGACGTGCTCGGTTTCGTCGTTGTCGCGCGCCAGCGCCGCCACTTCAAAGCCGTCCATCTCGGGCATCTGCACGTCGAGCAGGACCAACGCGAAGTGGTGGCGCAGCACCAGCGCCAGGGCTTCGTTGCCGGAGCCGGCCTTGACGATCTCGGCGTCGAGCGGCTTCAGCGCGGTCTCGATTGCCAGGAGGTTCTCCGGCCGGTCGTCGACCACCAGGATCTTGCCGCGGTCAGAATGTCCGTCTTGCGTCATCGTCATGCCACTATCCCCGTTTCTTCCAGGCTCTTGATTCGCGAGGGCTGCTTCGACGTAAAGCACTCCACCAGGAAAGGAGCGATCTGCCGGACCGGGAGCACCCGATCCACGTCGGTCGCCGCGATCGCCGCACGCGGCATGCAGTCCGACGCGGCGGAATTCGGGTCCTCGACCACGGCCAGACCGCCGCCGCGTTTGATCCGCCGCAGCCCGCGGCTGCCGTCGGCGTTGCTGCCGGTGAGCACCACTCCGACGATCTGCCGGCCGAAGACGTCGGCGGCGCTGTCGAAGAGCACGTCGATCGACGGCCGGCAATGGTTCACCCGACGATCTTGCGAAAGGGCCAACGTGCCGCCGCGCTCGATCAGCAGGTGGTAGCCGCCGGGTGCCAGGTAGACGACGCCGCGGCGGAGCGGTTCTTTGTCGTTCGCTTCTTTGACCGTAAGCGGGCTTTGCCGGTCGAGGTGAACGGCCAGGAAATCGTCGGTATTCGGCCGCCGGTGCTGCACGACGACCAGCGGCGCGGGAAAGTCCGCCGGCAGCGCGGGCACGACGGTCGAGAGCGCGTCGAATCCCCCGGCCGAAACGCCCAGCACGACGGCTTGGTAGTCTTGCCTCATGGTTTGCATCCTCCCCCAACCGGTGCGGCCGTCCGCACGTTTGCCCGAAAGATCCGTTGCTTCGCGTCGATCGTATCGAAACGGTCGCCGACTGCCGAGAACTCGATGCTCTCCTTGTTCCCCAGGCAGAGAAAGCCCCGATGACAGAGGCTCTCGCAGAACGTCGACAGCACGCGGTCCTGCAGCGTGGCGTCGAAGTAGATCAGCACGTTGCGGCAGACGATCAGGTTCATTTCGCCGAACACCCCGTCGGTGACGAGGTTGTGATGGGCGAACGTGACGTTGCGGCGCAGCGCGTCGTCCATCTTGGCGGAGCCGTACTTGGCGTGGTAGTAATCGGAAAACGAGGCCGTGCCCCCGGCCGCCTGGTAGTTGGCCGTGTAGGCGCGAATGCCGTCGATCGGATAGACTCCCTCGCGGGCAGTCTGAAGCGATTGGTTGTTGTAGTCGGTGGCGTAGATCTGGGACCGATCGTAGAGACCTTCCTCCTTCAGCAGGATGGCCATCGAATAGACCTCCTCGCCGGTGGCACAGCCGGCGTGCCAGATTTTCAGGAAGGGATAGGTCTTCAGCACGGCGACGATGTGCTTTCGCAGGGCCGCGTAGAAATCGGGATCGCGGAACATCTCGGTTACGGTGACCGAAAGGTCCTTCAGCAAGCGGTTGAAGAAGACCTCATCGTGCAAGAGCCTCGGCAGCATTTCGGAGAGGTGCGTCAGCTTCGTGCGGAGCAAACGGCGCTTCAGGCGGCGCGTCAACGACGCCCGGGCGTAGTGCCTGAAATCGTAGCCCCAGCGCCGGAAAATCCCCTCCAGCAGGGCGTCCGTTTCGATCTGCTCGACGTCGACTGGCGGTGTGTGCGTCATACCGTGGCGGGCTCCTGTTTGAAGAGCCACACCCGCATCAGCGAGAGCAGCCGCTGCACGTCGACCGGCTTGGTCAGGTAGTCGTTGGCCCCGGCCTCGAGACACTTGGCCCGATCCTCGGGCATCGCCTTGGCCGTCAAGGCGAGGATCGGCAACTTCTCGAACTCCCGGCTACTGCGAATCGCCCGCATCGCCTGGTAGCCGTCCATCACGGGCATCATGATATCCATCACGACCAGGTCGACGTCCTTCTCCGCGTCGAGCTTGGCCAATGCCAACTCTCCGTTGTCGGCCATCACGACGTTCAGGCCCGACTTCTTCAGCACGTTCGACAGGGCGTACGTATTGCGCATGTCGTCGTCGACCAGCAGCACTTTGCGGCCCTCGAAGACCTGGTCCGGATCGTGCAGCATGCGGATCACCTTCTGTTGTTCCGGCGGCAGCGACGACTCGACGCTGTGTAGAAACAGCAGGACTTCGTCCAGCACGCGTTCCTCCGAGTCGGCCTCTTTCAATACGATGCCCTCGGCGTACTTGCTCAACTCCGCGTGTTCCTGCCGCGTGAGTTCTCGTCCGGTGTAGACGATCACCGGCGGGATCGCACCGCCGGGCAGATCGCCGAGGCGGCGGAGCAGGTCGAATCCGGTCATGTCGGGCAGGCCGAGGTCCAGGATCACGCCGCCGTAGGTCTCTGAGGCGATTCGCTCGAGGGCTTCGGCCCCGGTTCCTACGCCGTCGATTTCGACGCCCTGATTGCGAATCAACTGCGACAACCCGCTACGCAGCCCCTTGTCGTCCTCCACGATCAAGACGCGTCGGACGCCCGTTTCGAGCATTTCTTCGATCCTCGTCAAGGCGCCGTCGAAATCCTCGGCGCTGGCCGGTTTGAGCATGTGTCCGACCGCCCCCTTGCGCAGCGAAGCGGCGCTCTCGTCGCGGGCGGAAACGACGTGCACCGGAACGTGGCGCGTGGCGAGGTTGTGTTTGAGTTGATCCAACACGTTCAGCCCGTCGATATCCGGCAATCCCAGGTCGAGGATGATGCCCGTGGGACGATACTCCAGAGCCAGTTGCAGGCCGCTGCTGCCGTCGCCGGCCGACAGGCACTTGTAGCCTCGCTTGTGGGCGAGATCGGCCAGGATCTTGGCGAAGCGGCGGTCGTCTTCGATGATCAAGACCGTCTTGTCTTCGGAGTCGATCTGCCGCCGGTCGTCGGCGAGGAACTCGGCGACGGTCGCCGCGGGCCGTGGCGCAGGGCCGTCGGCGGCAGCGTCGATGGTGTTCTTCTGGGGCGGCGGTGCGTTCGAGGGCGGTGCGTTCGAGGGCGGTGCGTTCGAGGGCGGTGCCTTCAGGGGCGGTGCCTTCAAGGGCGGTGCCTTCAAGGGCGGTGCCTTCGAGAGCTGGGCGTTCGAGAGCTGGGCGTTCGAGAGCTGGGCGTTCGAGAGCTGGGCGTTCTTGAGCTGGGCGTTCGCCTCGGCCGGCTGCCCGGGTTCCTCGGCGGGCTGCGTTTCTTGAAGCTCTAGCGGCAGATACAAGACGAAGGTGCTGCCTTCGCCCTCGCGGCTGCTCAATTGCACTTCGCCGCCGAGCAGCTTGGCGAACTCGCGGGAGATGGTCAGCCCCAATCCGGTCCCGCCGTATCGCCGGCTGGTCGAACCGTCGGCCTGGCGAAAGGCCTCGAAGATGGCCCGCTGCCTGTCTTCCGGAATGCCGATGCCCGTATCGACGACCGACATCGCAATCGTGCTCTCGGCAGACAGGGTGTCGCGTTGGAGACGGACGTCGGGTTCCGGACGACGCAGCCGGAGTTTGACCGATCCGCTCGAGGTGAACTTCATCGCGTTGGAGAGCAGGTTCTTGAGGACTTGCTCGACCCGCTGTCCGTCCGTCTTGATCGTCGCCGGCAGCCGCTCGTCGATCTCGACCTCGAACTCCAAGCCCTTCTCGCCGGCGACGGGTGTGAACTGCGACAGCATGCGGGCACGAATCGAATCCAGCGGCACATCGTCGATATGCACGCCGAGCCGGCCGGCTTCGACCTTCGAGAGGTCGAGGATTTCGTTGATCAGGCTCAGCAATTCCTTTCCGCCGTCGTAGATCACCTTGGCCGATTCGATCTGTTCTTCGGTCAGGTTGCCCTCGTCGTTGCCGGCCAGCGCCTTGGCCAGAATCAACAGGCTGTTGAGCGGCGTGCGCAGTTCGTGCGACATGTTGGCCAGGAATTCCGATTTGTACTTGCTGGCCAGTTCCAGATCGCGGGCCTTCTGCTCGATCTCCCACTGAGCGGTTTCCAATGCCTGGTTCTGCCGCTCGATGTCGGCCTTCTGCCGCAGGAGGTATTCCGACTTCTCCTCCAACTCCTCGTTGCTGGCCTGGAGTTCTTCGCTCTGGGTCTTGAGCATTTCTTCCGATCGCTTCAGCGCCCGGGTCTGCTCCTCGAGTTCCTCGTTCGAGGCCTTCAACTCTTCTTGTTGCGATTGCAGTTCCTCGGCCTGCTGCCGCGATTGCAGCAGCAGTTCGTTCATCTTCTCGCGATCTTGGGCCGAGTTGATCGCGATGGCGGTGTTTTCGGCGACGAGTTCGAGGAATTCGATCTGCACGTCGTCGAAAGGCTTCAACGTGCCGAGTTCCAGCACGCCCATGACTTCCTCGTCGAGGATCAACGGCGTGGCCAGGAGGTTGCGGGGGACGGCGTCGCCCAGGCCGGAGTTTACGGTGACGTAGTCCTCCGGCAACTCGGACACCGAAATGCTCTCCTTCTCCAGCGCGGCTTGACCTACCAATCCTTCGCCGAGGCGGAACTCGCAGGCCAGCCGATTGCGTTGAGTGAAGGCATAGCTGCCGGAGAGCCGTTGCGTCCGGTTCTCGTCGGCGACGTACATCACGCCGACCTGGGCGTCGAGGTACTTGGCCAGAAAGGTCACCACGTTCTTCGAGAGCGTGGGCAGGTCCAATTCTCCCCGCATCCTGTCGGAGAGCTCCGCCTGGCCCGACTTCAGCCAACTGTTCTTCTGGCTTTGGTTGGAAGCGCTCCGCAGACTCTCGGTCATCTTGTTCAGAGCGATCCCCAGTTCGTCCTTCTCGCCCCGCGGGGCGATCTGGGCCGAGTAGTCGCCGGCGGCGATGGTGTTCGTCTGGGAGACGACCTCTCGCAGGCTGGCCACCATGCGGTTGATCGAAATGGCCAGTTCGTCGTTGTCGCCGCGCGGCATGATATCGGCCGAGTAGTCCCCTTCGGCGATCGTGTTCGCCCGCAGGGCAACGTCCTGCTGACTCTCGGCCATTTGATTGATCGACTCGGCCAGTTCGCCGATTTCGTCGGACGAACCATCCTCGACGCGCACGTCCAAGTTGCCTTGATCGACCTCGATCGCGACTCTCCGCAGACTGTTGATGCGACGGGAGATCGAGAGCGAGAAGATGCCCGCCACCAGGAAGACGGCCACCGCGATCATCAACGACATCCAGAGGATCTCGCTCTGCAGGGCGGCCACCGGCGCGTAGACTTCCCGGGCGTTGTTCTCCACGACGAGGATCCACCCCTGGCCGGCATAATCTCCGTACCCTTTGGAGAACGCGGCGGCAGCCAGGAGATGGCCGTCGTCTTTGTCGAACGTGACGGTCCGGCCGGGCAGTGCCCTGCCCAAGTTATGGTCGTATTGCCGGTCGAGAGTGGCTCCTGTGCCCACGCCTTCCGAGTCGAAGATCACGTCCCGGTCCGCGGTCAACAGATACAGCGCGTGCAGGCGGCCCTGTTGCGCGGCATTGGAGTGCGAGTGAGAGATCCACTGCTGCAGCAAGGAGACGACGGTATCGAGACTCAACACGGCCTTGATGACGCCGATCGGATTACCGGCGTCGTCGTCGACGCGCGTGCAGATATCGATCGAGTAGACGTCGGCGCTCTCGTCGTGCGTCACCTCTCCCACGTAGTTGCCCTCTTTCATTGCCCGCTGCCACCACGCCTCGTCGTCCTGACGATAATCGGACGTCTTCGCGGTCTGGGCCACGTTGGCGCCGAAGCGGTTGGTGACGAACACCTCACCGTAGACGGGAACGCTGTGGTGTTGCTGGAGGGCCTCTAGCCGCCGACGCAGTTCGTCCGAAACTTCACTCTCGATGAGGCTGCGTATTTCGTCGGTGATTTCGTCGGCTTCGGCGGCCCGCCAGCGGGCGTCCATCTGCCGGATGTGACGCCGCAGATCGGGCAATTCCTCAAACTCACGGTTCGACGCCTGAAGCGCGCGTTGCAGCGACCGTCCGGACGCGTACACCTGCCAGTATTTCACCCGCGATTCGATATCCCGATCGACGCCCTCGATCAGCTCGGCCGCCAATTCCGGCGAGGTCTCTTCGATCAGGCCCCGCAAGGCGTGGCGGCTGACCACCACGGCGTAGAAGCCGATCGTGCATACCAGCACCGACAACACGAGCGATCCGATCGCCAATTTGTGTCTAATCTTCACTTCGAGTCTCCGTAGTTTCCAGCCGTCGTACGGTGACGGGCAAAGTCGATGAATCGCCGGCCGTCTCCAGCGGGCGCTGCTGTTGGGCGTAGTGGGCAACCATTTGCAGGAACCGGTCCCGGTCGAGCGGCTTGGCCAGGTAGTCGTCGCAGCCGGCCTCGCGGCAGCGCTGGTCATCGCCCACCATAGCGTTGGCCGTCAGCGCCAGGATCGGTCCGCCGTATCCTCGGTCGCGCAGTGCCCGCGTAGCCTCGAAGCCGTCCATGACGGGCATCTGAATATCCATCACGATCACGTCGAAGGGGCGTTCCTGCTGCTCGGCGGCCGACACGTGCTCACAGGCGATCTGCCCGTTCTCGGCCACCTCGACTTCGGCTCCCGCCTTCTTCAACAGGAAGGCAATCAACCGCCGATTGTCGGGGCCGTCCTCGGCCAAGAGCACGCGGCAGTCGAGCCGAACCTGGGGCATCGGGTCGTCGTCCGGGGGCCGTTGCTTCTGCACGGCAGCCTCCGCCGGATGGTCCAACAGCCGCACGCCGTCGAGCGAGCCGGTGGCCACGGTCAAGCCGAACGTGCTCCCTTGTCCTCGCACGCTGTCGACGGAGATGTCGCCCCCGAGCATCTCCGCCAGCCGCTTGCTGATCGTCAGCCCCAGGCCCGTGCCGCCAAACTTCCGCGAAGTCGAGGAGTCGGCCTGCATGAAGGGATGGAACAGCTTGGGGATGTGATCCGCCGCGATTCCGATACCGGTATCGATCACGTCGAATCGCAATCGGGGCGGCTCACTCTGCTCTTGCAGGAGCCGCGTTACCAACCGTACGCTTCCGGTCTCGGTGAACTTCACGGCGTTGCCCACCAGATTGATCAGCACCTGGCGCAGCCGGGTCGGATCGCATTGGATCGTCTCGGGGATCGGCCCGGCGTACTCGACCGTCAATGGGAGGTTCTTCGAATCCGCCCGCACCCGCATCAACGATGCGACGTCGGCCACGACCGCGGTGGGCGAACAGGCAATCGACTGGACGTCGAACTTGCCGGCCTCGATCTTCGAGAGGTCGAGGATGTCGTTGATCAGTTCCAGCAGGTAGTTGCCGTTGCGCTTGACCGTGTCGGCGGCGACGATATCGTCCTCGCGCTCGAGGCTCTCCAGCAGCACGTCGGAGAACCCGAGGATCGAGGTCATCGGCGTGCGCAACTCGTGGCTCATGTTGGCCAGGAACTCGCTCTTGGCCCGATTGGCGGCCTCGGCGGCCTGGTTCGATTCCTCCAAAGCTGCGTTGGCAGAGGCCAGCGCCTCGGCGTAATCGCGCAAATCGCGCTCGGCCTGTTTGCGCGCGGAAATATCGCGTACGACCGCCTGCAAGACGTTGCGGCCGCCCATCTCCAGAGAGTTCAATAACACCTCGGCGGGGAAGTCGTTCCCGTCGCCCCGCCGGTGCATCCAGTCGAAGCGGTTGCTGCCTTGCTCGAACGCGGTGGCGATGCGCAGATTGGCCAGGGTGTGCGAATCGACGCCCCCGGGCTGCTTTGGCGGCGAGAGGTCGCCCGGATGCATGCTGCAGAACGTCTCTTTGCTGGGACACGCAAAGACCTTCAACGTGGCGTCGTTGCAGTCGAAGAAGCCCTTCTCGTCGAGCAGCATCACCGCGTCGCTCGACGATTCGTAGAGGGCGCGGAATTGTTGCTCGCTCTCCCGCAGCGCCTCCTCGGCCTGTTCCTGGTCGGTGATGTCCCGGCCGGTCGCTTGAATCCCGACGGTCGCGCCCGCTTCGTCGATTATCGGAGCGCAGTTCCACTCGATCATCCTCCAGCCCGACGGCGCCCTCTGGCGGTTTCGCAATCCCCGCAGCGGCCGACGCGATTGGGACATTCGCTGCAAGGCTCGATTGGTTGCTTCGGCGTCGTCGGGGTGCAAGTAGTCGGAGAAGTGCGTACCCAAGAGGTCCTCTCGCCCACGTCCCCAGAACTCGCAGGCCCCGTCGTTGAGAAACGTCCAACGCCCGTCGCCGTCGACGGTCACGATGATATCGCCGGTGAGATTTGCCACGGCGACGTATTTCTCCTTCGATCGGGCCAACTCGGCGGTTCGTTCCTCGACCCGCCTCTCCAGCGTGCCGTGAAGTGTCCGGATTCTCGACGCCATGGCGTTGAAGCTCTCGGCCAGCACGCCGATCTCGTCGCTGCCGTCAACGTTGACCGGGTCGATCGGCGTTTCGTCCGTCTGCTGTGCCGCCCGCTTGAAGTGCCGCGTGAGCTTGGCCAGCCGCCGGCTGACCAGACGCCGAAAGACGAAGAGAATGGAGCCGAACAACAGCGAGATCCCCACGGCCACCGCCGCCAACTGCCGGCTCGCCTGCGACGAGAGCGCGGCGTCGACGTGGTCCATCGGAATGGCCACCGTGTCGGTAGCGATCACGTCGCCGACGGTACGGTGAAAGCCGGCCGTGCGGCCGTAACGCTCGAGCATCAAGGCCGGCGCGTCTTCCGGATTCCCGTGACACCGCAGGCAACTCGCCTTCATCCGCCGCGGGCTGAAGTGGGCCAGGTACTCCTTGCCGTCGATGTCGATCCGGCCGACCCAACGGTCGGCCTCCGGATGGCTGCGGAAAAAGTTGATCACCTCGAGTTCCTCCGGCCCCGCGGTGTTGGCCGGGTTTCGTGGATTGTCCGAGGAGAACTTGATCACGTAGTCGGGAAACTTACGGCGGACTTCGTCGAACACGCTGCGCGCTACGAACGAGGTCGACATCGTCTCCGGAATAAACTCTTCTTGCCCCGCGCGACGTTCCATCTCCGGGCGGATGTGCTCGGCGACGTACTTGCGGATGGCCAGGTCGAACTCCAGCGCCAACGCGCCCTCGCGGGCCGTCATCTCCTCCAGGTGCCGGCGAGTGGAAATCCACGTTTGCAGGAACAAGAAACCTGAAAAGGCCGCGGCAAACACGCCGACGATGATGAGGAATCTCGTGCTGATACGTTTCATGGTTCCCGCGCAGTCGCAATCCTGCGCCCCACTGCCGACAGACAGGCGTATTTCTTTGACGCCGTCGGGGGATGTGAACCTCCACAACCCCGGTCAAGGATAGGTCGCGGCCGACGCGCCTGCGGCGAACTCCAGGTGCGGTCGTGCGGGATATGAGGATTCGAGGAGTACGACGACGCAAGAAAGTCGCAGAATACCCCGCCGCGGCTGAAGTCTTGCGAGTCCAGCTACGGGCAAGCCCGGCGCCCAACGCCCAACTTCGACGTCCCGATGCCCAGCTTTGAGGTCCCAATCCCGAGCCCCTACTCGCCCTTCAGCCGCGGGAGCGTCAGTGTCGAGACGCGATTGCCGTCCTGCAAGTCGATCACCCGCAGGGCGTGGTTGTTCGTGTCGGCCACGTAGAGCTTGCCGCCGGCGGCGCAGAGGCCGCAAGGCTCGTCGAACGTGGCCGCCAGGCCGTCGTCGCTGTCGTTGGCGCCGGCTTCGCCGGTGCCGGCCAGCGTTTGCGTGGTGCCGGTGCGCGGATTGATCACCTTGATCTTGTTGTTGTACGTGTCGGCAACGTAGAGCTTCCCGTCGTAGAAATGGACGCCCAGCGGATGCTGCAAGCGCACCTTGGCCGCCGGGCCGTCGACGTCGCCGAAGGTAAACAGCCGGGCAGCCGGCAGCCTCGAAGTACCCACCAACGTGGTCACGCGGCCTTGGCCGTCCAACGGGACGGAACGGATCGAACTGCCTTCGCTATCGGCCACAAACAGCCGCGTGCCGTCGGAAGCCAGCCCGCTGGGCTGGGCAAACGACGAAAAGCCGAGTTGATAGGGCTGCTGTGGCAGCAACGGCCCGTCGACGATGTCTTCGCGGCGGTTGCCGGCGTAGGGGGCGATCCGATCCCGAGTGAGCCACATCCGCCAAATCTGGTGTGGCCCGGCCATAGCAACGAACATCTCGTCGCCGTGGATCCACAGCGCCCAAGGGCTGGCGATCGCGGTTCGTGTAGCCGGCAGTCTCGACTCACGCTGCCAGAAGCCGCGGAGTTGCGTGCCGGTTCCGGCAACGGTCTGAACTTGTTGCCGCTTAAGATCGACGCGGCGAATCAGGTGGTTCTCGGTGTCGGCGACGTAGAGCATCTGGCCATGCAACGCCATACCTTGTGGGGCGTTGAATTCGGCCGTGGCGTAGTCGCCGTCGGTGCGTCCGGCAGTGCCCGCGCCGATGGTTGCCAACACGCTGCCGTCGGGGCGTGCCACCACGATGCGATTGTGGCCGCTATCGGCGATGAACAGTCGCTGGCCGGTCTCGTCGGCCAGCACCTTGCCGGGAAACCAGAGCGGCGAATCGGCCGGCCGGCGGCCCGTCAGGTCCAGCCGCAACGGCTTCTCGTCGAGCAGATTGTGGCGGCGATAGAAGGGCAGGCCCCGTTTCATCACCGCGTCGAGTTCCTCGAACGTCGATTCGCCCGGCTTTCCCCAAACGGCCTCTCCACGTGGATCGATCAAGATCAACGTGGGCCACGATCGTACGGTGAAGCGGTCCCAGAGCAGGTGTTTGGGGTCGTTGACTACCGGATGTTCGATCTTGTAGCGCTCGACCGCCTCGGCCACGTTCTTGGCGTGTTCTTCGGTGGCAAACTTGGCCGAATGGACGCCGATCACCACCAGATTGTTCGGATACGCGCGTTCGAGCTTCTTCAACTCCGGCAGCGTGTGCATGCAGTTGATGCAGCAATAGGTCCAGAAGTCCAAGCGCACGAACTTGCCGCGGAAGTCCTCCAACTTCGGCGGCTTGGCCGTATTCACCCACACCAGGCCGTCGGGCAAGGGGTCGACCTTTACGCGGCGCGGAAACGGATGGTCCGACATGGCCGTCCCCGGATCAAAGGCCACGACCCAACACAGCGCAGCGACAATCGCCGTCGGCAAAACGCGCGTCTTTTTTTTTGGCAACGACATAGACTCCTCCCGGTTCCGTGTGCCGTTGCAGTATAGCCAATCGGGGGCCCTAGCGCATCGCCTGAATCGCCCCGATGACGTCGTGCCGGCGGATCAGCCCGACCAGGCGGCCGTGCTCGAGGACGGGCAAGCAGTGAAATCCCTTTTGAACGAATAGCTTGGCGGCGCTGAGGATATCCGTTTCCGGATCGACCGTGGCTACGTCCGGCGACATCAGATCGCGAACCAAGGCGGTGGGCGATTCGTGATACTCCGAGTTGAGGAAGGCCTCCAGGCAGTCCTTCTCGGAAAGAAACCCGACCAACTCTTGCTGGTCGTCGACAACGCCGGTCCCGGAAATCCGGTGCTTTCGCAATGCACCGACCGCCTCACGGATGTCGGTCTCCGGGTGGACGGTCACGGGATCGGTCAACATGTGTTCGCTTACGGTGGTGATCGTCGCGGTGCTCATTTTCTTTTCACTCCCTTCATGCTTCCGTCTATAGCCCTCCAGCGATCTCGCCCTAGTTCTTTATCGCGATTGAATCCTATTATCGTTTAATGAAAAAGTCAAGAACGACTGTTAAAAAAGGGCGGTCGCGGGAGCCTATGGTGGGGTGGTCGTGGCTGATTTGGGTGGACAACGGTAACCGCAACTGGAGCCGGTTGCGTTGTTGCGTCTTGGATGTTGGCGAGAGGGGGTGGGGGCGGCT
>CAYYNP010000173.1:0-21114 GCA_964472545.1 uncultured Planctomycetaceae bacterium | reverse complement strand
AGGAGATCGTCACCTACCCTCCACTTTGTGCCATTTGAGTTGAAACACTACACGGCGTATACGTTCCTCGGTCCGAACACGGCCGTTTGCGCCAACGCCCTGAGCAGCGGCAACGCCGGACGCGTGGTCGTCTGGGCCGACAAGGTGACCTGGTTCCAAGGCCGCGTCGAGGCACGCGGCGGGCCGCAGGCCGGCGACGGCGGTTTCGTCGAAGTTTCCGGCCGGAAGCATCTGGCTTTCGACGGTCAGGTCGACGTGACCGCGACTCGCGGCACCGCGGGAAGCCTCCTGCTCGATCCCCGCGACGTAATCATCGCCAACGGCACGATCGTCGGCGACGACGTCGAGTTGATCGACGGCGTGATCCGCTTCACTGACGGTTCGGCGACCACCGATTTCATGATCTCCGAAACGGCCCTGGAGGACCTCACCGGCAACGTCGTAATTCGGGCCCAACGCGACGTCATCCTGCGCGATCTGACCGACGACGGCCGGCTGGATATGGCCAACCTGACCGCCGGCGGATCGCTCACTCTGCAAGCCGGCCGGCATATCACGTTCGAGAACGCGGCGAACACCGTCGCCACCGCCGGCGCGGCCGTCCATCTCGAAGCCGATTCGCCGGCGAGTCCCGTCGGAGCGGCCGACGGCACGGGAACCGTCACGCTCGGCCATCTCAGCACGGCCGGCGGCGACGTTACCCTCGTGGCCGCCGACTTGGCCCTGGACGGCTCGATCAACGCCGACGGTGCCGGCACGTCGGGCCGCGTCGTCATCCGCCCGGCCACGGCGGTCGACGGAGGACGGGGAATTGACCTGGGCACGGACGCGGCCGGCAGCCTGGGCATCGCCGACGCCGAACTCGACCGCATTACTACTGCGGGCGTTGTGCAGATCGGCGACGCGCTGACCGGGCAAATCGAACTCAGCACGAACGTCGATCCGGCCAACTTCGACACCCTGCACCTCGTGTCGTCGGAAGAGATCGCCAACACCAACCAGACAAACACGATCGCCGTCGAGCACCTCGCGATGACGGCCGACCACGCGATCGGTGTCAGCGGCACGCCGATTCGCACCGAGGTGAGCGATCTCTCCGCCGTGTTGACGGATCCGGCGGCCACCGGCGACGTCTTCATTCTCGAACGCGGCGGGCTTCGCGTGGCCACGGTCGACGGACAGTCGGGAGTTTCGACCACGGCCGACGGCCACGTTTGGCTTCAGGCCGAAGCCGGCACGCTCGACGTTTCGCAGTCCATTGCCGCGGCCGGCGCCGGCAACGTGACCTTGACGGCCAAGGGTGCTCTCAGCGATTTCGCGCTGAACGCCGACGTGCGCACGGGAAGCGGCGAGATCTTCATCACCGCCGGGCGTAGCATCGTTGCCGACGGCAGCGGCCGAATCGCCGCCACCGTCGACGGCACCGGTTCGCTGGGGCTGTATGCCGTGGACGCCGTCGGCACATTGGCCCAACCGATCGACGTCGACGTGGCCGTGCTGGCCGCACGCATCGCCGGAACGACCACCGCCGGCGATATTCATCTGAACCAGGTCGACGGCGTTCAGGGCGATCTGACGATCGGCACGGCCGGCGGGCTCCGCGGGATCACCACGCGAAACGACAACGACGCGACCGTCGTCACGCAAGGCGGCACGTTGACCGTACGGCAAAACGTGTCGGCCAACGGCGCTGGCTACGTATCGCTCACGGCCGGCGGATCGGCTAGCGACCTTGTCACCCTCGGCTCGTTCGGCGACGTTCTCTCCGGCAGCGGGACGATCGCCATGACGGCCGGCCGCGCGATTCGGATTGGCGACCGCGTGGAGACTTTCGGCGGCAACGTCACCCTCACCACCGGCACGGGCGACACCGGGCGGTTGACACTGACCGGCAGCGGCGGAGCAGCAGACGCGGGACGCATCCTCTCCGGCGGCGGTGCGATCGAAATCAACGCCGACGATCTGGTGATCGACGTCGCCACGACCGCGCTGATCGACGCCGGTAACGGCCGTGTGACCATCCGCCCGGCCGATCAAGCGGACGGTGCCCGGGCGATCGATCTGGGGTCCGACACGCCCGGCCGGCTGGCGATCACCGACGCGGAACTCGATCGCGTCGTGACCGGCGACGTGGTCCAAATCGGCGACCGTTTTGCCGGCGACGTCACGCTCTCGGCCGATATGACGCCGATGTTCCTCGACACGCTGCGGATCGACTCGTCGGGCAGTCTCGACACGACCGCCGCGGGCAACACGATCGTCGTGGAGAACTTGGCGCTCGAGGTCGACAACTCGATCGGGTCGGCCGCGGCGCGCGTCTCGATCGACGCGACGAGCCTGGCCGCACGCAGCAACGTAGCCGGCGATATCTTCCTGGCCGACGTGGGCGCCGGCCTGACCGTCGGAACCGTCGATGGGCTGTCCGGAATCACCACGACCGCCAGCGACGTCGGCCTCACCGTCGACGGCAATCTGACCGTGGCCCAGCCGATCACCGCCGGCGGCAGCGGACGGATTACGCTGACGGCGACAGGCGGCGGCAGCATCCACGTCGGCGCCAATCTGACCGGCGTCGGCAGCAATAGTACGATTGCCGTCGACGCCGACGACGCGATCACCCAGACCGACGGGACTTTGATCGCAGGCGGTTCGTTGCGTCTGACCGCCGGCCGGGGCATCGGCGTGATCGGCGAGCGACTCCTCACCGACGTGTCGAATCTCTCGGCCGTTTTGGACGCTCCGGCTGCCACCGGCGATATCTTCGTCGTCGAGCAAGATGCACTAACGATTACGGAAGTCGACGGCCAGTCGGGCATTGCCACAACCAACGGCCGCAGCGTCGACCTCCAGACGCTCGACGGCACGCTGACCGTCGCCCGGCCGGTTGTTGCCGACGGCGCCGGCGAAGTCTCGCTGGTCGCCAAGGGGATCACCAGCGACGTCGAGATCCGGGCGCACGTCAGCACCGCCACCGGCGAGATCTTCTTGGCGGCGGGCCAGAGCATCACTGCGCCGGCGGCGGGCGTGCTCACCGCAACCACGCCGGGCAGCGGAAGGCTGGCGATCTACGCCGTCGAGGCCATTGGCACGGCGGCCGATCCGGTCGAGATCGACGTCGCCCTGCTGGCGGCGCGCCTTGCCGGGCCGGCCTCCGGAGGCGATATGTTCCTCGAACAGATCGACGGAGTTCAGCACGATCTGACGATTGCCAAGGTCGGCGGATTGACGGGTATCACCACGACGAACGACAACGATGCGACGGTGGTTGCCCGAGCGGGGACGATTACCGTTGACGAGGCGGTTTCGGCGGATGGATCGGGCAAGGCCACGCTGCGTGCCGAAGGGCCCGAGAGCGACGTGGCAATCAACGCGTTGGTGACCACCGAAACCGGCGCCGTCGACGTGCTGGCGGCCGACGACGTGAGCTTTTCGGCTGCCGGACGTATCTGGGCCCCAACGACGGCCACCGTGCGTGTCGAAGCCGACCTCGACGCGGGCGTTGCCGCCGATCTTGGCGGTTTGATCCACATGGCCGATGGGTCGCTGATCGACGCGGGTGATGGAACGATCGACCTTCGGGCCGACGGCGACGTGACCTTGGCCGGCGTAACGACCACCGGCACCGGAAACGCGACCCTTTCGATCACCAGTACGTCCGGCGGCCTGATCGACGGCGGAGACGCGGCCGTCGACGTCGACGCCCCCAACGGTACGCTCGTCGCCGACACGGCCACGGGCATCGGATCGCTCGATCCGATCGAAACGCACGTGGCCGCCCTCGACGTCGACAACGTGGGTGGCGGCGACGTACGCGTGGTGGAGGCCGACGGCGTTACGGTCGTCCGCGCCGTGCAAGCCGCCGGCGGCAACGTCGAACTTGTCGCCAACGGAACGATCACCGTCGACGCGCCGGGCACGGCCACGGCGATTTCGGCGGCCGGGGCCGGTAGCGTCACGCTAAATGCCAACGGACCGGCGGCGAACATTGTCGTCAGCGACGGCGTGCAGACCGACGGCGGCCAGGTGCTGCTCCGCGCCGACAACGACGTCGCATTCCAAACGGACGGACGGATCGACAGCCTCACGGGGCCCATCGTCGTAACCGCCGACGCCGACGGCAGTGGAGGTGGAGCCGGCGGTTCGCTGCTGATGGACGAGAGTGCCGCAGTCGATGCCGACAGCGGCCCGATCGCGCTGTCGGCCGACGGCGAGATTCGCATCGGACGACTAGTCACGGCAAACGGCACGCCCGCCGCCGTGTCGGTCGTCAGTGCAAACGGCGACGTCTCCGATGCCGGTGATACGCCGGGGGTGGTGAACGTCGAGGCCACGGCCGGAACGGCCACGCTTAACGCACCGAACGGATCGATCGGGCGGAGCACGGGAGGCGCATTGGAAACCGCCGTGGCAACGCTGATCGCCGACGCCGGCGGTACGGCGGGGCTGGACGTCGAAAACGCCACCTCGCTGACGGCCACCCTCACTGCCAACACCGGCACGGCCAAGCTGGCCGTGATTGGTGCCGGCAACACGCTTGAGACCGGCGGCGTATGGTCGGCCGACGCCTTCGACGCGGACGCCGAAGGCGCCGTGACGGTGCGTCACGCGATCGCGGCCGACACGCCGGCGGGGATCGACCTGCGGACGCACGGGGCCACCGACGCCCACGTAACGCTCGGCGGCCCGTTGACGGCGGTCGGCGGTACGGTCACGCTTGTATCGGCGGGAGAGATCATCGACGGCAACGACGCGGCGGCCGTGCCGACCAACAACGTGACCGCCGAGGATCTTGTCATGGCCGCGGCAGCCGGGATCGGCATATCCGGCCACGGACGCCTGGAAACGTCCGTCACGCGACTCGAGGCCGACGGCGGCAGCGGCGGGTTGGTGCTGGACAACGCGGGCGGGCTGACCATCGGTGGGATCACCACCGGCGGCGTGCCATTGACCGGCATCAGTGCCAACGGCGCTGCGATCGACGTTGCGGCAACCGGCGACCTGGCCATCGTCGAGCAGATCTCCACGCCCGCCGGGATTGTCACGCTCGACTCGACCGGCAGCATCGTCGACGCCAACGGACCGGCGGACGACGTAACTGCCGGCAGTCTGCTGTTGAAGGCGGCCGGCAGCGTCGGAGTCTATGACGTGGCCCCGGTCAATCCGGCCCACGATCCACTCGAGACTCGCGTCGCCACATTGGCCATCGAGGCCGGCAGCGGCCCTGCGGATCACGTGATTCTGCGAAACACGGGCGACCTGCGGCTCGATGCGGTCGACGGCGTCGCGTCAGTTTCTACGGCCGGCGGGAACATCGACGTCGAGGTGCTTTCCGGCACGCTGACGATCGCCGGAAGCGGCGGCCCCGGGGCAATCACCAGAGTGTTCAGCGGACGCGGCCCCGGCGGCGCGGTTGGCGGCTCGCCCGGCGGCGACGTCCGGTTGGCATCCAGCGGCAATCTGCTGGTGGAACCGTTTGCCATCGTCTCCACCCGGGGTGGATCGGGCGGAAGCGCGTTTCAGCACGGGGCCGAATTGCGGGGCATGCTCGACGTCGGGCAGGGCCAGATTGTCCTTCGCGGCGGAAATCCCGACACGCTCGTCACGGCCGATCAGACCATCGCCGGCAACTACACGCTCTCCGCCGACCGCGACGTGATCGTGTCGGCCGACGTGACGACCGCGGCGAACGCGGCCGTGCCGGGGCATATCGAAGCGGTCGCCGGACGCGACGTTCGCGTCGGCCAAGGGGCAACGCCGGGATCACTGGAAACGACTAACGCCAACGCCGACGTGAAGTTGACGGCTGTGCGGGACGTCGTCGTGGACGGGCACGTGGTCTCCGCCCGGGCGATTGCGGCGGACGCCTCCGCATTGATTGGCGGAAACGGAATCCTCGCGGGCAACTCGGCCAAGTTGACCGCCCAGACGGGCATCGGGCTGCCCGGCACTCCGTTGAAACTCGACGTCGCCACGCTCAGCAGCGCGACGTCGGCAACCGGCGGAATCGCGATCGATCTGCAAGACGCCGACAACGGCGGCGTGACGGTCGACCGCGTCGACGCCACCGTCAGCGGTGACGTATGGCTGAGCGGTAGGGTCGGCTTCGGCACGCGGATGTTCACGCTTGTCGACACGAACAACGGGGCCGTCGACGTCCGCAGTGACGCCGGCGACCTGGCACTTGGACTGATCGCAGCCGGCACGGGCGGAACGCTCGATCGAATTAACGCGACTGCCGCCGCCGGCCAATTACTCGACGCCGCTCCCACCAACGACGTGGCGGATCTGATTGGCGACGTGGCTACGTTGGCTGCCCGAGACGGCATCGGACTCGGTCCGGGCGGCTCGCTCGATCTGGACGTCAACCGGCTCGACTCGGCCGCAAGCCGCGACGGCGGAATCGCGTTGAACCTGCTTGGGACCCACGACGTCACCGTGGCCTCGGCCGACGCCGCCGCTACGGGCGACGTGCGATTGACGGCCACCGGCGGCAGCGGATTGCGGACTTACGAACTCGTCGACACGCATACGGGCAACATCGACGTCAACAGTTCCGTCGGCGACGTCGCCGTAGGGCTTCTCACTGCGGGTACCGGCGGTGTGGCACGCAACGTCTCGGTCACGGCCGCCGGCGCCATCCTCGACGCCGATCCGGCCAACAACGAAGCAGACGTGGTGGGCAACGAGGCTCGGCTTTCGGCCGCCACGGGCATCGGCCCCGGGGTCGGCGGCTCGCTCGACCTGAACGTCAACCGGCTCGTCTCGGCAGCCAGCCCACACGGGGGTGTTGCCGTGAACCTGCTGGGCGAAGCCGCCGGCCCCAATGGGCTGATTGCCGACCACAGCGTCGTGGTCGACCTGATCGACGCCTCTGCAAGCGGCAACGTGACGCTCACTGCAACCGCCGGCGCCGGCACGCGGACCTACCGACTGGTCGATACGCACCAAGGCGGCATCGACGTCGGCAGCACCGCGGGCAACCTGGCGTTGGGGCTGCTGACCGCCGGAACCGGCGGCGTACCGGGGGCGATCGCGGTCCATGCGGACGGCGGACAGATCGTCGACGCCGACGGGCCCGACGACGCAGCCGATGCTATCGGAGATTCCGCCTCGCTTTCGGCAGCCCTGGGTATCGGACAAACGGCCGCCGGCTCACTCGACGTCAACGTCAATCGCCTCACCACAGTCACCAGCCAGGACGGTGGGATTGCGGTCAATCTGCTCGGCAGTCCGGCAGCCGCCAACGGGCTGGCCGCCGATCATGCGGTGGTCGTCGATCTGCTCGACGCCACCAACACCGGCGACGTTGTGCTCACCGGCACATCGGGCGGCGGGCTGCGAACGTTCACTCTGGTCGACACACACGCGGGGAGCATCGACGTTCTCAGCACGGCCGGCGATCTGGCCCTGGGGTTGCTAACCGCCGGAACCGGCGGCGTGGCAGCCAATGTCTCGGTCACGGCCGAGGCCGGCCGCATTCTCGACGATACGAACGATGCGGCGGCAGACGTGGTAGGCAACGAGACGATGCTGTCGGCCACTCTGGGCGTCGGCGGTGGGCCGGGTGGCACGCTCGACGTGAACGTCAACCGGATTGCCTCGGCCGTCAGCCGCGAGGGTGGGATCGCGCTGAACGTGCTGAACACGGCCGCCGCCCCCAACGGACTCGCCGCCGATCGTCCGGTGACCGTCGCGCTCGTCGACGCCACCGTAAGCGGCGACGTCACGTTGACCGGCACCTCCGGCGCCGGCCTGCGGACGTTTCAACTTGTCGATACGCACGCGGGAACAATCGACGTCAGCAGTGCGGGAGGCGACGTGGCGCTGGGGCTGCTGACCGCCGGCACCGGCGGCGTGGCCGCTAACGTCTCGGTCAAAGCCGAAGGCGGGCGGATTATCGATGCCAACGCAACCACCGGCGACGACGTCCGCGGGGCCGGCGCCGTATTGGCCGCGGCCTTCGGCGTGGGTGCCCCCGGACCGGCCGCCACGATCGAAACGCGGCTGGCAAACCTGGAGGCCGACGGCGGCTCGGGCGGTGTCTTCGTCGAGAACACGGGCGATCTGACGGTCGGTAACGTCGACCCGGCCACGCAGGGCATCCGAACCGACGCCGCCGTCGACGTCCACGCAACCGGCAGTCTCACGATCGCCGAAACCGTCACCGCCGCATCGGCAACCGGCGCCGTCAATCTCGCGGCCGACGATGACGTGACGTTCACCACAACCGGCCGAATCGTCTCGACCCTCGGGCCGGTCATCGTGCGGGCCGACGCCGACGGCGGCGCCGACGGCAGCAGCGGAGCGCTGACGATGCTCAACGGCGCATCGATCGCCACCGCCGGCCCGGGCATCGAACTGACTGCCGATGAGGACGTCACGGTGGCCAACTTGAGTGCGCCGGGGGCGTTATCGGTCACCTCGGGCAACGGCGCGATCACCAATGCCTCGACGGCAACCGTCGAGATCGGCGGCACCGCCACGCTACGTTCGGCGGGTGGCATTACGCTGGGTGTCGGCGGCGCGGCCGACGCGATCGCCTTCGGCAGTCTCGTGGTGCAGAGCACCGACGTCGTGATCGTCGAGGATTCGTCGACCCTGCTCGACGGGGTCGATGCCGACGACTTCAGCCTTGATTCCGCCGGGGCAATCACCGATTCCGCCGTCGTGGAGGTGGCCGGTTTGGCCGCCTTCAACGCGGGCGCCAACCCCATCACACTCGGCGATCTGCCGGGCGAGACGACGAACTTCGGCCGTCTGGCGCTGGTCGGTGGCGACGTCGCCGTGACGGAGGACTCCGACACGCTGTTGGTGGCCGCGGACGTCGGCACGCTGCAACTCGCGTCGGCCGGAAACCTCGTCACCGACGAGGGCCCGATTCGCGCAACCGGTACGGTTCAACTCGACGCGGTGGGCAACGTCGAGATTCGCAACGTCGCCTCTCTGCCGCCGGGCACGTCGGAATTGACCACCGGTACGCTGCTGGCCGACGCCGGCGCTACGTTTGTGATCGAGAACCACGCCGTGCTGGAGAGCCTCACCGGCAAGGCCAGCAACGCCCCGCCGCTGTTGCGAATCGACGAGGCCAATCCGGGCAAGGTGATCGTTCCCGGCGACCGAGTCCAGGAGTTGGCCGGCACGGTCGGCGGCATCGAGAGCGAGGGCGACAACCTCGAGCAAGGGGCCAACTTTACGGTAATCGTCGTTTGGGACGACGGCATCACCAGCATTATCACGGGGCTGCACGCGGGCGCGGCGGCCACGCTGCACGTCGCCGAAGACGGCTCCGGCACGCCCACGATCACACCCGGCGGCAGCACGGGCCCGGCCACCTTGGAGATTACCCGAAACTACCCGGTCGACCACTTGATCACCGTGGTTTCGGAAGTCACGGCCACGGTCGAGGTGCTCAACGACGCGCGCATCGCGCTCGACGACGTCCGAGCGGTGAATCTCAACGCGGTCGATTCTTCGGTGACCACGCGGGTCTCCGGCGAGCAGTTTGGCGGGGTAGGCATTCCGATGAAGGCCGACGAAACACCGGAGATCATCATCCCGGAACCGATCGTCGTGCCGCCCCCCACGCGCGCCGCCTTGCCTCAGCCGCCGGCACAGCTCGAGTACCTCCGGCCGCCGAGCGAAACGGTGGCCGAGGAGGAGCGGCTGCTGTACATCGTCCGCGTGGGGCCCGACGGCCAGGAAGGCACGCGTCATGAGTTGCCCGAGGACGCGATGGCCGATACCAAGGCGCTGTTCGAGCGTTTTCGGCGTAAGGGTTTGCCTAACGGGCTCTACCGCATTTACCTGAAGGAAGTCGGCTTCCCACGCCGGTTGTTGATGGAGTTCTACAAGTCAGGCGACACGTTCGGCGATCCAATCCGCGAGCCGGGACGGGGCTCGAATCCGGTCATCCCGGACGCCGCTCCCGAGAGCCCCTTGCCGGCGGTCGACGATTCCAGCGACAATTCCGGTGGCAATTCCAGCGGCGATTCCGGCGGCGATTCCGGCGGCGATTCCCCCCACGCCACGCCCGATGCGGGTCGGCCGCCCCTATCGCGCCGCATGGTGGTTGCTGGGGGGTCGTTGCGAGACACCGTCTGGGGTATGTTAGAGCGTGCCGAAGAGCAGATCGTGTCGAAGCCCGACGCGCCGCCGGCGGAATCCCCTGGCGAAACACCACGAGCGGCCGACGAACAGACGGGCGATGCAAGCGACACGGCGGCGCAGGATTATCCTGCGTTGACCGCGGCGACGGTAGCCGGCGGGGGCTTGGTGGCCGGGCTCGCTTGGGGGCGATGGAAGAGGTCGGTCGACGGGGCCATGGAGGATGCTCACCACAGATCGTTCACGAAAGCCGCCCGACTGCGGCGGCGTTTGCGGAGGTAGTCGTCGGCGACGGAGATTCCGGCGCGCAGACACCGTGTATCGAGGATAGTCATGCCGATTTGTCCATTCTGTCAGGCCACCCTTTCCAAAGCCAACGTGCGCAAGCGGCGATGCCCGAAGTGCCGTCGCAAACTCTCCCGGAAACAGGCGGCCGGGCAAGCAAAGCCGACGGCAACCGACCAAACCGTCGCCGACGCCCCGCGGCCCGAGAAGCCCGACGACACAACGGCCGCCGACAACGATCGTCGCCTGGCCGAGACGATCGAGTCGGCAAGCGTCCCCGGCCCTTCCTCCTCGGGCGACGAGGCCCCGCCGGCCGAGGGCGACGACCGTCAAACCACCGACGACCGCGAGTTGGCCCAAACGATCGAGGCGAGCACGCAGCCGGTGCTTCCCAAAGACAGCGAGAAGGAGGGAAAGAAGACCACCGACGACCGTCAATTGGCCCAGACGCTTGAAGTCGACGGCATCTCCGCGCTCGGCGACAAGGGCTCTCCGACGACCGACGACCGGCAACTCGCCAAGACGATGGAGGCCGCCGGGCAACCGGTCGACCCCGGAGCGGGAACGGCCGACGATCACCATCTGGCCAAGACGCTCGAATCGGGCCAGCCCACCCCCGGCGCTATCGAACAGATTTCGCTACTGTGGTCGGGCACGTCGTTCTCGGAGACGGCCCCGTCGACCTCGATCAAGGCGAAGCAAGGTTCCTCGAGGAACGAATCCGATCTGGTGATCCAGTCGCAGAGCCTTCGCAAGGCCAAGGAAGAGAGCACGACCGGGGCCGATTACTTGCTGCTCGATCAACTCGGCGAAGGCGGCATGGGCGTCGTCTACGCCGCCCGGCAGTCGGCGATCGACCGCACCGTCGCCATCAAGATGCTTAAGAGCACGGCCGCCGGCGACCGCGACGAGCGCGGCAAGTTCCTCTCCGAGGCCGTGGTTACCGGCGATCTCGAGCACCCCAACATCGTGCCGATCTACAACCTCGGCAAGAGCGAGTCGGGGGCGCTGTTCTACTCGATGAAGCGCGTCAAGGGCACGCCCTGGAACGTGGTCCTCGTGCGCAAGACGCATACCGAAAACCTCGACATCCTGATGCGCGTGGCCGACGCCGTGGCGTTTGCCCATTCCCGCCGCGTGGTGCATCGCGACCTGAAGCCCGAGAACGTGATGCTCGGCGACTTCGGTGAGGTGCTGCTGATGGACTGGGGGTTGGCCGTTTCGCTGCGCGCGTCGCGCGGGACGATAGGCATGGGCGGCACGCCGGCCTATATGGCGCCGGAAATGGCCTCCGGGCCGGTCGATCGGATCGGCACGGCCAGCGACGTCTATCTGCTGGGCGCCATCCTATACGAAATCCTCACCGGCAGGCCGCCGCACACCGGCCGCAACGTGGTCCAGTGCCTGCTGGCGGCCGCCAAGAACGAGATCCGCCCCACTGAGGTCACCGGTGAGTTGATGGACGTCGCCCGCAAGGCGATGGCCACCAAGCGGCGGGATCGTTACGCCGGCGTGGGCGAGTTCCAAGACGCCATCCGGGCGTATCAGTCGCACTCCGAGAGCATCCTGCTCTCGACGCGGGCGGAAGAGGACCTCCAGCGGGCAGAAAAGAACGACGACTACGAGACGTACTCCCGGGCGCTGTTCGGGTTTCAGGAGGCGGTCGAGCTCTGGGACGGAAATGCCAAGGCGAAGTCGGGCGTTTCCCGGGCCGCCATGGCCTACGCCACCAGCGCGCTGAACAAGAGCGACTTCGACCTGGGCCTCTCGCTGCTAGACACCGAGGACTCCGACCACGCCGAGTTGATCGCCCAATTGCGCGAGGCCCAACGGGAACGCGACGCCCGGCAACAGCGGCTCAAAGCAGCCAAGTGGATCGGGGCCGTGCTGGTGCTCACCGTGTTGGTCGTGGTCACGGTGGCGTTCTTCCTGATTCGAGCCGAAGCCGAACGCGCCCGTACGGCCGAAGGCGTCGCCGAAGACCGGCGGATCGAAGCCGAGGATCAGAAGGGAATTGCCGAGGGGCAGCGGGCGATTGCCGAGACCGAAAAGGCCGCCGCGGTAGAGGCTCGAAAGGACGCGGAGATCGCCCAAGGCAAGGCCGAAGACGCCCAGAAGGTCGCCGAAACGGCCGAGCAAGTGGCCATCGACGCCCGCAAGCAAGAGGAATACGGGGCCTACATCGCACGCATCGGGCTGGCCGCCGCAAAGATCGACGAGAACGCGTTTGACGGAGCGATCGCGCTGTTGAACGCCTGTCCGGGCTACCTGCGCAACTGGGAATGGGGCCGCCTGATGCACCTCTGTACGCAGGAGATCCGCACCTTCAACGGCAAACAACCGCTCGACGCGATGGCGCTTTCGGCCGACGGCTCACGGCTGGCCATTGGCGGCTGGGGAGGTACCGTGCGGTTGTTCGAGGTCGCATCGGGTCAGGCGCTGCCGCCGCTCGACGTCGGCGCAGAGCACGTCTTTGCGTTGGCCTTTTCCCCCAACGGCAAGCAGTTGACCGTCGGTAGCAACGACCGGGACGGCTATGTGAAGATCTTTGACGTGGCGACCGGCAAGCTTGCCCAAACGCTCACCGGACACCTCGACGCCGTGCTCTCGGTTGCCTATTCCCGCGACGCGCGGCAATTGCTGACCGGCTCCTACGACAACACGGCCCGGCTGTTCGACTTGGCCGACGGCTCCTCCAAGGTCTTTCACGGCCATGACTGGTGGGTCCATTCGGCGGCCTTTTCGCCGGATGAAAAGCGAATCGTGACCGCCAGTCAGGACGGTTTCGCGATCGTCTGGTCGGTCGAAACGGGCGAGCCCGGCCCCCCGTTCCGCGGACACAGCGGGCCGGTCTACGTGGCGGCGTTCTCCCCCGATGGGCAATACGTGGCCACCGCCGGATACGATAATCGCGTCTTGCTCTGGAAGCCCGCGGACGTGAAGGACTTCGATTTCGACACGCTCTTCGCCGACACGGAGCCCGCGGCGTTGATCTTCGATGCCTTCGACGGGCATACGGCGGCCGTGCGAACCGTTGGCTTCTCCGCCGACGGAACCTTGCTGCTCAGCGGCGGCAACGACAACACCGTACGGATCTGGGGCGTGCAGACGCATCAGCCGATCAAGACGCTCCGCGGACACGCCGGGCGGGTGCGCGCCTGTCGGTTCCTTCCCGATGGCGAGGGAATCCTCTCGGCCGCACACGACCACCACGCCAAACTCTGGAACGTCGCCGGCTACGAAGAGGTTCGCGTGTTCGGCGGCCGCGTGCTGCACGGACACGAGGACGCGGTCTATTCGGCGGCCTTCTCTCGCGACGGCAGACAAGTCGTCTCGGCAAGCCGAGATCGCACGGCCCGGACGTGGGACTTCGCCACCGGCCGGCCGATCCGTCATTTCCGCGAGGGGCACAAGTTCCTCGCTTCGGCCGCGTTGTTCTTCCCCGACGGCAAGACGATCCTCACCGCCGCCGGCGACAATACCACGCGGATCTGGGATCTGACGACCGGCACGCAATTGCTGCTGCTCGACGGCACCGGCTCCAAGGCCGCCGCGACGCTATTTCACGACGGCACCCGGATCCTCACCGGCAGCGACCGCAAAACGGCCCAACTCTGGGACGCCCGCAACGGCCAACTGCTCCAGACGCTCGAAGGCCACACCGAGGAAGTCTCCGCGGTGGCCGTCTCGCCACAAGACAAGTGGTTGCTCACCGCCGACGCCAAGGGCGACTGCCTGCTGTTCAACGCCCGGACGGCGGAGTTGAAATGGCGCAGCGAGACCCACTCGCGCGGCGTCACCGCCGCTGCGTTCCCGCCCAACGGCCAACGCGTGCTGACGGCCAGCCTCGACAACACGGTCGGCCAATGGGACGTGGAGACGGGCGAAGAGCTAACCGACGCGATCCTGAAACACCCCAACGCGGTGACCGGGCTAGCCGTTTCCCGCGACGGGCAGCATGCCCTGACCGCCTGTGCCGACAAGACGATCCGGCTGTGGAACGTCGACGACGGGCGTCTCATCCGGCCGCTGGTCACGACCGAGCAAATGGTCACCGGCTTGGCGTTTTCGCCCGACGGACGCCGGGCGCTGATTACCACGGCGGACGACGTGGTGAGCGTCGTCGACGTGGCCGCCGAGCCGGAAACGGCCGTCGCTGCCCGACCGCTGATCGATCTGTCCGGCGACCGCGGCAAGGCATGGACGGCCCGTTTCGCACCCGACGGCAATCGTATCCTCTCCGCCGGCGGCAACGACGCTCGGCTGTGGGACGCCGACGGGACCGAGCTGATGCGTTTCGCGCCGCACGGCGCGGTGGCCTCGGCCAATTTCTCGCCCGACGGCAAACGGGTGATCACCGGCAGTTGGGACGGGTCGGCCCGGATCTGGAACGTCGAAACCGGCCTGGCGGAGTTGAAGCTCGAGGGTGGGCACACGGGTTTCGTCACCGACGCCGTCTTTTCACCCGACGGCGCCACGGCGCTGACCGCCAGCGACGATGCCACGGTCCGGCTGTGGGACGCGGCCACCGGCGAGTTGTTGCGAACCTTCGGCGACCACACGGCCGCAGTCCACTGCGTCGCCTTCTCTGCGGGCGGGAAACACGTGCTCACCGCTTCTGCCGACCGAACGGCACGGATCTTCAACGTCGAAACGGGCGACGAGGTCCACGTATTGACCGGACACGGTCAGGCAGTGCTTCACGCGGCCTTCTCGGCCGACGGCAGCAAGGTCATCACCGCCGGCGAGGACAACACCGCCAGGCTCTGGAACGCCTTAGACGGCCGGCCGATCGGCATCGCGCTGCAAGGTCACACGTCGGCGGTCACGTCCGCGGCCTTCTCGCCCGACGGCACCCGAGCTATCACCGGCAGCCAGGACCACACGGCGAAGATCTGGGACACCTCGACGGGCAAGGAGATCCTCACGCTCAAGGCCCATACGCAAGAGGTGACCACGGTCGCCTTCTCGCCCGACGGCCAGAGCGCCTTGACCGGTAGCCGCGACGGGACACTGATCCTCTGGCTGGCTGCCGAGTGGCGGAAGCCGGCAAAGTAGGCATCTCGCTCTGCGAGATGCCCTTCGCTCCTATCTTAGATCGCTGCACTGCCGCGTGTTGTGTGGTGTGCTGCTCGGTTGCATCTCGCGGAGCGAGATGCCTACAATAGCTGAGCAACGAACGATCACTCTCTTGTAGTCCAACCGGAGGGAACAATGCAAGGTACGCCAACTCCCAGACGATCTCCTCATCACCTCGAGCGATTGCTCGTGTGTGCAGCGCTCGCGGTCTTCGCAACACTGCACTCGGCACGCGCCCAGACCGAGAGCGCGATTCGCGTCGAGACGTTCACCTACAAGACGGTTGGCGACCTCGAGATCAAACTGGACCTGATTAGAGCGGACGATCGGACCGTTCGCCCGCTGGTCGTGTGGATTCACGGCGGCGCGCTGATCATGGGGCATCGCGAAGGGATCAACCGTCGGGCGCTGACGATGTTGCTGGAGGGAGGTTTTGCCGTTGTCTCGATCGACTACCGCTTGGCGCCCGAGAGCAAGCTGCCGGCGATTATCGAGGATCTCGAGGACGCCTTCCGCTGGTTGCGAGCCGAAGGTGAGAAGCGGCTGCGAGTCGATACGTCGAGGATCGCCGTGATGGGCGGTTCCGCCGGCGGCTATCTCACGCTTACGGCCGGCTACCGCGTCAAACCGCGTCCGGCGGCATTGGTGGCGTTTTGGGGATACGGGGACCTGATCGGCGATTGGTACAGCAAGCCCAGCCCCCATCCGCGCCATCAGCACAGCAAACTTAGCCGGGAAGAAGCCTACCGACAAGTCGCCGGCCGGCCTCTTGCCGATTCGCGCCATCGCAAAGGCAACGGCGGGGCGTTCTATCAGTTTTGCCGGCAACGGGGCGAATGGCCGAAGGCCGTCTCCGGTTGGGATCCGCACGCCGAGGCGGAGAGGTTCGTGCCCTTCATGCCGGTGCGAAACGTGACGCGCGATTACCCGCCAACGCTGCTGATTCACGGCACGGAGGATACCGACGTGCCGTACGAGCAGTCGGCGATGATGGCCCGGCAACTCGAGAAGCACGGCGTCGAACATCGGTTGATTTCCATTCCCGGCGGCGAACACGGCCTCGGCGGCGGCGATCCGCGGCGTATCGACGCAGCCTATCTCGCTGCGTTGGAGTTCGTCAAAGAAAGAACGACGAAGGAGTAGCTCCATGACCGACGCCAGACGATTCACAAAGCGCAGGCCGAACTTCCGACGATCGGCCGTTCTCCTGCTACTGCTATTGGCGGCGGCTAGCACTGCCGGGGCTGCCGAGGGCGTCACAATCCGCAACGGGCGATGGCACATCGGTGGCAAAGTAACGTACGCCGGCACACCCGCCGAAGGCCTGCTGATCAACGTGCGGATGGTCAATGCGGTCTTCGAGGATCGGCACAAGCCGCAGTTCGATGCGGAGGCCAACACCCGGCGCTTCCTCGCCCAGATCCCCGACTACGCGGCCCACGGCGTCCGCGCGTTTACAATCGGCCTGCAGGGCGGCATGCCGGGATACGAAGGTGCCTTGAATTCTGCCTTCGCGCCGGACGGTTCGTTGCGCATGTCGTATCTGGCCCGCGTACGACGGGTGATCGAGGCCTGCGACCGACACGGCGTCGTGGTGATTCTCGGCTGCTACTACCAGCGGCAAGACCAGGTACTCACCGACGAGCAGGCCGTGCGCCGCGGGCTGATCAACGTGGTCGACTGGATTCGCCGCTGCGGTTTTCGCAACGTGGTGCTGGAGATTGCCAACGAATTCGACCACGGCGGCTTCGACCATCGCTCGTTGAAGACCGTCGGAGGTCAACTCGAACTTATCCGGCTGGCCAAGCAGCGCGCGCCGGAACTGCTCGTTTCGGTCAGCGGCTTAGGCCACGGGCGGTTCCCGGATGAACTCGCCAAGGCGGCCGACTTCATCCTGGTCCATTTCAACGGCACCAACCTCGACGACATCCCGGCACGGATCAATGCCTTGAAAGAGTACGGCAAGCCGATCGTCTGCAACGAGGACGACAAGACGGGAGAGGATGCCGCCCGCGCGGCGGCGTTGTGCGTGGCCAACGGCACGTCGTACGGCCTGATGCTGAAGAAGGTGAACCAGTACTTCCCGCTTCAGTTCCACGGCGCGGCCGACGATCCGGTGGTCTACGCGAAGCTGAAGCAACTCACCAGGCCGCCTCGGCCGCCGCGTTCCGCGCGTTGACTCACCGCCGGATGGGCAGGGTCTTCAGCAGGTCGTGGTCTTCGCCGTAGAAGCGAACCACACCGTCGTCCAGCAGCCAGATGGCCACCACGCGATCGAAGCGATATCGGCGGCCGATGCAGAATCCGCCCCTGGTGATCATCGTGGTCCTGGCACTCTCGGGGTTCGTTGCCCCCAACTCAACGGCGGTCTCGATCACCATGGCACTAACGGACGGGGCGCTGCCGGCCTGCATGAGCGGTCTCCTGGGGTGCGGAATTCGTATCATCATCGGTCGACGGGCCGCAGAGGATTCGACACGGCGGGCACAAACCGCAGAGTTTGCGCAACTTGCCGGCTACCCCGCCACGGCCTCAGCTAGCCTGATTCGTAGGCGGCGAGAATGTCCTTGGACGGATCGTGGTCTACCTCTGAGGGCAGCGAGATCATCAGGATGCCGCCAAAGACACCTGCCCAATCGCCACCAAGACGCTGCGCCCTCGCGAGGACTGCTTGGATGGCAGGCAGATCGGCCCAACCCTCGGGAAGACAGAATTCGAAGGTCTTGAAGTCGCCGTTCTCGACGACCCGGCGAACGACGAGCTTGTCGTCATCACCAGCATCCGCTTCAATGATATCGCCATAGCCGATGGTCTCGGAGACCATCGCTATCAGGGGATCGACGATTCTGTATCGGTGGTCCTCAAGCGGAACGACATGGATCGTCGCTGAGCTACGGCTGTCCAACTGCAGGTTCACGCAACGGGGATCTTCAGTCATACGGAGCGCTCTCAATTCGCGTCTGTGGAACGCCCAAGGCAGCGTTTTCGATGGCACGACATGCCATTTCGACACGATGACAGGATCGACCGGATATCTGCCACGATGTCACTTCGTGATCCTGTTGATCCTGTAATCCCGTCTTTGTCTCTTCCCGCCAGTCTCGTCTGTATGCCGGCCGAACGTCCCAGTGCCGACTACGGCTCGACCACTTTCCACCGCAGTATCCCGCCGGAGACCTCGGGCTGGAGTTCGATCTCGATCCGCAGCGCCGTGGTCTCGGCCGGCGTGAACTCGACGCGGTTGTACTTGTCGCGGTCGACGCCGAACGATGACGCACCGGCGACGGGCTTGAACTGGTCGCCGTCGCGGTAGAGGAGTCGCCAGGACTTGGGTACCCGGCAATTGCCGCGGCCGGTGTCGTCGAACCAGTAGACTTCCGCCGCCGAGACCTTCTCCGGCTCGTCGAATGTGTATTGCACCCACTCCTTCGTGCCGCGATGGTCCCAGAAGGTCAGCCGGGCGACGCTGTGGTCGTTCGAGCTGGCCGGATCGCCGGGGCCTGCGATCGCTTGCACGCTGTCGCTGGCGTTGCAGTGCGACGCCGAGGGTGTGGCGAGATCCATCATCGTCAGCGGCGCCGAGGGGCCGAGCGTCTCCAGATCGAGCGGCCGGTAGAGCTTCTCGTTCCAGGCCGGATCGTCGGGGTCGGCCTCGCGCGACTTGCCGTCCTGACGAACCCAAACGGCCATGGCGCCCGGCTCGCGATGATCCCAGGCATAGTACGGGATCGCGGTGAGTTCCCGACCGCGGCGATCGGCACACTTGACGACGGTTACGCCGCCGAGCAAGTCGCCGCGGTGTTCGGTGGTGAACTTCGGGTCGTGCGGCAGAATGATGTTGTGTACACCGCCGGGATTGTCGACCGCCTCGAAGCAGTAGACTAGCGGGCCGCGTTGCAATGCCACGCGTCCGGCGTCGGCCTCGACCTTCGGATGGGCCTCGATCCGGCGCACTTCCATCGGCAGGTCCAACTCGATCACGTCGCCGGGATCCCAGTATCGGCACAACACGGCGTAGCCGTCCATCATCTGCGGCTCGTCGATCGACTTACCGTTGAGCGACACTTTGGCATTTTCACACCAGCCGGGGATCCGCAGCCGGATCTGGAACCAGCCGGTGCGCTTCTTGGGCACGTCGACCGTCAGCCGTACCTTGCCGTCGAACGGGTAGCGGGTTGCTTGCGTGAGCGTGATCGGCGTGCCACGCGGCGAGACGATCTTCGCCGTGCCGGCGACGTAAAGGTTGACGTGAATCCCGTGCTTGCCCTCGGCGTAGACGTAGCCCGGCACCGACGGGACGAATCGGACCACGTTGGTCGGGCAGCACGCACACCCAAAAAACGGCTGGCGATGATGCCCCCCGTCGCTGGCCAGCGGGTTGACGTAAAAGAACTTCTCGCCGCTTAGGTCGATGCCCGAGAGGGCGCCGTTGAACATGGCCCGCTCGACGACGTCGGCGTACTTCGAGTCGCCGTGCATCAGGTTCAGCCGATGGTTCCAGAGCACCATACCGATGGCCGCGCAGGTTTCACAATAGGCGGCCGCGTTGGGCAGATTGTAGTCGGCACTGAAGCCTTCGCCGTGATGCTGCACGCCGATGCCGCCGGTGACGTACATCTTCCGCAGCACGACGCTCTGCCAAAGCCGGTCCATGGCTTCGATCAGTTCCTTTTCGCCGGTATAGCCGGCCACGTCGGCCACGCCGGAGTAGAGATACATCGCCCGAACCGCGTGGCCGACGATCTCGCTCTGCTGTCGCACGGGCACGTGGTCTTGGCAGTATTCGCCGTAGACTTCCGCCCGCTTCGACTTGTCGCCACGGACGTCGATGAAGAACTTGGCCAGGTCCATGTAGCGGTCTTCACCGGTGATCTGATAGAGCTTGACCAGGGCCAGTTCGAGTTCCTCGTGGCCGGGCACGTCGTGGCGTTTGTCGGGGCCGAAGATCTCGTCGATGCGGTCGGCGAAGCGGATCGCCACGTCCAATAGCGATCGCTTGCCGGTCGCCTGGAAATGGGCCACGGCCCCTTCGATCAGATGCCCCGCACAATAAAGTTCGTGCCGCACGCGAAGGTTGGTCCACTTCTTGTCCGGCTCGACGAGCGTGTAATACGAGTTGAGATATCCGTTGTCCTGCTGGGCGGCGGCGATCTTGGCGATCACCTCGTCGGTCATCTTGTCGAGCTTCTCGTCGGGAAAATCGGCCAGCGAGTAGGCGGCCCCTTCGAGCACCTTGTAGACGTCGGAGTCGTTGAAGTAGATGCCCTCGAACTTGCCGTCCATCAGGCCGCCGGCCTTGGCAAAGTTGCTGAAGCGTCCGGTCTGCTCGCACCAAGTGAAGTTGTGCGGTACCGATTTCTCGCGATTGGTCTTGATCCGCGGGGCCCAGAATTCGTCTTGCACTTTCACGTCGGCAAACGGCACGGCGGAGAGCGCCCGGTGTGTGGGCTCTTCGGCGCCGGCGATCGTGACGAACGTGGCAACAGAGACAAACAAGAACAGCGCATGGGAGAGTCGCATTTCTGGTCTCCTTCGGAAGGGGGAAACGTGGTGTGTGCCGCCGGTGGCTTACGATGTTGCGGGCGCGTCGGCCGACGGGGAGTTGTCCGACGGGGAGTTGTCCGACGGGGAGTTGTCCGGGCTGCT
>CAYYNP010000172.1:0-21251 GCA_964472545.1 uncultured Planctomycetaceae bacterium | reverse complement strand
GCGAAACGTAACGAACTCCTCCAGCACACTCTTGTCGATGGGCGGCACCCGTGCGTCGGCGGCCGGGTAGCCGGTTACCAGGATCATCATCGGACGCTCGTTTTCCGGCCGGGCGAGGATCTCGTTCAAGAAGCCCATCGGGCTGGGCGTGTAAGGCAACGTGGCCAGCCCGGCGTGGTGCAGGGCGGCGATCAACAGACCCGTGGCGATGCCGACCGACTCCTTGGGAAAGTAGTGCTTCGTCTTGGTGCCGTCCGGGGCCAGGCCGTAGTGTTGCACGAAAACGGCGATCAGCCACGGTGCGTCTTGCAGAAACGGCTTTTGCGGGCCCGTGCCCAGAGGGGCCAAGGCGCTGAGCCATTCCTCGGGCGCCCGGCGCTGGTAGAACTCCCGTTCCGCCGCTTCGGCCGCTTGACGGATCTGCCTCTTGACGTCCGTCTCTTCGATCGCCACGAAATGCCACGGCTGTCGATTGGCCCCGCTCGGCGCGGTGCCGGCACAGCGCAGACAATCCTCGATCACCCCGCGCGGGACCGGCCTGTCGGCGAACTGCCGCACGGAGCGCCGCCGCCGCATCTCGGCGAGCATTTCCGCCGCCCGCCGCTGCATCTCCTGCGGAGGGTACTCGCGATAATCGGAAAGCGGTATCGACTCTCGATCACTCATCGAAGGATGTCGGCAGCAGGTGGGTGCAACGGAGCGCCGCGGTGTATCGGAAGACGGGACGTTGGTGTTTCCCCGGGTTCGGCCACCCGCCTCGCCACCCGCCGTTTCGCGGCGGGGCTTAGAACATCCCCCTGGTGATCTGACCCATCATCATGTCTATCAGCTTCTCGCCAATAGTGACTTCGAAGGTGATCGTGGCGCCGGAGCGGGAAATGTCGATACTGTCGAGCACGTCCTGCATGGTCTCCATCTGCTCCTCGATTTCCTTCCTCATTTCCTTCGGCATTCCCGGGGGTATCTCCTGGTTGCTGGCCTTCCTGGCCTCTTCCAAACTCTCGTCGGCATCCTTCTTCATTTTCTTGGCGGTGTCGGTGTCGCTGCAGACCATGCTGGCCCGCACGTCGATGTCGGACCCCACATCGACGCTGATTGCGCCGCCCTTGATGCCTGTCAACGGGACCATCGACATCATGCCTCGCATCTGGGACGTCATGCCGGGCACCGACGGAATACCGGAACTTCCCGTCGGCATCGCGGCGGCCGCCGTCAGGGTCCAGGAGCCCCCTTCAACTCGCCGATGAGATCCTCGAACTCCTCTGAGAGCTTCGGCGGGCCGTCGCGGTCGAGGATGGCCTTGATGTCGTCCGCCTCGCCGAGGACCATGGTCTTGTCATCTGGAAAATAGAGTGCGAAATCAAAGCCTAGCTCGGGCAGGTAGATCGTCTTTCCGTTGTGCTTCTCCGGCTTGAAGTTGTCGCCCGTCAGCTCCTTCGGATCCACGGACTTGTTCAACTCGACCACACCGATCGGTTCCTCCGACATCTTACCGCCGAACGTGACCCTGTCGACGTCGTCCGGAGACAGTCCTACGCCCTCCTTTATCATCGCTTCAATCTGGTCGATCGCAGCAGAGTTCTCCTTTTTGATCTTCTTGTAGATCTTGCTGTCCAACAGCGAATCGACGTCGATCGAGGCGACGAAGTCGCTGTTGTCGGGCAAGTAATTGATGGCTTTGCCGATCCCGCCGCCGCCCAACAAGACCACCGCGCCGACTGTCACCAAGGCCGCCACCAGGATTGCCGCTCCGCCGGCGATGAAGGGCCACATGGGCGTCTTGCGACGCGCCCGGGCGGCAATGCTCGAACCTTCCGGGCCGGTATCGATAAGCGGGGCACCTCCAGCCCCGGGCATCGACGGCGGGCCACCCGCGGCCGGCATCGCGGGCGGACCTCCGGCGGCGGGCATTGTGGGCGGGCCTCCGGCGGCGGGCATCGACGGCGGACCTCCGGCGGCGGGCGTCTCGGGCGCCTTCGGCGCAGCCGCCTTCGGCGCAGCCGGCTTCGGTGCGGCGGGTTTCGGTGCAGCCGGTGCCGGCGTGGCCGGCGCTGCGGCCGACGGCGACGTTTCGGCGGCCGTCAGGCCCCACGGGTCGGCCGAGACCAGCAACACGGTTTCACACGCCTTGCAGCGGACCCGGCGGCCGTGCAGCTTCTCCGACAGCCGGAGTTGCTTGCCACAGACCGGGCAAGGCTGCATGGTGGGGTCGGCCGGAACCGGCACCAACTCTCCACATCCCGGGCACGCCGTCTGCGTGCCGGCCGTCTCCGCCGCCGCCGATATCGATTGCCCGCATTTCGGACAGTTGAAGTTGATCGCCATGAGATAAGGTCCCTTGCGTAAAAAAGGCCCGTGGTCCGCGCCCCAACCCAATGGGGGAGGATATCGCTAACGTACCATTTTTGCGGACACACGGCCAGCTATCCCAGGAGAACTGCAAAGTCGATTCGCGGGAGTGGAAAAAGAGGACTGGCTCCGAGCCGGAATCAACACGGAACCTGCCGACGAACTTCCCGGCTCGGTGCCTGTCCCCCTTTTCCACGGTGCCCCAATGTCGCCGCCCGAAGAAAGGGGACAGGCACCGTCGGCACTGCGAATCCCTACAGCCACATCGATCGTCGACGGAGCCAGTCCCCTTTTTCGGGCTCCCGCACACTTTGCAGTTCTCCTGCCAGCTATCCGGCCGGACGGTAATCTTCCCCATCGTCCCGTAGCTCAATTCGCGAGAAAGCCGAGAATCTTCGTGCAACGGTGGCCTTTGTACTGCCGAGTCCGTGGGAATCCACAGTTTCTCCCTGCGATGATACCTCATCTGTCGCGAGATTCTCGCAAACTCAGCTAGGCTACCCACCCATGGAGGTAGAGGTCACCGTCAACGTCCTGCCAAACGGGCCGGTCGAGACGCAGCGCGTCGGCCATCTGCGGAATGCCCTCTCCGGCCACCGGACCGGCAGCCGTGTGGCCGCCGACGAGTTTCGGGGCGATGAAGACGTGGACCTCGTCGATCGCGTTGGCATCCAACAGGCTGCCCAACAAGCGGCCGCCGCCTTCGACCAGCACGTTGGTTGCCCTTCGCCGGCCGAGTTCCACGAACAGGGCGTCGAGCCGTTCGGCGCGCGTGTCGCCGGGGCAGGCAAAGACCTCGCAGCCTGCATCGGTCAGTTGCTGCCGCCGTGCTTCGTCGGCCGTGTTGCCCACGGCCACCAACACGGGCACGTCGCCGGCCGTGCGGACCAGTTGACTTTCGAGGCTGAGCGACGCCTGGGTGTCGGCCACCACGCGCAGTGCCGTGCGCGGTCCCGGCGGCCGGGCCGTCAGTTGCGGATCGTCGAGCCGGGCCGTTTCGCGGCCGACCAACACGGCGTCGACCCGGCCGCGCAACTGGTGGACGATCGCCCGCGATGCTTCGCCGGAGATCCACTGACTGGAGCCGGTGTGGGTGGCGATCTTGCCGTCGAGCGTCATGGCCCACTTGGAAATGATCCACGGCCGGCCGGTTTCGACCAGTTTCAGGTAGGGGGCGTTGATGCGCCGGGCGTCGTCTTCGAGCACGCCCACTGCGACGTCCAATCCGGCAGCCTGCAACTGCGTGATGCCGCCGCCGTCGACCTTCGGGAAGGGGTCGCGTTGCGCAATGACGACGCGCGTCACGGCCGAGTCAACGACGGCCTCGCTGCACGGCGGGGTCTTGCCGTGATGGCAGCAGGGCTCGAGCGTAACGTAGAGCGTCGCGCCGGCGGCCCGAGCGCCGGCCATCCGCAGGGCCTCGATCTCGGCATGCGGCCCGCCAAAGGCCCGATGCCAGCCTTCGGCGATGATCTCGGCCCCTCGGGCAATCACACACCCGACCATCGGATTCGGCTCGACGGCCCCTTGGCCACGCTGGGCGAGTTCCAACGCGCGTCGCATGAGCCAGGCGTCTAGTTCGGTCTGTTGCATGGGCGACTTGTCCGTGCGAGAGGTGGGCATTATGATGGGGCGTCGATTGTGGTTGGATCCAAAGTTTGCACACGGTAAGTGGGTGGCTGGGGTCGAGGTGCGAGGGACGAGCACCGAGCCCCCAGGCAGTATTGCCCGAAGTCTCTATCCACTGGGGGCTCACCACTCGTTCCTCGTGGTTCGACCCCAGCCACCCAGCGTACCAGCCACCCAACATCACAGCCATCGAACGCCAACGCCCGGAACCGCTCTCTATGCCCACTATTCTGATCACTTCGACGTCGTTTGGGAAGAAGATCAAGGCCCCGCTGGAGACTTTGCTGTCGAAGGGCTACGACGTCCGGCCCAACGACCTGGGCCGGCCGATGACGCCGGAGGAACTCGTCGAGCGGCTGGCCGAGTGCGACGGCTGCATTGCGGGGCTGGACCATTTCACGGCCGACGTGATCCGCCAAGCGCCGAAGCTGAAGATCATCGCCCGCTACGGGGCCGGCATCGATCGGGTCGATCTGGCCGCGGCCGCAGAGGTCGGCGCGACGGTGACCAATACGCCGGTGGCCAATAGCGATTCGGTGGCCGATTTGGCCGTGGCGTTGATGCTGGCCGTGGCCCGGAAGATCCCCGCGGCCGACCGCTGTGTGCGCGACGGGCGCTGGGAGAACATGTACGGCACGTCGCTGGCCGAAAAGACGGTGGGGCTGATCGGGTTCGGGCGGATCGGCAGCCGGGTGGCCGACCGGGTACGAGGGTTCCGCTGCCGCGTGTTGGCGGTCGACCCGCTGTTGGACGCCGCGGCAGCCGAGGCGGCCGGCGTCGAGTTGGTTTCGCTCGAAGAGCTGCTCGCGGCGGCCGATTTCATCTCGCTGCACTTGCCGGCCAACGAACAAACGCGGGGGTTCATCAACCGCGAGCGGTTCGCTCAGATGAAACCGACGGCGATCGTCGTCAACACGGCCCGGGGCGAGGTGATCGACCAGGCGGCGTTGCTCGAGGCACTCCGCGAAGGCCAGATCGGCGGGGCCGGGCTCGACGCCCACGCGGAGGAGCCGCCCGACCCGTCGCCTTTTGAGGGTCTCGACAACGTCGTGCTCACGCCGCACATGGGTGCCTACACCGAAGACGCCCTGATCAACATGGCCGAGGGGGCGGTAGAGAATCTGTGTGCATTTTTCGAGGGGCGCGAGCCTGCGAACGTGGTGACGGCGTGACGCAACCGCTGCCCGAGTTGCGTATCGGTCCGCTGGTGATCGATTTCCCGGTCGTCCAGGCGGCGTTGGCCGGCTACAGCGATTGGCCGATGCGGGTGATCGCGCGGCGCTTGGGCGCGCCGTATACGCTCGGCGAAGTGCTGCTGGACGGCTTCATTCTCAACGTGACCAAAGGCCGCAAGGCGGTCCGATACATCCGTGTGACCGACGAGGAACATCCCTGCGGCGGCCAGATCATGGGCGCGTCGCCGGCGCCGATGGCCACCGCGGCGAAGAAGATGGTCGAGGCCGGCTTCGACGTCGTCGACTTGAACTTTGCCTGCCCGGTGAAGAAGGTGCTCGGCAAACAACGCGGCGGCTACCTGCTGGGTGAGCCCGAGACGGCCCTGGCGATCGTGGCCCGGGTGCGCGACGCCGTGCCGCCTGAGGTGCCGGTGACGGTCAAGCTGCGGCGCGGCTTGGACGACAGCAGCCAGAGCCGCGACAATTTCTTCACGATCTTCGACGGCGCGTTTCGCCTGGGCGTAGCCGCGATTGCCGTACACGGGCGCACGGTCCGGCAGCGCTACGACGGCACGTCATCGTGGGAGTTCCTGCGAGAGCTGAAGCGACACGCCGGCGAGAAGACCGTGCTCGGCAGCGGCGACCTGTTCACCGCCGAGGACTGCCTGCGGATGATCGCCGAAACGGGCGTCGACGGCGTGACGGCCGCCCGTGGCGCGATCGGCAACCCTTGGATCTTCCGCCAAGCGCGTGCCCTGGCCGCCGGTTTGCCGCTGCCGGAGGCGAGTCTTGGCGAACAGCGCGAAGTGCTCGCAGAGCATTACCGCCTGGCCGAGGCCACCTACGGCGCCGACCGCTGCTGCCGGCACATGCGGAAGTTCGGCATCAAATACTCCCGGCTGCATCCCGCGGCGGAGACGGTCCGCGACGCCTTCGCCACCATCGCCAGCCCCCAGCAATGGATGCAGGTCTTGCAGCAGTGGTACGGGGAAGATTGACGGCTAGCAGCCCGTTGAAGAAGTGTGTGCCACTGCTTCGCAGAAGCAGTGCCTCGCCAAATCCCGCAGAAGACACTGCTTCTGCGAGGCAGTGGCACACGCGATTCCCGGGATCTGCACTTCTTCAACGGGCTGCTAGCGTTCTGCTACAGCGTTCGTTTCCTCGCTGCCGATCAGTGGCTGCCGGATCTCCAATTCGGAGTTGTCGGCATGTAGGCCCTGGGAGATGACCCGATCGGTGACGTCATCGAGATAGGACCGCAGCGTATCGTCAAGCTTCTGGAACTCCGGCCATAGAGTCTCATCCACAAAACTGACCGAGACCCTGGCCATGACGGTCGTGTATCTCTGCCGATGATAGCGAAACGGGGAAATACCGTAACGGCGCAGCAGGGCCACGAAGAGCTTTCGAGACCACATGTCCGACAGCGTGAACTTGTATTCCACGGGAGGATCGGACTGCTGCACGCTTTCCAGCCGGGCAGTTATCCGGTCTCGCGCATTCCCGGCAGCCTCGCGCTCACCCGGCGTGGTGGCGCCTGCGTAGAGGGCCTCAATGCACTGCAGTGTCTCAATCAGCTTCGCTAGATCGTCCATGAGCGTCGTACGGCTTGCGGGTTTGGGGCGGATCCGGCAACCATTCACGTCAGAGCATACCGCGTTTCGGCGGTCGCGAAAAGACCGTCCCGCGGCCGCGGAGGTCGACTCCGGCGAATAACCTGCAGAACCGGCATCTCCCGATTCTCCACTACGGCCGGCAGGATGGAAACGTGCCGCATGCGCGGCACGACCGAACACACCTGGACCGCGTAGCGATCGGTTCACGCGGCCTGTTCGTCCTGTTCCGGTCGAACCGATTCTCACCGCTGTAAGGCCTCACGCGAATGATCGAAATTGACGGCGTCGCCCGGTCGATCTTGTCGTAGGAGTGCTTAGGAAGTCAGCGGTCCTACGGAAGATCCTCGTTACTCACGGCAGGGAGATGATACCATGAAGAATCGGCCCGGGTTGACGTTTGTAGTGGTTCTAGCGGCGTTCTACTTCGGCGGACGTGCGGCTGCCCAGGAGGGGCCCGAATCGTCGGTCCTCGACGTGGCCCCCATGCCGGCGGAGGATCTCGAACTCGAACTGTCGGACAGCCTGAAGCCGACGCCGGATGCAGCCATGGGTTGCTGCGACGGCGGCTGCTCGGCATGCGACCCGTGCTGGTGTCCGACGTGGTCGATCACCGCCGGGGCGCTGCTGATGGAACGTTCCACGCCGCAACATCCCGTTTTGGTGACCAATAGCCTGGCGCCCGGTGGCTCGCCGCAGATCGACGCCGATGCGTTCGACTTTGCCTTCCGCGGCGGCTTCGAGTTGAGCCTGTTTCGCAGCCACGTGCGTGGTTCCGACTTCGAGTTTCAGGCCCGCTACTTCCGCGTCGACGGCTGGGACTCCAGCCATTCGCCGTTCATCTCGGCCGACGGCTCGGCCGTGCAATACGCCACGTCGTTCGGGGTGACCGGAACGCCCAGCGAGCTCTCGGCCGTCTACATCTCGCATCTCGACGGCGTAGAGTTGAATCTGCGGCGTCCGGTCGGCGACGGCTGGCTGACGGTCTTCGGCGGCTTTCGCTTCCTGGAACTCGACGAACGGCTGACCATCGTGCAGGACATCGGCCCGGGTGTCAATCTGGCCACCAACCGGATCGAGGCCGTCAACGATCTGTACGGCTTTCAGATCGGGGCCGACGGCCGCCTGTTGACCCGAGGACAGTTGGGGATCGACGCCACGCTCAAGGCCGGTATCTTCGGCAACCACGCCGCCAACAGCGTGGCAATCCGGCAGACGGCCGGCGCCGACTTCGACTCCCGTGCCGGCGACGGCACGACTGCGTTCGTGGGCGAGTTGGGGGTTTCGGCGATCTACTGCCTCTGTGAGGGCGTGGCGTTTCGGGCCGGCTATCAACTGATGTGGCTCGACGGAATTGCCGAAGCGGCCGATCAGATCGCCGTCTCCGATCCGCTGGCAGGCACGGCTACCATCGACAGCGGCGACAGTGCCGTCTACGAGGGCGTGTTCATGTCGCTGGAGTTCTGTCGGTAGGCCTCACAATTGCCGAACGGCAGCGTACGGGCCTGTCCGGAAACAACTTCGCAGTTTTTCGGGCTCCCGCACACTTTGCAGTTCTCTTGGGCGTCCTTGCTGGGCGGTGGCCGCTGTGTTAAATTAGGTCTATGCTCGTCGGTGCAGGAATCTCATCCTGGCCGATATTGTGTCGCCGCGCCCTGCGGCTGCACCGCCTTTGAAGGAACTGTGGCCCCCCGTTTGGGAGATCCCCGCTGATGTATGAGTTGGCACGTGGTCCTTTGATGTGGGTCGCTGTGATCGTGTTCTGCGGAGGCGTCGGCTATCGGATCGTCGAGTTCTTCAAGCTGACCAAAAAAAAGCCCCGAGAATTCTGCCCCACCGGCGGCATTCGTGAGGATTCGCCGGAAGAGCGGAAGCTGCGGCCGGTGATCTTCCTGCAAAACAGCCTGCTGGGCCAACATCCGGTGATGGCGGTCGTGTCGCTGATTTTTCACCTGCTCCTGTTTGCCGTGCCGGTCTTGACACTGGCCCACAACTTGCTGTTGTACGAGACGACAAGGCGCCTGACATCGTGGGGCTTTTGCTTCTTCAGCCTTCCGGACGGCCTGATCGACGTGATGACCGTGATCGTGCTGGCCGGGGCGTTTTTCTTCTTGATGCGTCGGTTGGTGCTGCCGCGGGTGCGGGCGATCTCCATGCCCAGCGACTACCTGGTGCTGGCGATCACGGCGGCCCCGTTCCTGACCGGCTTCATCGCCTATCACCAGTGGTTCAATTACCACACGATCGTCACGCTGCACGTGCTTTGCGGCGAGCTGATGCTGGTGGCGATTCCGTTTACCAAGCTGGGGCATATGGTCTTTTTCTTCTTCGTTCGTATCTGCTTCGGCAGCGAGTTCAGCTTGGGGCGCGGCAGTCGAACGTGGTCGACGTGAGAAATCACCAAGGGAGAAGTTGCCCGCCAAACACCGGGCGTCAATACGGGAAACGACGAACAACATGCCATTAGACGTGCAAACACCCATCGACCCGAAGAAGATCAGGGAGCTGCTCGACCTGAAGAAGGGCCGGATGAAGCTCTGCCTTTCGGCGTGTGCAAGCTGCTCGCTCTGCGCGGAGAGCTGCTTCCTCTTCCGCAGCCACGACGGCGACCCGGAGTATATGCCGTCGTACAAGGTGTTGAAGAGCCTGGGTACGCTCTATCGCAAGCGGGGCAAGGTCAGCCGGGCGCAGCTCGAACGGATGCGCGACCTGGTGTTCCGCAACTGCGTGCTTTGCGAACGCTGCTACTGCCCCTTCCATATCGACGTCCCCAACATGATCGCCTTCGCCCGGACGATCCTCCGTTCGCAGGGCATTTGCGGCGTTTTTCCGCATACGGTCGGCGCCACGGAAGAGGATTTCGAGCGGGGCGTGATCGACGACCCAACCCCAGCCACCCAAACGGAAGACGCCTAAGCCGCGCTTGTCGCCTCAGAGCTTGTCGCCTCAAAGCCAGAAACCGGCGTTTCGTTTTCGACCGCCGTTACGAGATGGAGTAATCAGGTGCTCATTGCCAAAATCAAGCCGTTGGAAGAACTCAAGGAGATGCTCAAGGGCTACAGCAAGGTCCTGAACCTCGGCTGCGCCGGCTGTACGGCCGTTTGTCTGGCCGGCGGGCAGAAAGAGGTCGACGAGCTGAACACCAAGCTGACCGTCTCCTGTAAGGCCGACGGCGCGCCGCTGGATATCGAAGGCTACACGGTCGAACGGCAGTGTGAGCCGCAGTTCATCACCGACCTGGATCGGATGATCGAGCCGTACGACGCGCTGTTGTGCATGGGCTGTGGCGCCGGCGTGCAGTTTCTGGCCGAACGCTACCCGAGCAAGCCGTGCCTGCCGGCGGTCAACGCGGTCTTCGTGGGTGTGAACCGCGACGTCGGCTGGTACGAGGAACGCTGCAAGTGCTGCGGCGATTGCGTGCTGGCCGTCACCGGCGGGATCTGCCCGATCACGATGTGTGCCAAGAGCCTGCTGAACGGCCCCTGCGGCGGCCCGCAGGACGGCCATTGCGAGGTCGACAAGGAGACGCCCTGCGCCTGGATCCAGATCCACGAGCGGCTGCAGCAGCAGGGCCGGCTGGACAATATCCTCGGCGTCTTTGAGGCCCGCGAGTGGGAAGGCCAGACGCAGGGAAGTTTGGTGTTGGAGGCGTTCAAGGATCGGTACGTGAAGAAGACATAGTAGGCGTCTCGCTCCGCGAGACGGCCACATCTCGCCGCGGAGAGAGACGGCCACATCTCGCGGAGCGAGATGGCTACTATACAAACAACGAGATGGCTACTATACGAACAAGAAGGGAACGAAAACGGGGGACAGGCACCTTTTGCCGCCGCCGGCCCGGAGGGTGCTTCGCAGAAAAGTAGCCTGTCCCCCTTTTTCGTGACTCAACCAGGACAGTGGGAACATGAAGTCAGGAAGTAATCTGGAGCGCGTGCTCAGCGAGGGCAAGTTCGCCGTGACCGGGGAACTCGGCCCGCCGCGCGGGGCCGACGCCGAGGCCGTGCGCGAGAAGGCCCAGTATCTCAAGGGCATGGTCGACGCGGTGAACATCACCGACAACCAGACGGCCGTCGCCCGGATGGCCAGTATGGCGGCCTCCGCGTTGGTGGTCCAAGAGGGCCTCGAACCGAACTACCAGATGGTCTGCCGCGACCGCAACCGGATCGCCATGCAGGCCGATATCCTGGGCGCCTCGGCGTTGGGCATCCACAACATGCTCTGCCTCTCGGGCGACCACCAGATGTTCGGCGACGACCCGAAGAGCAAGAAGGTCTTCGATATCGACTCCACGCAGTTGATCGCCCTGGTGAAGAAGATGCGCGACGACGGGCAATTCATGTCCGGCAAGGAACTTTCCGAGCCGCCGAAGATGTTCATCGGCGCCGCCGCGAACCCCTTCGCCGAGCCGTACGAGTTTCGCGTCTATCGGCTGGCCAAGAAAGTGGCCGCCGGGGCCGATTTCGTGCAGACGCAGTGCATCTACAACATGGATCGCTTCCGCGAGTGGGTCCGGCAGGCCAACGACATGGGGCTGACCGAAAAGGTCTTCGTGATGGCCGGGGTCACGCCCATGAAGTCGCTCGGCATGGCCCGCTACATGCAGAAAAACGTGCCGGGGCTCGACGTGCCCGACTGGGTCATTAAGCGGCTCAAAGGCGTCGAGAAGAAGAAACAAGCCACCGAGGGGATCGCCATCTGCTGCGAGCAGATCGCCGAGTTCAAGGAGATGCAGGGCATCGCGGGCGTCCACCTGATGGCCATCGAATGGGAGAAACGGGTGCCCGAGATTGCCGAAAAGGCGGAACTGCTGCCGCGTCCGGTGTTCGAGAATTAGACCAGAAGCACGGCTTTAGCGAAGAAGACTACGGCTATGGGTAAGCGGTCGATTGCGTGCGGTATCGTCGGATGTCTGGGGATCGCCTGCCTGGTGGTGCTCGGCTGCGGGAAGGGTTCGCCTCCGGACGAGTCCGGCCCGCTGAGTGCCTCGCTGGCCGAAAAGGCACGCTTCATCACGATCCCCGAACTATTTGGCGATCTTGACCGGCCGCCGGTCCGCTTCGATCACGACAAACACACCAAGGCCCTGGAGGCCGAGGGCTGCCTGCCTTGTCACGAGGAGGACGACGGCGACTTCCTTTTCGTCTACAAGAACATTGAGGAGCAAACCGACCGCGACGACCTGATGGACGTCTATCACGACAACTGCATCGACTGCCACACGGAACGAAGGAAGCAGGGCGAGGACTCCGGTCCGGTGACCTGCGGCGAGTGTCACATCGTCGAGCGGACGCACGAGGAACCCGAGTACGCGCCGGTGATGCCCGAGTATTACGAGGTGCTCCGCGACACCTACCACTCCGACTGCACCTCCTGCCACCGAGAGCCGGCCAAAACGGCCGAACAGGCCGGCGAGCTTAACTGGAAGGCCTTTTATGTGACGCACAAGAAGACGGAGGCCGAGTGGCCCAAGGTCACCTTCGACTATCTGCTGCACGACATGCACGACAAGGCGCTGGAGGGCCGGTGCCAGGAGTGTCACAAGATCTCTGACGAGAGGTGGGCCGCGCTGGAAGCCGAAGGCCGCGAGCCGGCCGGGCAGGATTGGGTCTGGGACCTCGACGAGCAGCAGAGCCTGACCGAACGCGAATCGGCCCACGCAATCTGCATCAACTGCCACCTCGAGCGACGGGACGAGAAGCTCACGGCCGGGCCGATCCACTGTGCCGACTGCCATCACGGACAACAGCGGACAATCGTCGAACTGGCCGACGTGCCGCGGCCGGAATGTGAGATGGAGCGCGTCGACGAGAACGGAATGATGTTGATCGACATGGGCGAAGGTGCCCGGGCGAAGGCCGTGGCGTTCAACCACCAATCGCACGTGGCCAATAGCCGGTCGTGCCAAGACTGCCACCACAAGTCGCTGCGGCCCTGTCAGGATTGCCACAGCGTCGACGGCAAGGAGGAGGGCGACTGGATCACGCTGGCCGAGGCCCATCACGACGTCAATTCCGACCACAGTTGCGTCGGCTGTCACGAGCAGGAAAAGCAAAAGGCCAACTGTGCCGGCTGCCATCAGCAGATGCCCCACGGGCTGGTCGCTTCCGGCTGCGACGGCTGTCACACGGGCACGCTCGACCGGCTCCGCTCACCACAGATGCTGCCACCGCCGGAAGACTTGATCCCCGACGACGTGCCGGCCGACGTCGAGATCTGCCGCGTGCGGCGAGAAGAAGATGACGCCTATTGTCCGGCCAAGCTGCCGCATTTGGCCAAGGCCCAGAAGCTCACCGAGATCAGCAACCAGAGTGCCCTGGCCAGTTACTTCCATACGGACCGGATGACCGTCTGCATCGGCTGCCATCACCTGGGACCGATGGAAGAGAAAGCCGACGTGGCCTCCTGTGCCACCTGCCACACGGCCCGCGACGATCCCAGCAGCGGCACGCCGGCGCTGCTAGGCGCCTATCACCAGATGTGCCTCGGCTGCCACCAGGCGATGGACCCCGCCGAAGAGTCGATGCCGCAGAGTTGCACCGGGTGCCACACCGAGCACGGCGCCGAGTGTCCGTCCGGCGGCGGTAAGTGCCCGACTGAGAAAACGCCGGTTGAGAAGACACCCGTTGAGAAGACACCCGCTGAGCCCACGCAGGAGTAGCCCGATGTCGCGCAACCGGCGAAACTTCCTAAAACACGTCGCGGGCGCCGGCGCATTGACCGTTCTTGGCAGCAACACCCAAGCCGAGGCCTCCGGCCCCCGGGTCGACCCCAACCAACTCGGCGTGCTGGTCGATTGCACGCTGTGCGTGGGCTGCCGGAGTTGCGAAAAGGCCTGCAACACGATCAACACGGAGCTCCCCCGCCGGGACGATCCCGACGCCGAGTTCGCCGACGAATCTGTCTTCGAGACGAAGCGGCGGATGGACTACCGCGCCTACACGGTCGTCAACCGGCATCAACACGCCGACGAGCCGGACAAATCGACCTTCGCCAAGATCCAGTGCATGCACTGCCTCTCGCCGGCCTGCGTCTCGGCCTGCATCGTCGGGGCGCTCACGCACGAGCCGGGCGGGGCGGTGATCTACGACGCCTGGAAGTGTATCGGCTGCCGCTATTGCATGGCCGCCTGCCCGTTCCAGGTGCCGGCCTACGAATACCACGACACGCTCACGCCGGAAGTCCGCAAGTGTACGTTCTGCTTCCAGACGCGGCTGAGCAACAACGAGGTGCCCGCCTGCATCCAGTCGTGCCCCATGCAAGTGATGACGTTCGGAAAGCGCGACGACCTGATCAAGCTCGGCCGGGAGAAGCTGCGCAAGGACCCGGACCGCTACGTCGACCACATCTACGGTGAGAAGGAAGTCGGCGGCACCGCCTGGATGTATCTGGCCGACATGCCGTTCGACCAGATGGGCCTGGCCAAGTTCGGCTATCATCCCGTGCCGGGCTACACCGAGCCGATCCAGCACGCGTTGTTCAAGTGGTTTGCCCCGCCGGTGGCGCTCTACGGCACGCTCGGCGGCGTGATGTGGTGGTTGAAGAAACGGAAGCAGCGGGCGGAAGCGGAGTCTGGCGAGGAAAGCACCCATGAGCGCGCATGATCGGGCCGCCCCCGTAACCACGCGATTCTTCACCCCGGGCATGTTCGCCGTGATGGCCGTGATGGCCGTCGGCCTCGGCTGGGGGCTCTATCGCATGATCTTCAGCATGGCCGCGGTGACCAATCTCGACGACCAATACCCGATGGGCCTCTGGATCGGCGTCGACGTGGCCACCGGCGTCGCCCTGGCCGCCGGCGGATTTACGACCAGCGCGTTGGTCTATATCTTCCGCCGCGAGCACTTTCACGCGGTCGTTCGCCCGGCCTTGCTTACGGCCATGCTCGGCTACACGTTCGTCGGCATCGGCCTGCTGTTCGACCTGGGCCGCTGGTACAACATCTGGCACCCCTCGATCCCGTTCATGTGGCAAGGCAACTCGGTGCTCTTCGAGGTCGGCATGTGCGTGATGTGCTACCTCACGGTGCTCTATCTCGAATTCACCCCGATCGTCTGCGAACGGTTCATCGGCCGGGTGAACCTGCCGGGCAGGCTGGCCAAGCTGAACGACCCGATCGATATCCTCCTCCGCCTGGCCGACCACGTGCTGGGCAAAGTGATGTTCCTGTTCATCATCGCCGGCGTGGTGCTCTCCTGCCTGCACCAATCGTCGCTGGGCACGCTGATGAACATCGCCCCGTACAAAATGCACCCGCTCTATCAAACGCAGTGGATGCCGCTGCTATTCCTCAGTTCGGCCATCGCGGTCGGTTTTCCGATAGTGATCGTCGAGTCGCTGATCGCCGGCCGGGCGTTCGGCCGCAAACCGGAGATGCACATCCTCACGCCGCTGGCCAAGATGGCCCCGTATCTGCTGGGCATGTACATCCTCCTCCGCGTGGCCGTCGTGTCGAGCGGCGGCCGCTACCTGTTTCTCCTCGACGGCTCGCCCGCGTCGATCATGTTCTGGATCGAGTTCGGCCTGCTGACCATCGTACCCTTTTGCATGTTCCTCACGCCCGAAGTCCGCCGCTCGCCGAGCAGCCTCTTTCTGGCAGCGATCATGTACCTAGTCGGCATCATGCTCAACCGCTGCACGGTCTTCTTTATCGCCTATCGCCCCCCCTTCGCCGAAAAGGCCTACGTGCCCGCCATCGGCGAATTCGCGTTGACGATCGGGCTGATCGCCACGATCGTGTTCATCTATCGGGCGGCGGTGACGTTGCTGCCCGTGCTGCCGGCGCACGAGGGGGAGGAGTCGCATTCTTAGGCGCGCTGGCCGTCCTGCCGACTTTCCGAAGCTACTGCCGCCCAATCATCTCCAACGAAAGCACCGTCCGCAGCCGCTCTTCGATCGAATCGAGCACGATCGGGTCGTTGCGGCGCCAGGGGCGGGCTTCGTATTCGAACTCGTGGCCGATCGGCAGGATGGGTAGCGGGCGGGTGCGGACGGCCTGTGGAAGCGGCACGCGCCGGGCGGACGTCTCGGGCACCTCGTGGCAGCCGGTGCAGCCGCGGGTCTCGCCGGGGCGGACGTAGATCCACTGGATCTGGTTGCCGACGACTTGCCGGTCGGCGTCGAGCGCCTGGACTTGGATCAATCGGTCGGCCGGCACTTCGGCGAAGAACGACCCGTCGGCCGCCAGCGGGATCGTGCCCAACACCCGGGCGAGCGTGCCCTGGTGGTTGCTCAACTCCGGGTCGAGGTTGTGTGACGAACGCGGGCGGCCGTCGTCGTTGCGGGTGCATTTGTGCAACAGCGGCTGGCCCTCGACGATACGAATCCACTTGGCACGCCCCGCCACGCGTGACTGCCGCGAGTTGAACACCGACTGGCAGTAGATCCGCCCGGTGAACGCGCCCCGGGCGACGCGGTCGCGATGCACCGGCGGACGCACTCGCGGCACCAACGGCCGGGCCTCGAAGTCGGCCGTCTCCACGTCGTTATATACGAGATCGAACTCGCCGGTACGCGCGTCGAAGACGTACAAGCCGAGGTCGGCCTCGAGCCGCTTCAGCAACTCCGGCGAATAGCGCAGCAGCCGGCCGTCGAGCGGGCGCTTCGGATCGCGCATCTCGATGCGCTCGATCACCTCGGGATCGTCGGGCCGCATCCGCGAGTCGTACCACTGGCCGCCGGGCGCAACGTACGGCGAGTTGCGCCGGCTGGCCGCGCAGAGGAAGCGGCCGTCGTCGATCGGATACGGTGTGGTCAGCGCCATGTCGCGGCCGTGGAGGAAGCGTTCTGCGAAGCGATTCTCGAAGGCGATCAGCCCCAGCCCGCTGCAACAGACAATCTCGCTGCTCCCGGCCAGCGGCTGCGGCTGCGTGACGGTCACCACGCGATGCCGGTCGTGCATCCAACTGAAGGGATGTTCGTACCAGTTTTCCGTCTTGGGGCCGAAATGCTCGGCCCAAAAGCGGCGCCGCTCGGGGCCGTAGAGGGTCTGGTTGCCGGTGCCGTCGGGAAAGACGCACTGGATGCTCATCTCGGCCTTGGTGAGGTTGTAGAAGACGTCGAGCCGGTTGAAAAGGATCCGCCCGTCGGGCATCACCGTCGGTTCGCAGTCGCGGCCGGCGTTGACCGCGATCAGGTGCAGGTCCGACCCGTCGCCGTTCATCACCGCCAGGGCCGAACACTGCTGGCCGTGATACTCGTCGCGGAACCCCAGCCGGGTGGTGGCCAGCACGATGCGGCCGTCGGGCAGATAGGCGGGGTTGAGGTGATGATAGGGGCCGCCCGTGAGTTGCCGCAGGCCGCTGCCGTCGGCGCAGATCTCGAAGACCTGCCACCAGGGCACGTCTTCGGTGCGCCGCGTGAAGAGCACCTTCTGCCCGTCGTACGAGACCTCGCAGCTTGCCACCCAGCCGTCGGCGAATTCGGTCAGCGGCGTTACCTTGCCGTCCGGCTGCGGGGGCCGCAACGTGAACAGGTTGTCGCCCACCCGATACTCCGGCCCGCCGGAATCGGTCAGACAGTAGGTCTGCCGCCAGACGTCGGTCAGATAGTAGTCGGGCATGATGTGGCTGCCCTTGATGAAGACGACGGCGGGACCGAGGTGGGGGGAGAGAGCCTTGGAACTGGGTGGCCGGCGGCAAAGCGCAGCGGTGCCCCGGGGCTCTACGGCTTCCCGGGCACCGCGGCGCTTTGCCCCAGCCACGCCCTTGGCTTTCACGCCATGACGAAACAACGCCTCGCGCGCCAACAGACGGACGTTATGGAAGTCGTGATTCGTGGCCGCCTCTCGCAGGGCCTCGACGGCGTCCGGCGTGTCCAGTTCGACCAGGGCCCTGGCTGCTGCGTAGCGAACGTCGACGACCGAACGCTCGTCGTTCATCAACCGCGTGAACAAAGGCACTTGCTCGGCGGCCCCCAACGCCCCCAGCGCCCGGGCATACGTCTCCCGCCATCGGGGCGTCGGGTCGCGATGCGGGTCGAGCAAGAAGTCGCGGACGAATCCGTAATCCGCCTCGGCCTTCGAGGCGGCCAACCGTGCGGCGATCGGCTCGGCCGCTTCGGTCGCGCTGGCGAAGATCAACGCTTTGCAGGCCATCATGCGGGCTCGGTTCGACGGATGGTCCAGCAACGCGATCAGCATCGGTGCGTCGCCTGGATCGCAGAAGCCGGGCAACAATTCGTCTCGATAGGCGTTGGCCAGCTTCTCCAGCGGCTGCGGCAGTTCCAGTAGGCGGTCGTTCGCCTCCGCCACGCCGAGCAGTTCGAAGATCCGCCGCGTGAGCGTCCGCCGCATGCCGGCCATCTCGAGGACGTGGGCTCCGACGACGCGGGTCACCTCCGGCTTGTAGAAGACGCCGCGGTCGTGTTGCACGCGAACTTGCCCTGCGGCACCCGGCGCCAACTCGACCAGCCGGATCAGATTCTCGCCTTGCACGGGCAAGCGCAGCAACGCCGTATAGACGGCCATCGCCGTACTGAGCGGATTGGCCGGCCATTCCATATCGTCGGCAGCCCACTCGAAACGGCGGCCGATGTCGGGCACGTAGCGGTCGGCCACTTCCAGCAACGCCGTGGCGGCCTCTTCGCCGCCATATTCCCCCAGGCCGTCGGCAGCGTAGCGGGCGAACTGCACCTGGCCGAGGTATTCGCGCAGCACGGTGAGCCCCTGCGGATCGCGCAACCGCCCCAGCGCTCGCAGGCCGGCTTGCATGATCGTGAAGCGGGTCTGGTCGCGTCTCTCCGGCGGGGCAAACGGATCGACCAGGTCGCGGATCGCCGCGGCGTCCGGTTCGGAAGCGTGAAGCACATTGACGACCAGGTCGGTTGCGCCCTTTCCGCCCAGCGATCCCGAGGCCCGAACGGCCCGCAATCGGGAATCGAGATCGGGTGACTCGGCTAGTTTCACGACCAGATCGGGCACTTTGCCGTCGGGCGCCGACTGCCACCACGTCCGCCACGCGTCGGCCTGTCGGCGTTGCGTCTCATCGGATGCGAGGGCGTCGAAGGGCAGTTCATTCCCGGTGATATTCTGCAAAGCAGCGCACGCCCCCTGCCGGACGACCCAATCGGAATCGCCGAGCGACTCCAGCAGCAAGGGAACCTGGCCGCGCCCGCCGATCCACGCCAATGTCTCTACGGCCTGACGCCGGACCACCGTCGACGCATCTCCCAACAGCGGGGCCACCGCATCGGCCGCGCCGTACGCCCGCAAGTATCCCAAGGCTTCGACCGCCCGAACGCGGCGTGCCTCCGGACCCGATTCGATCGCCCGTACGTTCTCCGCCACCTGGGCGTCGTACGGATTCGGCCCGATCGGCGGCACATCGGCCAACTCCGCGGCGATCTGCCGAAGCTCCGCTTGCATTTCGACGATCTCTTCCGCCGTGACGTCGGCCCGTGCCCAGTCGGCTTCGATGCGGGCGAGGTCTTTGAGGATTTGCCTGGCGCCGGCAACGCGCTCCGGGTTCGGCGCGCCTCGCACGTAGGGAAACAACGCCAATCGCAATCGCTCAGGGCGCAACGGGCCCAAGTCTCCGCGGGGCGCCGTCGCCAGCAATCGTGCCTCGAGGATCCCGCCAGAGAATTCCCGCTGAAGCTGTACGTTGATGCGCATTTCGGCGGCTACCACCGGCGTGAAGGTAACGTCGTTGAACGCGTCGGGCCGAGTGCCGAATTGGCCCGACACCTCAATCGATCGCCAGGTGTCGCCGTCGCGATACTCCACGCCCCACGAGGCCGGAACGCGGCATCCGCCCCGGGGCGCGTCGTCGAACCAGTAGACCGACATTCCGCCCACCCGCACGGGCCGGCCGAAGCGAAACCTCACCCACTCCCGCGAGCCCTTGTGTGGCCACCACGTCAGCCGCGGCACGCTCAAGTCGGCCGAGTGCTTGCCGAACGTGCCGTCGTTGACCGCCGCGACACTGTCGGTGGCGAGGCAATACGACGACGTCACCTCGCAGCGGTTGGGGGTCGAGAGCACCTGCGGCGTGGGTTCGGCCGCCGCCATGATCGGCGCCGGCGAGAAGTAGAAGATCGTCGCCGGGAACAAGATGAACATCGCCACGATCACCGTACGCCGCACGAATTGCCTACGGGGGAGCTTCTTCATCGTCCTACGACCGTCGTTCGTCTTCGGCGAGAAACCTGCCGTGCGGCCGCTCATCCGCGTAGCAGCCACCGTCAAGAATCGACTATAATGGGAGCGTACGCTTTCGGCTACCCTCTAGCAGGAGAGCCCCGTTCATCAGGAGAGACCGTGCATGTCTGAAAACAAAGCCAACCGCCGCGAGATGCTCGGCAGCCTGGGGGCGTTGCCGATCTTGGGAGCGCTTTCCTGCGGTGCCGCCGCGGCCGACGGCAAAGATCGCCCGGACGCCGTCAGCCGGCCCACGTTCGTCCACCGCTCGGACCGCGAGGCCTACACCCGGCTGAAGCAGCTCGATCTCGACGATCCCAAGGTCGTCGCCGGGCGGAAGAAGATGCCGACCGGCAAGATCGGCGACCTCACGCTCGGCCGGCTGATCAGCGGCAGCAACCTGATCAGCATGAACATGCACGCTAGGGACCTCGACTACGTCGGCGCGTTGGCCGCCGCCTACAACACCGAAGAGCGGATCTTCATGACCATGAAGCTCTGCGAGGAACTCGGCGCCAACAGCATCGTGCTGAAGAACCACAACTTCAAACGCTTCCGCCTGGCCCGCTACTGGGACGAATGGGGCGGACAGATGAAGTGGCTGGCCGACGTGATCACCACCGACATCAACAAGTTCGAGCGGCTGGTCGAAGAACACCTGGAACTCGGCGCCTCGGCACTCTATCTGTGGGGCGGGGCGTCCGACATCTGGTACCACCGCAAGCAGCAAGACTGGATCATCCGGGCGTACGAGATCATGCGGAAGTACGACGTGCCGGTGGGCATCGGGGCCCATCGCCTCGAGCCGATCGCCTTCTGCGAGCGCGAGGGGATCGTGCCCGACTACTACATCAAGACCCTGCACCACGACCGCTACTGGTCGGCCCATCCGCCGGCGAATCGCCGCTTCCTGGAGATGTTCGAGCCCGACTCGCCCGAGCACGACGAGTACCACGACAACATGTTCTGTCACGATCATCAAGAGACGATCGACTTCATGCAGGACGTCAAGGTGCCCTGGATCGCGTTTAAGATCATGGCCGCCGGCGCCATCCCGCCGGACGACGCCTTCGATTTCGCCTTCGACGCCGGGGCGGACTTCGTCTGTGTGGGGATGTTCGATTTCCAGGTGCGGGCCGACGCGGAGCATACGCTCGAGAGTGTGGCGAAGGCGAAGGGGCGGAAGCGGGCGTGGGTGTGACGGGAGGGACGAGCGAGGCGGGGAGCCGTGCGATCGACAGGCACTAGCCGGAGGCGGAAGCCCCCGGGCGGCCGCTCAATCGTTCACGTGTGGCTTCCCACCCCCCAGTTCCCACACCCAACCCCCCACCCGGAAGCAAAATCGTAACC
>CAYYNP010000171.1:19222-21571 GCA_964472545.1 uncultured Planctomycetaceae bacterium | reverse complement strand
TCGATCCGGCGGGGGCCGGCTGGAAGTCGGGCAAAGCTCCCTTCGGGCAGATGGGGGGCAAGCTCGACAGGCGGCGTCCCAGTTGCAACGGGCCTCTCTGCGGCTGTAGCGAGATACCGGCCACGCTCTGGGAAAAGGAAGTGCTCTTAATGCGGCAGGCTTTCGACGTTCCACCGGTCAAAGAGGGGCATGCATATCGCCTAATCCTGGGCGGGGCTGGCTGCGATCGCTCCGGCGAGGGCTTTGCCATTTACGTCAACGGGAAGCTTCTCACCAAGGCCGACGGCGGCTTTTTCCGCTACTCCGGCATTCGCGGTGCGTATGTGTTCGATGACATCCTGCCTGAGTTCAAGCGCGGGAAGGTGACGATCGCGGTCATCAACTTCCTGCGCTATACGCACTTCAATTGCAGAACCACCTACTTTGGGCCCCATCCCGACTATTACGCCAAGCCCGTGCCTCCCAACGGCCACGTCAGCCTGTGGATGGAGGAGGCCGAACTTTCCCCCGCTACCCTCAAGGCGGCAGTGGAGAAGGAATAGGCCGCGACCGAGTGAGGTTCAAAGGTGCAGGATGACATTTGAAACTTCTCTGAGAATAGCCGGCGTGGCCGCCGCATGTGCCGCGATGCTGGGGACAGGGTGTGCGTCTTCGGCCGCCGCGGAGACGCCGTCCGACAATGTCGTGATCATTCATGTCGACGACCTCGGCTGGCGTGACTTGGGCTGCATGGGGAGTCCGGTCTACGAGACGCCCCATATCGACGCCCTGGCCGAGAGCGGTACACGCTACACCAACGCCTACGCGGCAGGTTCCCTCTCGCCCTCGCTTGTGCATTACCGTGCATGGGGCACCGCAGCTTATCTATTTCAACACCTTGCGGCGACTCACTTTTGAGTCGCCGTTTTTCGTTTGCGTGCCCTGAATTGCATGGTTTGACCCCGTTGGGGTCGTTCTTGTTGCGTCACCCTTGGGGTCGTTTCTGTTCCATCACCGACGCCATCTCACTCACTCAGCCAATCGAGCGTGAACGTGACCAGCACGATCTTCTTATAGCCGTCCTTCTCGTAAAGCACGCCGATGCGGCCGTCGGGCAACGCGACGAGGTTGGAATAGGCGGAGCCGCCGGCGTAGACGAGCTTGCCTACGGGCCAGGTCTTGCCTTCGTCGGTGCTCATGCGGACGGTCAGGTGCGTGCGGCCGGCGCCGGCGGGGCTGGAGAAGAGGATGCGGCTCCGGCTGCCTTTGTGGGCGTCTTCGGGCCAGGAGTAGCGGAGGATGCTGGCTTGGCAGACGGGCGTTTGCAGGGCGTCGTCGAGATAGACGTCGCCGAAGGTCGCCCCGCCGTCGCGGCTGATCGCGGTGGCCCGATTGTGTTTGCCGTGGTAGGAACGCATCGATTCGAGCACCGCCCCGTCGGCCAGTTCCACCACGGCCGCCTCGTTGGTCTTCTCCTGCTGGATGCCGCCGAGTTGCCAGGTCTTGCCGTGATCGTCCGACCAGAAGACGTGGCTGCGGTAGGGGTGCTTCTGCGGGTCGCTGTGGTCGGAGTGGTTGGCCGGGATCAAAAGTCGCCCCTTGTGCTCGCCACGGGTGAGTTGGACGGCGTTGCCCGGGCCGGTGGCGTACCAGCGCCAATGGGGCCGCCGAACCTGCTCGCTGATCTTCTTCGGCTTGGCCCAGGTTTGCCCGTCGTCGTCGCTGTGGGTCGCAAAGACGTGGCGGACGTCCTGGCTGGTGCCGGCCATGATTTGGCCCTCGTGATCGCTGCCCAGGTTCCAAGTCATCAATAGCCAAACGGTGCCGGTATCGCGATCGACCACCGGACAGGGATTGCCGCAGGTGTTGCCGTCGTCGTCCCAAATCAGGATCGGCGCAGACCACGTTCGGCCCATGTCGGTCGACCGCCGCAGCAGCATGTCGATGTTGCCCGCGTCGCCACGGCCGGCCCTGCGGCCCTCGCAGAAGGCCAGCAGCGTGCCCTGGCGGCTGACGACGATCGCCGGAATGCGATAGGTGTGATAGTCGCCGGTGCCGCTGATGAAGACGTCGGCCTCCGCGGGCGACTTCGGGGCATCGGCCGCCGGTTGTGCCTCGCCGGCGGTGGCTGGTTGGGCCAAACAGACGAGCAGCAATATCAAGCCGATTTGCCGAGCACGATTCATCGTATCTTCTCCCATGGTATTGTGCATGTCAGCGAGAACTCCGATTCCGGAGCGTTTCGTCTATTGTGGAGTAGGCCGTGAGGAATGTCCAGCTTGGCAGCGAGGGGCAAGGCACGGAAGGGGTGGCTGGGGCAAAGCGCCGCGGGGGCCCAGAAGTTTGCGACAGGGGCCCCCCGACCCGTTT
>CAYYNP010000171.1:0-19205 GCA_964472545.1 uncultured Planctomycetaceae bacterium | reverse complement strand
GGTCGGGGGGCCCCTTTTTTTGGCTTCGGGGCCCCCTCTTCGCTTTGCCCCAGCCACCCCTGGAAGCCATTGGTCACCAGGTCCTCACACCCTCCACGGCTCCCGCATCGTCCGCTGAAGCCGGCGATTAGCCGCCGCGTCGCCGACGAACTGCTCGGCCGCCGGGTCCCATCGCAAGGGCCGGCCGAGCCATTGGGCGATGTTGCCGATGTGGCAAATGGTCGCCGCGCGGCAGCCGAGTTCCACGTCGGCCGCCGGGCGCCGCCGCGTGCGAACGCACTCGATGAAGTTGGCGTAGTGCCGTGTGCTCTCGCCAAGGTGGACCTCTTCGGGCAGGATCGTCTCGCGGGCGAGCGACTCGGGCGTGGTGCGCTTGATGGCCGCCCAGGCACAGACGCCCAGGTCGATCGTGCCCTCGGAGCCGACCAGTCGCATGTGGTTGCCGGCCGTGCGATAGACCGTGGCCCCGTTGGCGTAGCGATAGCAGACGAACCGCCCGCCCGACTTGGCGGGATCGAGCGGCGTGATTTCGACCGGGCCGGAGTCTTCGGTGCCCAGGGCCCATTGCACCAAGTCGTAGAAATGGGCCCCGCAGTCGGTCACGCCGCCGCCGCTGTAGTCGAAGTATCGGATCCAGCCTTTGGGGCGTTGGATGTCCCGATGAAACGGCCGCCACGGCGCCGGCCCGAGAAACATCTCCCAGTCGACGTGCGGCGGCACCGGCTCGGCCGGCAGTCTACAGGGCTGCGAGATTTGCCAGGTGCCCACTTCGATGTACTTCAGTTCGCCGAGCCGCCCGTTGCGGACCAATTCGCACGCCCGGCGAGCACTGGCGTTGGAGCGATTCTGCGTGCCCATCTGGAAGATGCGGTCGTAGCGCCGGGCGGCCTCGACTGCCCGGCGCGCCTCTCGCACCGTGAGCGAGAGCGGCTTCTGGCAATAGACGTCTTTGCCGGCCCGACACGCGGCCGTGGCCATCGGCACGTGCCAGTGGTCGGGCGTGGCGACGTGTACGGCGTCGATGTCGTCGCGGATCAGGATCTCGCGGAAGTCGCCGTAGGTGTCGCAATCCTCGTTGCCGTACGTCCGGTCGACCGTCTGTTTGGCTGCGTCGAGGCGCTGCGAGTCGACGTCGCAGACGGCCGCCACCCGGGCTTCCGGGAGGCTGAGATAGGCCTTCATATCCACCGGCGCCCCCTGGCCGCCAACGCCGATGCAGGCGACGCTGATTCGCTCGCTGGGCGCGACGCCGTCGGCGCCGATCACGTGGCGGGGAATTACCATCGGGGCCGCCAAGGGCCATCCGGCCGCCAGGGCGGCACTGCTTCGCAAGAATGTCCTTCGCGTGAGTCTCTTACTTGTCATTGCCAGGAATCCTCCTACTTCGATGGCATGTTCTTGGCCGTACGAAGCTACCAAGGTCCAGTCGATTCTACCCCTTCGATCAGCCGGATGCCATCCGTCACCGCACCGGTGGAAAACTCGGCGGCCGAGCGGTACAATCCCATCTGGGCACGGACTGGTTGCCCGGCTCTTGCGGCGATTCTCTTTTCAGGAACAGATCATGAATTGGCGAAGTACGGGGGCGAACTTCGGACTGTCGATGGTCCTCTTCACACTGGCCATCTTGCCGTCGGCAACCGCACGGGCGCAGATTCGCATCGACCTGCGCCCGGCGGGCCCGCGAATTTCCGTCGAGGCGCTGACCGGCGGCCGGTTTGGCGTGGGCCGGATGACCGTCATCCCAACGAAGGAGATGGTGCCGGAGGTGCTCGGCGTCGACGGCTTTTGTCTCGACGAGCGGGACGGCCGCGTGCTCTACCCGGCCGTCAGCCGCCGGGTGTTGCCGCCGCTGGCCGGAGGGCTGTTCGGCGAAGGGTCGCCGCTGATTGGCGAGGGAGCCGTGCCCGAAGAGGTCGGCGGACTGGTCCGCGGCTTGCTCGACCGGCCGCCAAGGACCACGATCTACTTTCTCTTCCGTGGTGAAGAGCCGATGGAAGTTGAGCTTCAAGGGAGCACGCGGCAAACCGTGAGCGTTACGCCGAGGCACGACCCGGCGGGCAATCGGCGGCGGCTGGCCGAGTGGTGGAAGGCGTACACGGCTCCGCCGCGTTTGCTGGAGAAAGAGCCCGACTATCCCCCGCTGGTCGAGAACTATCTGAAGGCAAACCTCGCCCGACGGCTGAGCCTGACGTTGCCCGAGACGGAGCGCACGGCCTGGTGGCCGGAGCAACTTGGCGAGGAAGTGGGGCTCACGCTCGGCACTGAGTCGATCCGGCTGGGCATGCAGCAGTATCGCGTCCTGGGCCTGACCCAGTTGCACCTACCGGCCGATCAGCCGCTGCCGGAACCACTCGACGTGGCGCCGGTCGAAGTGCCGGCCGTTGACGAACACGTCCGCATCGAGCCGATCGCCCGGCACGTGCCTGCCGAGTGCTTCTATCTTCGGTTTGGGAGTTTCGCCAACTTCCTCTGGCTCAACGATACGCTGAGTCTCTGGGGTGGTGACCTGCAAAACCTGCTGGCCGCCCGCGGGCTCGACTACGGCCAACAGCAGCAGATCGAGGAGCAACTGGTCGCCAAGCAGACCACGCTCACCCGGCTGCTCGGCGGCACGATGATCTCGGACGTAGCCATCATCGGCACGGATCTGTTCTTCCGCGAAGGGGCCGCCTTCGGCATCCTCTTCGAGGCCCGACAGACCGACGTGCTGGGCACGGCGCTGTCGCAAGAGCGAGCCAAGCGGCTGAAGTTGGGCGGCGTAAGCGAAACGAAGCTCCAAATCGCCGGCCGCGAGGTCTCCTACATCGCCTCGCCCGACGGACGAGTTCGCTCCTACTACGCAGTCGACGGCAACTACCACTTCGTGACGACCTCGAAGACGCTGGTCCGCCGGTTTCTCGAAGCCGGTGCCGGGCGTGACGCGTTGGGCGGCTCGGCCGAGTTTCGCCACGCCCGGGCGAGGATGCCGCTGGACGGCGACATTACGGTGTTCGCCTATCTATCGAGTGCCTTCTATCGCAACCTGACGAGCCCCGGCTATCGTGTGGAGATCGCCCGGCGGTTGCAAGCGGCCTCGGATATCGACTTGGTGCAGCTTGCCGTGCTCGCCTCGGCCACGGAGGGGAAGCCGGGGGCGACGATCAAGCAGTTGATCGCCGCCGAGATGCTGCCGGAGAGTTTTGGGCGGCGGCCGGACGGCAGCCAAACGATCTGGGCCGACGGCAAACTGTACGACTCGTTGCGGGGCTATCGCGGGGCGTTCGTGCCGATACCGGACGTTGCGGTCGGGCAGGTCAGCCGGGCGGAAGCGGCCACCTATCGGCGGTTTGCCGACTACTATCGTCAACAGTGGGGCGGGCGCATGGACCCCACGATGATCGGCGTCCGGCGGACTGCGTTGGAAGGCAATCGCGAGAACGTCGTGCTGAACCTCGAATTGAGCCCCTTTGCCGAAGAACATTTTGAGACGCTTTCGCAATGGATCGGTCCGGCCGACGAAGCGGAACTGGCCCCCATCCCGGGCAACGTAGCTACGGCGGAACTGGTGCTCAGCGGCCAGCGATTGTTCGCCGGACTGAGGAATTCCTCTCCTCCGGCCACGTCGTCGGCGAGGAGCGTGCTGCCGGATGTCGGTGGATCTTTGACGGCTGGCGGACGCCTCTTGCCCGGTTATCTCGGCACCGTTGGCGGGAGTGGCCCGTTTGGTGCTTTCAGCACGCAACTCTTTGGCGCCACGGACGAGGCCGGCTACGCCCGAAGTGTGCTGGGGCTTTGGCGGCGGAGTTTCACCGGGCTGACGGTCTTCTCCTTTCAACGCGAGACCCTCGAGGCCGTTACGCCGCGGCTGAAATTCCAGCAGGCGGCACGCCCCGCCCAATTGCGCGTGCAGATCGGCGACGTTTCACGCGCGAAGCTGACGCCGCTCATAAACGACTTCGGCTACTCGCGAACCCGAGACACGTCGTTGGGCAACATCCGGCTGATGCACGCGTTGCAGCAGCAACTCCACGTTCCCGCCGAGGACTGCCGAGACGCGGCCCAGTTGGTGGCCGACGCCAGGCTGGTCTGCCCTTTCGGCGGGCAATACGTGCTGCGGAAGTCCGACGGCGGCGTGAGTTACTGGACCTCCACGGCGCTGCCCACTGTCGGCGGGCGGACGATTCTCAGTACGCAGACGCCGGAAGGCTACCGGTCACCGCCGTTGAGTTGGTTCCGCGGCCTCGACCTCGACGCCAGGATGACTCGCGGGCGACTTTCCGCACGGGCCGAAGTGGTGATGCAGAAGCCGGACGAATAGGCTTCGCCGGAGAACTCGCGAACTCGCGGATAGTAGCGGATAGTAGTCGTCTCGCTCCGCGAGACGAAGTGACATCTCGCGGATAGTAGCCGTCTCGCTCCGCGAGACGAAGTGACATCTCGCGGAGCGAGATGACTACTATGACGTTTTCCGGCGAAGACTGGCCTGCCTGCCTCATCGCATCGGGGCGCGACGCCGTCACCCAATCACCTTGAACACGGCGTCGTTCTCCCGGGCGTTTTCGGCTGCTCTGATGGCGACCGACTCGCCGACCGTTGCCTCGGGGACCGATTTGCCGTCGATCTGCATGGCGTCGATCGTCTGGGTGAAATCGCTGATATGGCCCTTGATGTGGATCGTATCGCCCACGGCCAGCGTGTCTTGCGTGATCTCGATGGCGGCCACGCCGATGCGGTCGTAGTAGTTGGCGATTCTGCCGAGCAGTACCTCTGCCATCTTCACGTCCTCCCCAGATTCCGGCCGAACGGCGACGACGTGGCCCTCGCGGCGACTATCGCCGGGATAGTCCATCACCGCACCGCAGTCGCATCGCACTCGGCGTCCAAATTGGAATAACGTTACATCAAAACCCGCACCGCATCGCGGACAGGTGATTGCCATGGCATCGGACCTCGCACCCCCACTATAAGGTATTTGGGTTTTCTCGGCAAGTTAGATGTGTCGGGGGATTGATTCCGGTCAGCAGGTGGCATCTCGCGGTCGATTGCGGCATAATCGCCACTGGACGCACACTCGGGGCACGAGGCGACCTTCAGCGCCGCACGAAACTCGATCACGAAGGAGACACGTCGATGCGACATGCAACCCTCAGCCTGAAATCTGGCCTGGCCTTATTGCCGGCAGTAGCGTTGCTGGCGGTAGCCGCGATCGCTCCTGCGGCCGAAAACGACTGGGCCGAGGGCACGGCGGCCGGCAGCGACGGGGCCACGCGAGACTACTACAACCGGGCCGGCTTGTTGGCCTGGAACCACTTCTTGGGCGATTGGCGCGACGCGCAGGATCGGTCGCAAGGCGATCGGGCGTACGCCACGGCGACCGTCGAAGACGACGACTCGCAGAAGCCGGTCGAGTGGGAGGTGACGCTACTGGTTCGCCAGTGGCTCGGCGGCACACATCAGAACCAGGGTTTCTTCCTGCGCACGCTCGACGGCGGCGGCACGATCGTCTTCGCCAGCCGTCAGGCAACATCGGCCGACCGGCGGCCACAACTCGTCGTTTCGGCCGGCGCGCAGTCCGTCGTGCTGACGCCTCAGGCGGACACGCATCTCGACGCGTCGACCTATCGCAACCAAGGCACGGCCGACGTGTTGCGGGTTTCGGGGCGAGGGAACCACGCGTTGCTGCGATTCGATCTGTCGTCGATCGAGAAGTTGGGGCCCAACGTGCGTGCCAGGCTGCGGCTGTTCAGCACCAAGCAATACGGCGCGGCCACGATCGGAGTCTTCCGTTGTGCCCAAGGCCACGACGCGCCACCGGTCGAGCCGCGTGAGGGCCTGGCTGCGAAATACCGCGGCGACCGGGGAATCTCGCAACATCCGAGCGTCCTCCTCTGCTGCGATTTCGAGTCGGCAGCCTGGGCCCAGCAGTGGACCCACGCGGCACCGAAGGAGATGATCGACACCGTCGACCGCGACGCACCACGGAAGTTCGAGTCCCTGCAAGGAAAGGCCCTGCGTTCGCGAATCGCGGAAGGCTCGCACACGGCGCTGAACACGTTGTTCAAATTCGCCAAAGAGACCGGCTTCGAGCCCGAGGAGATCTACTTCCGCTATTACCTGCGGCTGGGCGACGACTGGAACCAGACTACCCAAGGCGGCAAGATGCCCGGCATTAGCGGCACGTACGGAATCGCCGGCTGGGGCGGGCGCAAGAGCGACGGCACCGATGGCTGGTCGGCCCGGGGACTGTTTCATCTGTCGATTCCGGCAGACAACCCGTTGGCCGGACGCCATCCGATCGGCACCTACTGCTACCACGCCGACATGCAGGGCCAATACGGCAGCCACTGGCTCTGGCAGCAGGGCTATCGGGGCTACCTCGAAGAGAACCGCTGGTATTGCATCGAGCAGTACCTGCGGCTGAACACGCCGGGCGAAAAGAACGGCATTCTCAAGGCCTGGGTCGACGGGCGGCCGGCCTTCGAGAAGACCGACATCCGCTTCCGCCTGGTCGATCGGCTCAAGATCGAGCAGATTTGGATGAACGTCTATCACGGCGGCAAGCAGCCGTCGCCGCACGATCAGCACGTGTATATTGATAACGTGGTGGTGGCGAAGGAGTACGTTGGCCCGATGGGGACGAAGGAGTGAGTATGGTTCGAACTCCGGCCGCGAGTAGCATTGGATCCCAAATGCACATCGGTGCTTGCACAAGACTGTTTTCGGACATCATCGTAGGCACTCTGTGTGGAGACTCCCGAGGACGGAGACAAATCGATATGGTCAGACAGATTCAGATGCTCTTCTGCCTCGCCTGCCTTGCGTGTGGTGCCGTCGATATGCCGCTGCACGCTGAACCGCCCGCCGCGAGCATCGATCTCGAAGCCGGCTTCCAGTCGCCCCCCAACGAAGCCCGTCCGTCAGCCTACTGGCTCTGGCTGAACGGGTACGTCAATCGCGAACACGTCGAACGCGAGTTGAGGGCGTACCACGACGCCGGTGTGCGCGGGCTGTGCATCTTCGACATGGGGGCTCGCGGGGCAGCGGAAGGGATGCCGCCGGCGGGACCGGCGTTTATGAGTGAGCGGTCGGTCGAGGATATCGTCCATGCGGTGCAGATCGCCGGGCGGCTGGGGATGGACGTGCAGCTCTCGGTGGCCAGCAGTTGGGACATGGGCGGCTCGTGGGTCGAGCCGCGGCACGGGAGCATGGGACTGTTTCAAACCGAGACGCTCGTCGAAGGGCCGGCCGCGGTCGACCGCGTGTTGCCGTTTCCGTCGGTCCCCGCCAAGGCGCCGCGGCGCGCGGACGTAAGCCCGGCCTTCCACAAGGACGTTGCCGTGTTGGCGATTCCGGCCGATCGACGGCAGCCGGGCTACGACTTCGTCTTCAAACTCGATCCGCCGCGGGTGCAGGCACTCGACCACGCCGTGCTGCACAACGCGCCGAGCGACGACCGGAAGAAGTACGGCGAGGAGCATCTGTACACAGACGAGTTCTCGATTGCCGTCTCCACGACCACGCCTGCCGAAGAGTCCTTTCGCGAAATCCTGCGGGCGTCGTTGGAGCCGGCCGGCGGTCCGCAGCGTTTCGACCTGCCGCCCGTGGAAGCCCGCTACGTGCGGCTGCGGATTCTCAGCGGGCACAACCGCAGCTTCGATCGCGTGCAGTTCGGCGAGTTCGAGTTGTTCGACCGACGGGGCGTCAACGTGGTGGCTTCGCACGCCGCCGACCGCAACCGCGACGGGGCCGAATTGCTCGGCTATCCGCCGGCCCTGGGACGCGATCGTTCGTGGACGGCTGGGAACTTACACGACGGCAGCACAACGGGCGCGGGCGGCTGTTGGTGTTCGGCCGGGCCGCCGCCTTTGCTGATTGAGGATCCCGCCAGGATTGTCGATCTGACCGATCGCGTCGACGCCGACGGCCGGCTGCAATGGAACGCCCCGGCCGGCAAATGGGTCGTGGTGCGATACGTCTGTTTGAACACCGGCGAGCGGCTGAAGGTGCCCAGCCCGAACTCCGACGGCCTGGCGACCGACCACTTCAGCCGCGAGGCCACGCGAGCCTTTCTGCAAACGCTCATCGGCCGGCTGGAGTCAAAGCTGGGCCGACTCGACCGGACCGCACTGAAGCAGCTCTATCTGGCCAGCTACGAAGTCCGCGGCGCGCTCTGGACACCCGACATGCTCGGGCAATTCCGCCGCTACCGAGGCTACGACATGACGCGGTATCTGCCGGCGCTTTCCGGCAGCGTGGTGGTCGACGACGAGACGACGCGGCGGTTTATCTACGACTACCGCAAGACGCTCGGCGACCTGTTGGTCGACGCCTACTATCGCGAGGCGGTCGACGTGGCCCACGCGGCCGGATTGGGCGTCGAATCGGAAGCCGGCGGCCCCGGCCCGCCGATCCACCAAGTGCCGGTCGACGCGCTGAAGGCTCTGGGAGCGCTGGACGAGGTACGCGGCGAGTTCTGGCCCAAGCGGCCCGATGCCGATCGCTTGTGGGTCGTCAAGGAAACCGCCTGTGCGGCCCACGCTTACGGCAAACGCCGCGTCCACATGGAGGCCTTCACCAGCATGTACCATTGGCAAGACGGCCCCTTCGATCTGAAGCCGTCGGCCGATCGGGCGTTTTGCGAGGGGATGAACCACGTGGTCTGGCACACCGGCGCCCATCAGCCGCCCGAGGCGGGCCGGCCGGGCTGGGTCTACGGCGCCGGCACCCATCTGAATGCGAATCTCGTCTGGTGGCCCAAGGCCAAGCCGTTTCTCGACTATCTGGCGCGTTGTTCCTTCCTGCTGCAACAGGGGCAGTTCGTGGCCGACGTCTGCTACTACTACGGCGACCAAGGCTACAACTTCGTGCCGCCGAAACACGTCGATCCGTCGCTCGGCCCGGGACGCGACTACGACGTCGTCAACGCGGAGGTGCTGCAGCGAATGGGCGTACGCGACGGCCGAATTACGCTGCCCGGCGGCATGCAGTACGAACTGTTAGTGCTGCCTGACCGCGTAGACGTCGATCTTAGGGTGCTGTGGAAGATCGAAGAACTGGTCGCCGCGGGGGCCACCGTCGTCGGGCGGAAGCCGACTCGCGGCAACGGGCTGATGGACTATCCCGAATGCGATCGACAAGTTCAACGGCTTGCCGACAAGCTGTGGGGAGGCTGCGACGGCACGAAAACTCTCGCACATCGCTATGGCCGGGGAAAAGTCGTCTGGGGGCCGACGCTGCGGGAGATCCTCCTCGAACGAGGCATCGGTCCCGACTTCCGCGTCATCGGCACAAAGCAGAGGCGGGCCGCAGGCGGGGCCGATGAGCAAGGCGGCCACGATGCCGATTTGGATTTCATTCATCGCCGCACCGCGACGGCGGACATCTACTTCGTTCGCAACAAACGGATGCGCAGTGAGTCGGTCGAGGCGCACTTTCGCGTGGCCGGCGGACGCCCCGAGCTTTGGCTGCCCGGCTCCGGGCGGATCGCGCCGCAGCCCGTTTACCGGCGGACGGCCGATGGTGTGCAGGTCCCGCTACGTCTTCCGCCGGCCGGTTCGTTGTTCGTCGTTTTCCGCCGAGACGACGCCGCCACATCGGCGAACGATCCCCATCTGGTCTCACTGCCGGCCGGTCTGAGTGCGGCGTCGGCAGCCGACGAGCAGATTCGCATCACCGCATTGAAGGGCGGAACGTACCGCCTGCGCACGTCGCAAGATCGCACGATCGAGCTGGAAATCCCGGCTGTCCCGGCTCCGGCGAACGTGCCCGGTCCGTGGACGGTCCGGTTTCTCGACGGTCTGGGAGCCCCCGACCGTGTGACGCTGCCAACGCTCGCATCCTGGACGGAGCATGCAGATCCCGCCATTCGCCACTACTCCGGGGCGGCTCGATACGAGACAGAGGCGGAGATCCCCGAGCAGTGGCTACGAGAAGATCGCCGGCTGTTGCTGGATCTGGGCAGCCTCTGGGCCGTCGGTGAAGTTTGGCTCAACGGCCGGCCGTTGGGAATCGTCTGGAAGGCGCCACATCGGCTCGACATTACCGAAGTGGCACGGCCGGGCAGCAACCGGCTGGAGATCGAAATCGCCAACACCTGGTCGAACCGGCTGGTCGGCGACGCCCACTTGCCCCCGGAGAAGCGGTTCTGCCGAACCAACGTCACCGGATCGGGGACGCCCCGCAAACCATGGCGGGAGGTACCGCTGCACGAATCGGGGCTGTTGGGGCCGGTGCGGCTGATTCCGGCCACCGAGAAGACGATTCGCCTGGACCGATAGCGGTCTTATTGCGGCGGCGTATTCCCCGATGCCCTCGACGAGGAAGTTGTGGTTGGCGGGTCCACTGTCAGCGTGGATTCGAAGAGGCTCTCGGTCCACTGCCGGTCGCCTCGCTGAAGCGTGACGCGCGGCGGGTCGATCGAGAGCACCTGAACGTGGCCTCGGGTCTCGCCGGCGGCCAGTGCGACCACGCTCCCGTCGATCAACAGCAGGGCCTTCGCACGCCCCACGTTGGCAAAGCCCTTCAACTGCACGTCCGGGTCGAGAACATCGGGCGTGTCGGCTGCGACGGTACGTGCCTTCGGCGGTAGAAAGAGATCTTGGCGGTCCGGATAGGGAAGTTCGACTGCCTTGGCGTCGGTGGACGGCGCCTCCACAGCGGTGGCCGGGTGGGGCGATTGGGCCACCGACGGCTCGCTCACTACGGTTGGATTCTCGGCCGTCGCGTCGGTGGCCGCGGGAGAACCTGCCGGCGCATCGGCCTCGTCGACGTCGGCGTCGGTCTCGCCACACCCGGCCAGCAGCAGGGGAAGCGACAACAGTCCGAGGGCGAGCAATCGAGTCATGGCCGTGTTACCCATCGGTCGGCATGGGGCGCGTGGCGGTAGTCCGTACGTCAAGGATAGCTTAGCAGTCCGTTGAGAAACCCAGAGTTCCGGAGGCTGCCTGTGTCACTGTTCTGTCAACATTCCGTTTTAGGACGACGTTTACGGTGGCGTAACCTTCCGGCTTGCGTTTGACGCAGAACTCCGCAAGGCAAGCAGGGTGCTTGCCCCACTTGCTAATGCCGGCGGAACACTAGACTGCTGCTTTCTCCTGAAAACTCTACCGCGAGTCGTGCGTCGGCGGGGGCGTTTGTGGCGAGAAAAAGCGCTCACTCAGTCGATGTTGCGGCCCGGCGACCGACGGATTCGCCTCGACCGGATTGTTCCGCCATTGAGGGGGAAGGCTATCGTAGGGACTGCTTGTGTATGGGGGGGCCGGTAGGGCCGGATAGGGCGAGTGTTGGACCGGCGGATGTCTGTCCTGGGAAGAATGACCGATCGGCGGCCGCGGGATCGGAGTCATGGGATCGACCCAGTCGGTCGGTGGAGGGGAGTTGGACACCGGCGGCTGCCATCGCGGTGCCTCGGCGGCCGTGTTGGCTGGCTGGTAGTATTCCGTCGGCGCGGGGTACTCTCCCGGCAGCGGGGCTGCCGGCGGCGCGGCAAGTGGAGACGGCGCAATTGGCGACGGGGCGACTGGTGGCGAGTCAAGTGGCGGAGGCGGACCAAGCTCGAATTGCGGCGCAGGGGCCGGATTCTCGGCAGCGGGAGGCGCCGCAACGGCGTCCGGCGTGACAACCTCCGTTGGCGGGGCCATCGACGGATCAGGGCAGGTCTGTGGTTGATACGGCGTGCCGAGCACTCGGGGGCCACCCATCGGCGTGGGAGGACAGTGAGGCAAGAGTCTATGCGGCGGATGTCCGCCGGTGGCGGTGGGGACCTGGTCCAAGAGGCACTCGCCGTACTGGAAGGCCGTCGCGTCTCGGGGCGTGCCGACGTACGAAGTGGAGACGATCTCCGGCATGATGAACACGACCAATTCGCTCTCGCGCACTTCCGTGTCGCGTCCGCGGAAGAGGGCTCCCATGTTCAGCAGCTTGATATCCTTCAAGTAAGGCAGCCCGTTGAAATTGCCCGTGTCGTTCCGCTGCCTTAGACCGCCAATGACCAACACCTGCCCGTTGGTAACGCGAACCGTCGTCTTTGCTTCGCGGCGGTCGATGATCGGTTGGGCCTGGGCCCCGGGCGTATAGCCGGTCAGTGCGCTGAACTCGGGCGTGACCTCGAGGCGGATGGTCCCGTCGGAGGCGATGTGTGGCGTGACGTCGAGTTTCACGCCCGCTTCGCGGAAGGCCGTGGTACCGATCTGGCCGCCCTGCTGCGTTTGCGTCAACTCCTGATAGGGGATCTCGCTGACGATCGTCACCGTAGCCTTTTCGTGATCCAACACGGTCACGTTCGGATTGGCCAACAGCCGCGAGTCGCGGGCTTCCTGCAAAGCCTGCACCACGGCGGTAATGTCGAAATGCCGGCTGAGGTTCATGAACGTCATTACGCCGTTGGGTAAGTCGGCACCGACCGGCACGCTAATGAGGCTGTCGATGTTGAACACGCTTTGGGGCTCGTCGGAAGCGTTGTGACGAGCCTTGGCCGCCGAATACCAGTTGATCCCTAGCCGCTCGACGTCCGCAACGCTCAGGTCGTAGATCAACGCGGTGATCCGCACCTGTTGGCGGGGAACGTCGAGTTGCGCGACGAGTTGCCGGACCAGATCGAGATGGGCCTGATAGTCGGCCACCACCAACCGGTTGTCGGGCAACGCCGCGGAGGCCTTGCCCTCCTTGCTCAGCACGGTCTCGACCGACGGCAGCAGTGCCTCGGCAGAGGCGAACTGCGGCGCGATCTGCAGCACGCGAATCGGCTGTACTTCGTCGGTCGGCCCCGCTCCTGCGGCGCCGGCAGCCGCGTCGACGTCGGCCGCGAAGCGGCGGATCATCTCCACGCGATCGGCGAAGTCCAGCACGATCAGGCTCCTGGCCGCCGCCACGGCCTCCACCCTCCCGTGCGGCGAACTCAGCAGACGGACGCTTGGCAGAATCGCGGTCGGATCGGCATACTGCAGCGTAACCGTGGCTCGGCTGAACATGGGGTTGAGGTCGCCCAGATCCTTAAGTGGCATTACTACCAGGCTGCGTCCGACCGGGCGATATCCGAATCCGTTGCAGAGCAGGATGGAATCGAGGATTTCGTGCAGCGGCGCCCCACGGAACGCCCCGTTGACTTGCCCCTCGACGCCCTGCCCGACGACGACGCTGACACCCCATTCCTCGCCGATCGTAAACAACGCGGCGGGCAAGTCCGTTTTGCGCAGCGTGAGGTCGCCGCGCTGGGCGAGTTTCTCGGCCAATTGGGGATCGACGCCCGCCGGTGCGGTAGATACGGGATTCGACGGCGGCGGTGTCGGCCGCAGGGTTCCACGCCGCCGCGGGTCGCGTTGAGCCGTATAGACCGGCGGCTGCGCGGCGGGGGAGGACCAGGCGGGCCGGCCGGAGAGGGGGTGTTGTAAGACGGGCTGCTGCGCGACGACCGGCGGCAGCCGGCGGATCTGCGCCCGCAACGCCGAGTCGTTCCCCCCGGGCGCGCAGCAAATACACCACGCCAGACACGCCGCGCAACACGCGGCGCGCACCGCCCTGCTCGGCGTTGCGGCTGGGGGGCCCGTGGTCATGTGTCCTCCAATGACACGTACGTACGAGGAGTCCGACTCCTAGCCCGGCTTATTCACAGCGGTCAGACCAAACAGTAACAGTTCCAGGTCCAGCACGACGCCGCCCTGATCTTCGCGGCTGGGGTTCAAGGTGAAACTCTTGGTGTGGATCATTCGTTCGGCAGCATCCAGTTGTGTGAGCATCTTCCGCACGCCCTGCAAGTCGCCCGACACCGTCATCGACATCGATTGGGTTTGAATCGCGTGCGTGGGCGGTTTCTTCGTGCGTCGTTTGCGCTTGGTTTGGCCAAGCGGGTCGTCTCCATCCATCCATGGCTTCGACTGGGCAGCCCCAACGTTCATCCGCCGAATCTGACATCCCGAGTCGCGTGCCAAGGCGACGACCTGTTGACGAAAAGCGTGGACCTTCTCCACCCACACCGCGCGCGATCGCCAGGCGTCGAGTTTCGCTTGTCGCTGTTCGGCGGCTCGCCGGACATCGTCCAACTCCGCCACTTCATGCCGGATCTTGGCGACCTTGGCCTTCCACTCGGCTTGATGTCTCCTCAATTCACTATTCTTATCGGCGGCGGGGAGGATTACGGCAAGGCCTATGCCTAAAATAGGGATTATGACGGCCCAAAGGCGTGTCCGACCCTCCACGCAGCGCTGTAATAACGGCCTAATCGTCACGGACGCCCCTCCTTTTCCGCGTTTGCCTTACCCGCAAGGTCCGACTGAACGTCAAACTTGGTCATCCGCCCCAGCGGCCCCATCGCCGGCCGGGTGCCCTCGACCACCACCTGTGATAGCTCGGGCGTCGACTCCAGGTCGCGCACGAATTCGTAGAACGCGGTCTCGCGGTAGCTATTGCCGGTGAGCCGCACGGCGCCGTCGGCCCCCACCACGAATCGCTCCAGCCAGACGTCGTCGGCCATACACTGCGCCACGGTCGAGAGCACCCTTGGCCAGGGGGGGTCGTCGATACGTTGAGCGATCGCTTCGAGTTGGGCCGACTCGGCGTCGGCCGCCGAGATCTGGCGCCGCAGGTTCCAAAACTCCGACGCCTCCGAATCAAGCGTTTCCAAGCGGCCCATCAACTCATTGCAGCGCGACTGCTCGTAGAAGTTGGCCGCAAAGAGCCCAAAGGCCAGCAGCGTGGCCGCAGCAACCGGCCAAAACGTTCGCACCAGTCGCCGGGCCAGCAGCGGCGAATCGTCCGTGCGGATGCGCTCCAGCAGATTCGGGCCGGCGGGCATCTGCTCCGGCGCGAGCGCCGGAAGGCACGCGCCCAACACGCCGCAGAGCCCCGGATCGGGCCGCGCGTCGGCCAGCTTCCAGTTCGGGTCGATAGCCGCCGGATCGAAGACCTCGACCGTGAGTTGATCCTCCGGCGTAAAGCCGCCTCGGGCCCGATCGACGGCCTCTTGCGGACCGCAAAGGAAGACGCGCTCGATTCGGCCTCGGGCGTAGCCGTAGTAGCGATCGCAGAAGCGCTGCAGCCGGGCCAAGTGGCGTCGGACGATCTTGGCCACGTCCTGCTGGCCTAAGCGCCCGCCGGGCCGATAGTCCAGCAGCAGTTGGCCTTCGTGAGATATACCCAACTCGATGCTGTTTTCGCTGATGCCGATGATCAACGCCGGCGTGTCGGTGTCGCCGCCGATGCATCCCAACACACGGGCCAGTGCCACCGCCGACGGCTCGACCAACGCCACGTCGAGGCCAACGTCTTCGGCGACCGCCAACAGTGCGTCGAGCGTACGGCCGTTGGCCACGGCCAACAGCGCGTGCTGGTGGCGGGCATCCATCGAGCGGAGGCTGGTGGCCAGCGACTTGGCCCCGGGGCCCAGCGACAGGTAGAGTTCGCTCCGCCGCTCCAATACGGACAATTCGCGTTGCACACGATCGGTGCTGCCGGTCACGGCTCGGGTAACGCAGAAATCGCCGTTGAGCGACACGTTGACCCGGGCGCCGGCGAGCTTCTCTTCGGAAACCAACTCCTTCAACGCCGCGGTGAGATCCTTGACACCGGCCGCGGAGTGCAGCGGCGCGGCCTTCTCTTGCCAGCGGATCGTACGGGTGCGGACGTGTACCGTCTCGCCGTCACTCTGCGGCTCGAGGATCGCCAGATTCAGCCAGAGCCGGCGAATCCCGATGGCTACCACGCGGGCACTCGATCGCTTCTGTTTGTGCTTTCCGCTCATCGGCTCACCATGATCGCAACCAGGCACGGCAACTGACGGTCTTGTCGCCGCCGGACTCCAACGGCAACTGCACGCCGATCGTACACCGGATCGAATGCAGGTCGCCCAAAACGGTCGTGGCCGTCTGACCGTCGACCTCATAGCCCGTGAAACTAAGCGACGTGATGTACTCGGCCAGCAGGCCGTCGGCCGCGCCGACGCCGAAATTGAGTTCGTCGGTCGCCCCGTCGTGATCCCAGACGTACGTCTCGCCCGAAGGCATCAGCAGCGAAAGCGTGCCCGAGGTGTCGCTCGGGTCGCTGATATTGGTCACGGCCGTTGCCTGTCGCGCACGGCGGACGATATGCCGCACCGCGGCGTTGGCGGCGGCAATCCGCTGCGCGTCGTCGTGATGTGCCTCCCAAGCTGCCCGGCCGGTCCGTAGCGTCAATCCAACGGAGGCCACCAGCACGGCGAGCATCGTCGAGGCGATGGTCAATTCCAGCAGTGTCATTCCGCGTCGTTTTCGGTTCATCAACGTCACTCCGGCTGATAACTGGGCATCATGGCGATCTTGCCGGCCAGCACAACGGTCAGCTCGTCGGCGTCGAGTGCGTCGTCGCCGTCGGTGTCGTCCCAGACCGTGGCAGTCACAGCCATCAGTTGGTCGGTGATGCCGCCGTCGCCCGCGTCGTCGGAACAGGTTACCGAAAAGCGTATCTCCGAGTGGCCATCGGCGGTGAAGTCGCCGGTAGACGTCCCGTTGGTCCACTCCACGCTTGCCCTGGCCAGGTATTCTTCCAGCTTGTCGGTGCAAAAGCTGGTGACGATCTCGCGGGTTTGCAGTTGGCGGCTAGTGCCCAGGCCGTCGCGGATCAGCGCCAACGCCGGCACCAGCACGATCGAAATCAGCGCGCCGGCAATCGCCACCTCCAACAGGGTGTGGCCCCCTTGGCGACGAGCAACAAGCTGCGAATGGCGGACGGCGAGATTCACCACGGGCGATCGATCATCCTGAGGTTCTTGTAGTGCGTAAGGGAGTCAGTTGGGAGTTTGCGCGCAGGGGCGCACATCTACTCCCCTGGCAAAGGTAGCTTACCCCTGGGGCAAGTCAAAGCATGCCGAGTGGCGTAAGTCCATGGCCCGCAGCGAATAAGAGATGGTCGGGCGACTCGCCGTAAGCAATAGCCGGGGGCTTCCGCCCCCAGGCCATGCCCCCCATAAGTCGTGTGGCACGATTCCGCAGACGCCGAACAGGCGGCGCGGCCACACAGCCTACCCCCCACCGGGCGGGTTATGGTGGCCGTAGAAACTGCTGAGTGTCCGCACACGATCGACCAGATAGGCCACGCCTGATCCCAGCACGATCATCGCTACGGCAAAGATAATGTGGCGGTCGGGGCTGGCATCGAACTTCAGCGGTCCCTCGGGGCCTCCCCAGAGTTCAACCGGGCGCAACACATAGAAATCGACCACTAGCACGCCGTACGACAGCAGCGAGAGCCCCGTCATTAGCGACACGAAGCGCACGCGGAACCACAGCCCGGAGCCGACGATCAACAGCGGATAGCCGACGATCAGCGGGCTGGCGGCGCCGTCGGAAACCAGCAGCACGGCCAACAGCAACAACGAGTCGAGCGAGCCCCAAACGAACCGCGCCGGGATCGACCAGCGTCGGCTGCCGAGGAACTGCTGACAGACGATCGAGCCGACCGCCCAGATGCCCAGCAACGTCGAGATCCGCCAATGATACCCCCAGTCTCCTTTCACGTCCTCCGCGCCGCCGAGATAGTTGACCGTCTCGACCACGTAGAAGACCGCCAGCGCACCGAGCCGCAGCGCCAACGCCGGTTGGCGCCGGGTCCATCGCCAAAGACGCTGGCCGATTCGCGGCGGACGAACTTCCAAGGCCTCGCCCCGGGCGAAATGCTCCAAGTCGTCGGCCAACGCGGCCGCCGATTCGTAACGCTCCGACGGCGACTTCGCCAGACACCTCAGGCAGATCAATTCCAGGCCGCGCGGGATCTTTGCGTTCAGTTGCCGCGGCAACGTCGGCTCGCGGCTGATGACGTCCATCAACGTGTCCAGGGGCGTGTCTTGCCGAAACGGCGGACGCCCGGTCAGCAACTCGTAGAGAATCGATCCCAGGCTGTAGATGTCGGCCGAAGGACCGACGTCCGTATTGTGGCCGGCGGCCTGCTCGGGCGCCATGTAACTCGGGGTGCCGGCAATCACTCCGCTGGCCGTCGTCTCGCTGTCCGGCTCGAAGACCTTCGCCAGCCCGAAATCGGTCACGTGGGGCTGACCGTCGGCGTCGAGCAGGATGTTCGACGGCTTCAAATCGCGATGGATGATGTTGTGCTGGTGCAGATGGTCGACTGCCCGAGCCACCGCCGACACGATGCGAACGGCCGAATCGATGTCCATCGCCCCGCGGGCCAAACGCTCGGCCAGGCTTTCGCCCTTGATATACTCCATGGCGAAGTAGTAATGGCCGTGGAGTTGTCCGACTTCGTGGATATGGACGATGTTCGAATGTTGCAGCCGGGCGGCCGCTTTGGCCTCGACGTGGAAGCGGCGGACGTGCTCCGACGAGGCGAGATGGCTGGCCAGGATCATCTTCACCGCCACGGTGCGGTCGAGCGCCTCCTGCCGGGCCTTGTAGACCACGCCCATGCCGCCCCGGCCCACTTCATCGAGCAGTTCATATTGCCCAAACGGCCGCGGCAGTTCGCCCATGGCCAGCGCGCCGTCGATCGTCTCGTCGTGGCCGCCGGTGTCGTCGGCAGCCGGCGGCGGGGCCAGGTTCTCGAGCGCTTCGAGACAATCCAGTGCCGAGGCCAACTCGGGATGTTGCCGCAAGAGCGCCGCACGATCCGGCCGTTCGCCGGCTTGCAGACGGACGAGGAAATCGTCGAGCAGTTCCAGGGCTCGTTGGTCTTCGGGCGGGTCGTTCATCGTTCGGTGGGTTGCTCACCTGTCGGTTGGTGGCGCAGAGAGTCCTACTCTTCCTCCTCCTGCCCCATCGCCTCCTGCAACTTGCGGATCGCCCGCATCCAGAGCATCTGCACCGCCGGCCGCGAACGTTCCATCCGCTCGGCCACCTCGGCAAAGGGCAGCCGTTGGAAGTTCCGCAGCACGATCACCTCTTGGTAGTCGGGAGCCAGTTCCGACATCGCGGCAGTGACCCGCAACTCGTTGTCGAGCTGCAGAAACTCCTGGCTGGGCGTGGCCCCGGGCGCCGCCGGCTCCGGTGCACCGGGCGCGAGGCTGTCGGCCGGATCGCGAAAGCGGACCTCGCGCCGGGCCTGGCGCTTTGCCGTGCCGCGATAGCGCCGCACGAAATCGGCCGCGTTGTGCGTGAGGATCTTCCGCAGCCAGGCCAGCCACTCCTTCTCCGTTTGTCCCTGAAACCGCGCAAAATCCCGATGGGCCTCGAGCATCGTCTGCTGCACCAGGTCCGAGGCGTCGCCCATCACCCCCAGCCAACACTCGACCAGCGAGCCGGCCC
>CAYYNP010000170.1:0-21757 GCA_964472545.1 uncultured Planctomycetaceae bacterium | reverse complement strand
TGTCGTCTTGTGTGCAACAACACGGGCGGCGCCCAAGACGAGAGTGCCAAAAAGGTCTTCGGCCGTTCTACTCGCTCTACCTCAACCGATCCGCCTGCGTCGGAAACTCGTCCTGACTATACGCCCGATTGACGATCGGAGCATTTCGCATCCGCGGCGGATAGGGCGAGTCGGCAAACGGCCGGACGCCGGGGGTGCGCGGGGGATAGTTGGAGTTGGCGAAGAACGGATCGGCCGGGTCGGGGTCGGGGATCGCCCGCAGGTCGTCTTCGTTCCAGTAGGGGCAGAGCAAATCGACCCAGGCGATCAGCTTCCGGGCGCTCAGCTCGTCGACCTTCACCTTGTGGTGCTCGCCGCCGGTGGCGTGCTCGATCAGCTTGCTCTTGTACGAGAGCGTGGTCATCGGCGGCAGCGTGCGGTCGTGCTCGGGCAAGATCGGATAGACCGTGGTCAACAGCGTGCCCGCCGCGCCGCCTTCGCAGTTGTGCGAAAAACCGCCGCGATGCGTTCGCTGTGCGCCGAGCGTGAGCGTCATGTAGGGTTCGGTATAAGAGCCGGAATCGGCGCTGGGACGGAAAGTCATGTCAAGGTGCTTGCGGCCCTTGCCGTCGCCCTGATGACACTCGGCGCAATAGCGGTCGAGGATCGGCTGCACGTCGGCTTGGTAGCCGAGATGATATCGCGGTCCCCACGGCGGCGGCGTGGGCGTTGCGGGCGGCTCGTGCAGCGCGATCGACGTGCCGCCGACGGGGGCCGCCGAGTGCGACTCGTGACAGCCGACGCACCCGCGCCGCTCGCCCGGCATCACGCCGGTAAACGACCGCATCACGTGAAGCGCCCGATACTGATCGTCGAGAAGCTGAAAATGGACCTGGATGCTCGGTGGCACTTCGATGGCGATCGAACCGTCAGTTTCGATCGGCACGGTGCCCAGGATTCGCTTAATGCCGTCGTTGCCGGTGGCCGTCAGCGGCGGGCCGGCGTGCTGGTGGTAGTTGCGGTTCCGTTGACCGTCTTCATCGGGCATCTGACACTTCAGCCCATAGGTGAACGTGGTGTAATCCTGGTGGATCAGCCGGACGTACTTGGTCTTCTCTTGCACGGCCGGCGGCAGTCCTTCGAGCACGTTGTTGCTGTAGAGCACGCCGGGCTGGGCCGTTTCGCCCTTGCTCTCGGGCCCCGGCCATACAACGCGGTCGGGAATCTGCTGCGGCACCGGCCGCGGACGGACCGGCATGGCGTAGAGCACGTCGTATTGGCCGCGGTGGATCAACTCGCGGTTGCCCCAGGTGTCCATGATGTAGAGCGAGAACCGCCCATCGCCCGACCGCCGCGCGGAAACCAAGAACAACTCCTCACTCAGCGGATACGGGCATCGATAGCCGTCGAATTTCCCCGCGGCGTGATACTCCGCGTTCTCCGCCTTCTCGGCCGGTCCGTTACCCACCTCGGCCCAGGGTCGTTCCCACGTAACGCGCGTCAGCCCGTCGGGATAGTTGAACCCACGGGCCGGGTCGATCATCCCGATCGAGCCGTGGATGATGTCGTGATGGCCCTGGCCGGAGAAGATGATCCGCCGCGAGCCGGGGATCGGCCGGGCTTCGACCAGCATGTCCGGCCAGGTGCTCTGATTGCCCCACAGGGCCGTTACGTTCGTGCCGTCGGGGTTCATCGTCCAGAGGCTCTGGATCCTAAACAGTTCCTTGTCGGTGTATTCCCAGCGGGTGTACATCACGCGGCCGTCGGGCATCACACACGGCGTGTATTCCGGCTCGTTGCTCATGCTCACCAAATAGATGTTCCCGCCGTCGGCGTCGCAGCGCGAAACCACGTAGCTGGGATGGGCCACGGCACATCGGGCGTAGCTGTTGCCGCGGGTGGAGAGGAACATGATGTTGCCGTCGGGCAGATAGACCGGGTCGAGATCGTCGTAGCCGCCGTCGGTGATCCGCCGCAGCGGGCCGCCGTCAATCGAGGTCTCATAGAGGTGGAACGTCCGCTCGCCTTCGGTGCGCATGCAGAACAACACACGCCGTGCGTCGGCCGAGAGATCGGGCCGCCAGAACATGCCGCGCTGTTCGGTCAGGTCGGCTGCCGTTCCGCCGGGATGTAGGCCGTCGAGCGTCATCAGCCGCCCTTCGTTGTTCTGTGCTTGGGGGAAGACCCGATGCATCGATTCGTGGTTCAAGGCGTCGTAACAGGGCACGTCGACGAAGAGCACCTTGGTAAAGTCGATCAACGGGTCCTTCATGAAGATCGCCCGTTTGATCCGGCGGACGGCGAGATACGTGGCTTCGACGTCGAGGTGCTGATCGGTCGTCGCGCGAACCACCGTCGCGCGTTGTCCGGTCTCTTTCTCAAACAGGCGGCTCATCTCCTCTGCGGAAAGTGCGCTCGGCAATAACGCGACCGACTCCAACTCGCCGCGGAACCGATACTGGCTGCGGCCGGCGCTGCCGTCGCCGGAGCGGAGTACCAGCGGACGGCCGGAGATCGTCAGCTTGCCTGCGATCGCCGCCGAGACGTCGAGCCGGCCGTCGATGTAGAGCGAGAGTTTTCCGTCGCAAACCGTCTGCGCGACGTGATGCCAGCGTCCGTCGTTGACCGGGATCTTGCCGTCGAGGACGTTCGGGCCTTTGTCGCTGTAGTGATGGGCGCGAACCGGCCCGCGATTGACCACCAATAGGAAATCGCCCGGCGCGGTGCCGCTGCCGAGCACGTCCATCACGTCGCCACGCGTGCGAATCCACGCCCCGACGGTATACTCGAGCGGGCCCTGCGGCGAGAGCGATTGGTCGGTCACCGTGAACGACGCCTCTGCCGCCGACAACGCCCCGGTGGGGACTTCGTCCGGGATCTCGGTCACGACGGCGATCTTCTCGCGGACCCCCCGCAACGCCGCCAACTCCGCGCTCAGATCGGGCGCGTCTGGCCGCTTGCCGAGCCGGCCGGCCAGTTGCTCCGTCCAGAGCAATTCGGCGATCGTCCGATCGAGACTCGGCGACCCGTCGGCCTGGAAGAGCCAGTCTTCTTCGAGCACCTCGGCAGCTTGCTGTGGCGCGGCCACCTCGGCTCCCCAAGCCGAGACGCCAATCCCCGGCAATCCCGTCAACAACGCCGCGCAAACGCATCCGATCCTGGCCATGCTTCGCTCCCAGTTTGCGTTACGCCCGTTGTCTCGCGCGTGCGAGGCTCGGGCGGCATTGGTCCCCACCTCAGCACAATAGCACAAACGGCCGCGGATGTTAAGACCGCTGGTGGTCGGCCGCCGGGGCAGCGAGCATCTCGCGGGCGTTGGCCAGCTCCTGCAGCGCCGCCCGATGGTGGCCGCGGGGAGTGGCCGAACGCATCAGGTTCGCTTCGATACGGCCGACAAGTTCACCGTCCCAGGCGATTCGCCCGCGGGTCATCGCCTTGGCCAGCACTTCGGAGGCAACTTCGCAAAGAGGACCGTCGGCGTCGAGCAGATCGACGAACAGCTCCATCACCGCCGCGTCGTCGGCCAGGCACGTATCCAGCGACCCCAGGCAGAAAATGCGGACGATCTCGTCTTCGTTCTCATCGTGGGCGATTTTCTGCATGCTTGCGCAAACCGAATCGTCCGTCCTGCCGACGTCCTTCAGGCCGATCGCGGCGCCGGCTCGCACCGTGGCGGACTGGTCGGACCGAAGCATCGAGAGCAGCAGTTGGCCGACGGCGGGGTCGGCCGCCACGTGTCGCAATGCGGCGGCGGAGGCCTGGCGAACGTCGTCGGAGGTGTCGCGTTGGCATGCGTCGAGCAGCGCCTCTTGTACGTCCGGGTCGTCGCCGACCAGCCGCCCGATGCCGTCGATACACTCCCGCCGGACGCGATCGCTTTGGCTGCTGCGAAAGGCGGTTTTGAGAATTTCGCCGGCTCGAGCGGTGGTGCGCACCGCGCCGGCCATGGCGCGGACCAGGGCGACTTGCAGCCCTTCGTGGGTGTCGTCGGCCAGCAGGAGGCGTTCGGCCCGGTCGTACCACTGCTTCGGATCGGCGGCCCTCAGTTGCGGATCGAGAAAGTAGTACGAAGCCCGGCCGCCTTGGCAGTCGACCGCCACAATGGTCCCCAGCTTTGGCCGCCCGCCGCCGGGCACGCGCAGGGCTCGATCGATCCGCCGTCGAAACTGTTCGTCGCCGACCTGCCGCAAGCGAAACGCCTCGCCGGCACCGAGGTGCTTTTCGGCCGACTGCAGGATCCCCTCGAGTGTGCTTCGGGCGGTCGCTTCCAGGCGCGTGCCGTCGAATTGCCGTAGCGTGCGCAGGGCGTCGAAGGTGATCTCCAGCCAACGCGACGTACCCAATTCGAGCACGCCGCGAAAGATCTCCTCGACAAGGCGGCCGTCGGCCACAACCGCTCCATCGGCCAGGCAACCCAGCGCCAAGAGCGGCCCGCGGTGGAGGAAGCGCCCCACCGGGTCGGGATCGTCGAGAATCGCCCGCAGGAGGGCGGGGGTCTGCGTGGGCGTGAGTTGCGAGACGACCAGCCGCACGACTTCCGTCCAGCGAGGATGGTGCAGATGTGGCCCGAGGACCTCCAGCAAGCCGCGGCCGCCGTCGGCGGCAGGCAGCATCAACAGCGCTTCGGCCGCAAAATACTCCTGGAACGTCAGATGCCAGAAGGCATACAAGCCGCGGCCGCGCTGGACCAATAGCCCGGCACGCTCATCAAGGTAGCGGATCACGCGGTCGGTCTCACCCTTGGCACGTGCCAGATCCAACCCGAGCGTGTCGCGGAGGTAGCCGCAGACGTGATCGGCCAACCACCAGTGGGGCGCAACGGTCAGATCGTGCTGCTGCATGGAAAGGGCCACGTGTCCCAACAGCCAGGCGTATTCGCGGCCCTCGAGCACGGCCCCGTGGAGCAGGTCGCCCGGGCGGGCGGAGAACTTGGCCGCCTCCCAACTCTGCAACAGTGTGTCGGCGATCTTGGCATAAAGCTCCGCCCGGCGGCGAGGCAAGACGGCGTGGCCGTGGTGCAACGCGGCCAAGATCGAAAGCATCAGGGGGCTGGTGGCCACGGCACGCAGACGCGGGTTTTCCAGGATTGCGGCCGACAGGGCGTCGGCACGCTGGGCGGCCTCGGCGCGGACTCGTGCGGAGGTTCCGCCGGCGTGCTCGGCGTACCAGCGGTCGACAAACAGCCGCATCTGGTCGTCGTCCCAGGGCGCGACGGCCAGGTTGGCAAAGCCCAGCTTTTGCCACGGTCCGGCGTCGAATCCGGCCCGGCGGGAGGTGATTACGAAGCGGTTGCGCGGGTAGTTTCCGACGAACGCCGCCAAAAATCGCGTCAACTCGGCGGCCGCTGCGTCGCGCCCCAATTCGTCGAGCCCGTCCAAGAGCACGATACACCGCCCTCGCCGCAACTCGTCGCGCAGGAACTTCTCGGGATCGGGACAGCCGTCGCGCCGCACACAAGCGGCCACGAAGGCCACCAAATCGAGACTGCCGTCGAGTTCTCTCTGCTTGCCAAACTCCGCCAAGCGTACAAACACCGGCGTGATCGTCGCTGCCGCCGGCGCATCGGCGGCAGAGCGACGCTGCCGGGCCAATTCGGCCGTCAGTTGGCGTGCGAGCGTCGTCTTGCCGCTGCCCGGATCACCCAGCAGCACAATCCGGTCGTGGCGCAACGCGGCCTCGTGGAATTCGACCGCTTCGGGGAGCGCATTGCCGAGGCTCCGTTCTTGGGATTCACGGCTTGCCTGATCGGAGGTCCCCGCCGTACCGAGCGAGTCGGCAACGACTCTCGTGGGCACATAGAGGCTCCGCAGTGCCACCGGCTTGAGTTGCCCGAGCCCCAGGCCGTGAAAATCGACCCCCTCGTGCTGCTCGATCAGCCATTGGCCATACGATGAGGGGACTCCACCTAGCGTGATATAGCCAGGGGCCAGATTCAAAGTGGCGGCCAGCCGGCGGACGGTTTCCTCACGGACTTGCTTGTCGGCATCTCGCAGAATGCCGTAGATGGCGGTGCGAGAGATTCCGGAGCGGCGCGCAAGTTCTGATTTACTAACGTCTTGCGACCGAATGGCTGCCTGGAGCTTCTGAATATCGATTTTCATCGACAATCCACTTTACATTTCAGATGGCGAGGACTACAATAGTCAAAAATACAATAGACTGTTCACTTTGTCAACGACGATTACACTAGATGAACCAACAAGTGAACGCCTTCGGAACTCGGGTTGGCGGAGCGACGGACATGTTTCCCGGCCTGGCAGTACGATCGGGGTAGATCATCCGATTCGAGACGCGTAAAGGGTTAACGATCAAAGGGATTAGGCAAAATGCGCTGTCGCTGCAGGCCGCCTACGGACGCTAAGTCTATGCTACCCTTGAGAATACGACAAGAAGAGAGTAAACAGGGGAGAGGCATACCAACGCCCTTTCTCTTCCTCCTGCGCACCTCGGCGGTACCATGAGCACTGAAGAATCGCTCGACCCGAGCCTGATCGAACAGACCAAACACCAGATCCGTTCGCTGGTGAACGAGATCGCCCAATTGGCCAAGGAGGACGTTGCGCCGGAGCAGTTCTACGGCGAATTCCTCCCACGGGTCGTCTCGGCGCTGGCGGCCAACGGTGGCGCGGTCTGGACGGTCAACGAGGACGGCCGTCTGGCACTACAGTACCAGATGAACCTCCAGCAGACCAATCTTCGCGACAACGAGGAGGGCCAACAACAGCACGGACGGCTGTTGTACAAGTGCCTTTCCGGAGGCGAAGGCATGTTGGTTCCGCCCCATTCCGGGGCGGGCGAAGGCGAGGACGATCCGGCCGCCAACCCAACCGATTTCCTGCTGGTCCTGGGGCCGCTGAAGACAAACCTCGAGGTGGTCGGCGTGCTGGAAATCTTCCAGCGCAGCGAGGCCGGGTCGAACACGCAACGGGGCTACCTGCGATTCCTGATGCAGATGTGCGAGTTGGCCGGCGACTATCTCAAAAGCCACCAACTCCAGCACTTCTCCGACCGCCAGGCCCTTTGGAGCCGGCTGGAAGATTTCACCCACAACGTCCACACGGCCCTGGAGCCGCGCGAAACGGCCTACACCATCGCCAACGAAGGCCGCCGGCTGATCGAGTGCGACCGGGTCAGCGTGGCCATCCGACGCGGCAACCGCTGCAAGGTCGAGTCGGTCAGCGGGCAAGACCTCTTCGACAAACGTTCCAACACGATCCGCCTGCTGGGACGCCTGGCCACGGCGGTCGTCCGTTCCGGCGATCCGGTTTGGTATACGGGCGACACCACCGACATGCCCCCGCAGGTCGAAGACGCCGTACAGGACTACGTCGACGAATCGCACTCGAAGAACGTGGCCGTGCTGCCGCTGACGCGTCCGCAACTCGAGGAAGAAGACGACCCGAAGAAGCGGACCGGTCCCGAGGAGCCGATCGGGGCGCTGATCGTCGAGCAGATCGAAGACAGCCGCGTGCCGGAGAGCATGAAGCAGCGGGTGGACATCGTCTGCCGCCACAGTTCCACGGCGCTGGCCAATTCGCTTGAGCACAACGACCTGTTTCTGATGCCGCTGTGGCGTCTGCTGGGCAAGACGAAGTGGATACTCCGGGCTCGAACGCTGCCCAAGACGCTGACTATCGCCGGCATCGTGCTGGCGCTGTTGCTGGGGCTGTTCTTCTGGCCGGCCGATTTCGAGTTGGAATCGAAGGGCTCACTGGAGCCGGAAATCCGCCGCGACATCTTCGCACGGACCGACGGCGTGGTCGACGACATCTACGTCCGCCACGGCGATTACGTCTATCCGCAGGAGATCAAACAGGCGGCGCTGGCGGCAGCGGGCGCGCTGTTGACGGCCGAAACCGTGACGGTCGACGACGCGTTGCTCGGGCGAATCTCGACGGCATTGGTCGACGCGGGGGCCTACGAGCAGACCGCCGAGGAAGTGACCGACCAACTGCGCGCGAAATACAACGGCGTCGCCGGCGCGCGAAACGACGTCCTGGCCGTCGTCGACGCCCACCTGAAGACGTTACTGGTCAGTTTGCGCAGCGAAGAGTTGGACATCGCTATCGAAGGCGTCGTGGGCAAGATGGAGGCCACGCGGAGAAAGAAGGAGGAGGTCCTTCGACAGCTGAGGAGTTCGCGATTAAGCGAAGTGGAGAAGGAGAGTCTCGGCGGCGAACTGCCGGTGCTGCGGGCACAACTCGACAGCCTCCAGAACCAATGGAATCTGTATCGCGAGAAGGAACAGGACCTGCAAATCTCCGCCCCGATCCGGGGCCAGATCGTCACCTGGGACCTCTACGATCGCCTCGTCCACCGGCCGGTGCAACGTGGGCAGGTCCTCATGCAGGTCGCCGAGCCGGAGGGCGTCTGGCAGTTGGAACTGGAGATGGGCGAGAACCGCATGGGGCACATCGTGCGGGCGCATCAGGCGTTGTGTGCCGATCTGCGCGAGCAACTCCGCGAATACTTGCTGAAGAAGGACACGGCCCTCTCCGAAGAGGAGGCCAAACGGCTCGTGGCCCAGGTCCCGGACGGGCAATTGGCCGAAGAATTGCGAAGGGCAGCTCCCCAGGAACTCCAAACGGAGATGAGCGAGGCACTGACGGAGTTGGCCGGGGAAGCCGCCGACGAAGCGGTCGGCAGCGCCTTGCAAGAACTGGCCGGTAAAGAATCCTACGCCGAAATGCACAGCGGTCTCGAAGCGCTCTTGGGTACCGTGCCGGTGGACGATTTCCGCAGCGAACTCAGCGCACTGCTGGACGACGGCCTCGACGATCGGTTGTTGACCACGTACATCTTGGCCACCGATCCGAGCGTGGAGTTTCTCGGACGCGTGAAGGAAATCCACCAGCGGGCGGAAGTCCGCGGCGACGAGGGCAATACGGTGTTGATCAAAGTGGCCATCGACGAGCACGAACTTCCCGACCTGCGGCCCGGGGCCACGGTGACCGCCAAGGTGTACTGCGGGCGCCGTTCGATCGGCTACGTCTGGTTCCACGACGCGATCGCCTTTGTCCAGTCCCGAATCCTCTTTAGGTTCTTTTAGAGCAGCGCCCGCCGGCGACGCTTCGAGCGTCGCTACGCCCGGCGAGAGCAACGGACCGCGTTTCCGAAAGCCCATCCCCCACATTGCGATTGTAAGGAGTCCCGGCCATGAACGCTTCCCTGGTTCTCTTGGGTGCCATGTTGACGGCGGCCACGCCGCCCGTGGGCAGTCCGCCGCAGTCGGTCTCGATGCCGAGTTGCCTGCTGGTGCTGATCGACGAGGCCCAGGTGTCGGCCGAAGAGATCGGCGTGTTGCGGGAAATGGAAGTCAAACGAGGCCAACAGGTCAAGAAGGGAGAAGTCCTGGCCCAAATCGACGACGTCCAGGCGAAGATGGCCTTGACCGTGGCCGACGTGAAGCACAAGGTCGCGTTCAAGGAAGCCAACAACGACATCCACATCCGCTACTCCGAGGCCTCGACCGAAGTGGCCAAGGCGGAATATGAGATTGCCGTGGAGGCCAACCGGCTGGCTCCGGGCACGGTCCCGCTGGCCGAAATGCGTCGGCTCTGGCTGAAGTGGAAGGAGGCCTATCTCTCCATCGAGCAGGCCCGTACGAACCTGGAAATTGCGATCCTCAACACGGGCGTCAGCAAGGCCGAATTCGAGGCGGCCGAGGAGAAAATCAAGCGTCACCAGATCGCCTCGCCGTTGGACGGCGAAGTCGTCGAACTGCACCGCCACGAGGGCGAGTGGGTCAAGCCGGGCGATCCCGTGTTGCACGTGGTCGACATGAGCAAGTTGCGCGTGCAGGGCTTCCTCAACGCCAACACGGTCGAGCCGAAGGAACTCGCCGAGGCGCAAGAGGTCACCGTGATCGTCGAGTTGGCGCGGGGACGCACGCTGCCGGTCAAAGGGACCATCACCTACGTCAGCCAACAGGTCGGCGCCGGTGGCGAGTTCAGCGTGCACGCCGAAGTAGAGAACACGCGAGACGGCCAATTCTGGGCGCTGCGCCCGGGTCTCAGCGCCACGATGACCATTTCCCTGAGATAGACGCCTCCGGCGCAGACAGCCAACACCAGTCCGTTTCGTACGCATGGTCACATTAGCCGACAGCCTGGTTTCCAGTTCCGCCCGACGGCTGCCGATTCGGATGCGCCCGGACCTCAGCGCAAAGCGGCAACAGTATCTCGGCAAGAGCTACTGGATCGTCAAGGAACCGGTGGGGTTGAACTACTATCGGTTCCAAGACGAGGAATGGGCCATCTTGCAGATGCTCGACGGGCAGACCAGCCTGGACGAAATCAAAGAGCGTTTCGAGGAGGAGTTTCCGCCGCAGAAGATCACGCTGGAGGAGTTGCAGCAGTTCTTGGGCATGCTCCACCGCAGCGGGTTGGTGATCGTCGGCGCCGGCGGGCAGGGACGCCAGTTGCGCAAACGCCGCGACGAGCGCCGCCGCAAAGAGATCCTCGGCGCGGCGACCAACATCCTCTGCATCCGCTTCAAAGGTTTCGACCCCGAGCGATTCCTCGAGTGGCTCTATCCGAAGGTTCGCCTGCTGTTTACGCCGGTGGTGTTGATCTGCATCGCGCTGCTGGCCCTTTCGGCGCTGTCGCTGGTAATCGTCGAGTTCGACGTCTTCCAGTCAAAGCTGCCGGACTTCTACCAGTTCTTCAGCTTCTCCAACGCGATGTTGCTGGCGGTGACGTTGGGGATCACCAAGGTGCTGCACGAATTCGGCCACGGGCTATCGTGCAAGCATTTTGGCGGCGAATGTCACGAGATGGGCGTGATGATCCTGGTGCTCACGCCGTGCCTCTACTGCAACGTCTCCGACTCCTGGATGCTGCCGAACAAGTGGCAGCGCGCGCTGATCGGCGCCGCGGGCATCATCGTCGAGGTAACGCTGGCCTCGATCGCCACGTTCGTCTGGTGGTTCACCGAGCCGGGCCTGTTGCACTATTTGTGCCTCAACACGATGTTCATCGCATCGATCAGCACGATCCTCTTCAACGGCAACCCGTTGCTGCGATACGACGGCTATTACATCATGGCCGACATCGTCGAGATTCCCAACCTGCGGCAGAAGGCGACCACGATCCTCAATCGCAAGCTGGCCCATCTCTGCCTGGGGATCGAGCCGCCCGACGACCCCTTCCTGCCGCAGAAGAACCAGATCTTCTTCGCCATGTACTCGGTGGCGGCGGTAGTCTACCGGTGGTTCATCCTGGCGTCGATCCTGTACTTCCTGTTTCAGGTCTTCAAGCCCTACGGTCTGCAAATCATCGGCAACATGATCGTGTTGATGTCGCTGTACGGGCTGGTAGGCGTGCCGCTGTATAAGTTGTGCAAGTTCTTCTACATACCCGGGAGGATCGAGAAGGTGAAGAAGCCTCGAATGTACGCGACCCTGGGGGTTCTCGGGGCGGCCGTGGCGGCGTTTCTGTTCGTGCCGCTTCCGCGAAGCGTGACCTGCACGGTGGAGATCAAACCCCGCGACGCCGAGCCGGTCTACGTCGACGTGACCGAAGGCGGGCGGCTGGAAGAGGTTTATGTCAAAGCCGGCGAGCCGGTCAAGTACGGCCAGCCGCTGGCGCTGTTCAGCAGTACGGATCTCGACCTGGCGGTGGCTCAACTCACCGGCGAACGCGACGGCTACGCGGCGGAATTGATGACTTTGCGCAACCTTAAAGCCCGATATGGGGACGGTTCCCAGACGGACGAGATCCCCGTGGTCGAAGCGGAGAAACAGAGGGCCGAAGATCAGTTGAATCGGAAACTCGCAGACAAACACCGCTTGACGCTCCGCGCCCCGATCGACGGGTTCGTGATGCCCCCGCCCAGCGCCGGCAAACAAGGCCAGGTCGAGGGCCAACTACCCTTCTGGAGCGGCACGCCGCTTCAGAAGAAGAACCGCGGCGCCCATTTCAATCGCGGCGACCGCTTCTGCGAGGTGGGCGATCCGCAGCGGTTGAAGGCCGTGTTGGTGATCGACCAGACCGACGTCGAGTTCGTCAAACAGGGGCAGACCGTGGAGATCTGCCTTGATGAACTACCCCACGACGTGCTCTCCCAATACACACCCGCTGGCACAGACAACGAGGAGGCCGTGCCGCTGGTAATCACCAAGATCGGCATCCCGCAGATGGAGTACGCCCCCACACAGCTCTCGACCCAAGCCGGCGGCGAACTCGCCACGACGACCGACCCGACCACCGGCGCCACCAAGCCCCAGAGCACCTCCTACACCGCCGAAGTCCCGCTGAACGACACGCTCGGCGAGCTCCGCGTAGGGCTGATTGGCACTGCCAAGATCCAAGTCGCCCCCCAACCGCTCGGCAAGCGCCTCTGGCGGCTGTTGCAGCACACGCTGAGCTTCGAACTCTGATAGTAGTCATCTCGCTCCGCGAGATGTCACCGTCTCCCCGTTGAGCCGCCGCCGGCACGGCGGTGTACTTGCCGATGCATGCTCTCCACGCGCGCCGCCGTGCTGGCGGCGGCTGAACGACATGTGCTGAATCGCACGCCCCAAACGCCGGCGGAACTATCTGCCCGCCCAAATCGTCCATCATGTGGTTGGCCCACCGTGTGGGTAGCAGTGCGCATAGGCGTAGTGCGTGCCACCTTTCTCGCCAATAACCCGGGAGAGTTTCAGATGACCGTCCATCGCAGTACCCTTCGAGCGTTCGTCGTCCTTGGCACGTTGGCCGCCGGGGCCGTCTTGTGGCACATCACGCTAGTGGCAAAAGACCCGTCACCGGCCGCCGACAAGCAGCCCCCCCCCATCGTAACCACCGACACACTCGGCGGCGCCGACCGGTATCTCACGCACGTGAGTACAGACAAGCCGGTCTATCGCCCCGGCGAGACCCTCTACGTCCGTGGGGCGATCCTCCACCACGCCAGCCACAAGCCGCTGGCCGAGGCGGCCCAAGTCACCGCCTTGGTAGAAATCCAAGGGCCCAAGGGCGACACGGTTGCCTCGGGCTTCGTCGCCTCGCAACGAAGCGTGCTGGGATACACCTGGGCGATCCCCGAGGAGCAGGCCGGCGGTGAATACACGATCAAAGTCACCTACCCCGGCTTCGGCCACGCGCCGGCCGTGCGGAAGTTCGATGTCCGGGCGTATCGGGCCCCGCGGCTGAAGAGCCAGATCGAATTCCTCCGCGACGGCTACGGCCCCGGCGACGACGTCACCGCCACGCTCGAGGTCCATCGGGCCGAAGGCGGCGCGCCGGTCGGGGCGCAGGTCACCGTGATTGCCCGGCTCGACGGGGCCGACGTCTTCCGCGGCGGCACGGTGGTCGACGAGTACGGCCAGTGTTACACACGGTTCAAGCTGCCCGAGGAAATCCGCCGCGGCGAGGGCACGCTGGCTTGGGTGATCGAAGACGGCGGCGTGGTCGAGACGGCCAGCAAGACGATCCCCATCCTGCTGCAAACGGTCGACCTGACCGCCTATCCCGAGGGCGGCGAGTTGGTGGCCGGATTGCCCAACCGAGTCTATTACGAGGCCTTCACGCCCGCCAAGAAACCGGCCGACCTGGCCGGGGCCGTCCTCGACGCCGAAGGGCGCGAGGTGGCCCTGTTCCGCAGCGAACACGAAGGCCGCGGCCGCTTCGAGTTCACGCCCAAGACGGGAGCCAGCTACTCGCTGAAGATCACCGAGCCGTCGGGCATCAAGAAGCTCTTCCCGCTGCCGGAGGTGAAGCCCGAGGGCGTAGTGCTCCGGTCGGAAAGCGACGTCTTTGAGCCCGGTGCGCCGATTCTACTCCACGTGGGTACGCGGCCTTTTCAGGGCGACGTGAAGGTCACGCTCTCGAAGCGCGAAGCGCAAGTGGCCGAGGGTTGGGTGAATTTCAAGGGTTCGGAGTTCCTGCCTTTAGCCTCGGTCGTGTTGAAGCCGGACGTGTTGCCGGACGACGTCGACGGCGTATTGATCGCCACCGTTTGGAGCGCCGACGGCAAGCCTCTGGCCGAACGGCTGATCTATCGGCGGCCGGCCAATTCGATCCGGGTGAACATCGTCAGCCACGACGATCGCTACGTGCCCGGTGGCCAGGCCGAACTGACCGTCGAGACGACGGACCAGCACGGCGAGCCGATCGAGGCCGTGGTGGGGCTCACCGTGACCGACGACAGCGTGCTGGAGATGATCGAGAAGCGCGAGCAGGCGCCCCGGCTGCCGGTAATGGTGCTGCTGGAAAACGACGTACGTGAACTGGCCGACGCCCACGTCTACCTCGATCCGGAGAACCCTGCGGCCCCCAAAGCGGTCGACCTGTTGTTGGGCACCCAAGGCTGGCGGCGATTTGCCCTGATCGACACAGCCAAATTCATCGCCGCAGAGGGCGACCTGGCCCGGCGTGCGTTGGCGCTGCGGATGGTCTCACAACGCCGTCTGATGGAAGTCTTCCAGCGTGCCGGCGAGGGACAGGGCAAGGGCGGCTGGCAGTTCGACGGTCGTCTAGGGGCGATGCCGCCTATGGACGACGGCCTGGTCGTTCCGGAGGGCGCACCCGCCCCACCGGACGTCGACGCCGCGCCACCGGCCGACGTGCCTGCTGCCCCGCCGGTCGAGGTACCGCTTGCTCCTGCACCGCCGGCCGACCCTCCGCCTGTGGCCGGCCCAATGCCGGCACCACCAGTAGCCGCAGAACCGCCGGCGCCCGTAATGCGGCCGCCGGTGATGGCCGCGGAATTGCCCCTGCCCGCCTTGAAGCCGCTCTCGGAGCAGCAGCAGCGGCTGGAGAAGGCGATGCGGCAGAGTGAGGCAGTTGCGGGCAAGCGGGCCTTGCTGGCCGACTTAGCCAGGGCACCGATCCGCAACGACTTCGTCGCCGTGCGAATCTACGCCCATCAGGTCCGCAGCGGCCGCCAGCCGGGCCAGCGGACCGACTTCACCGAAACGCTCTTCTGGCACGCCGGCGTGAAGACCGACGCCGAGACCGGCAAGGCCACGGTGGCCTTCGGGCTGAACGACTCGGTGACCAGCTTCCGCGTCACCGCCGACGCCTTCAATGCCGACGGCACCTTGGGCAGCGGCACGGCCTGGATCGAATCGGTTGAGCCGTTCTACGTCGAGCCGAAGCTGCCGCTGGAGGTCACCGCCGGCGACCGCATCCGGCTGCCGATCGGCATCGTCAACGCGACGGCCGGACCGCTGGGCGACGCCTCGATCGAGGTCGACGCCCATCCGGCATTGCAACTCGGCCCGCCGGCGGCGCCCGTGCTGCTGCAAGCCGACGCCCGGCTGCGGCGTTTGCTCGACGTGACCGTAGGGCAGTACAACGGCGAGGCGGAACTCACGCTCTCGGCCGCGGCCGGGCCGTACGCCGACCGCGTCACGCGAACGCTTTCGATCAAGCCGCAGGGCTTTCCCGTCGAGGTCGGCTTCGGCGGCATGCTCTCGGCCGACGGCGAGGCCGAGCACGAAATCGTGGTGCCCGAGATGTTGGTCCGCGGTAGCACGGCCAGCCGCGCGGTGGTCTATCCCACGCCGCTGGCCAACCTGACCGAGGCGTTGGCCCGGCTGATCCGCGAGCCGTACGGTTGCTTCGAGCAGACCAGTTCGACGACCTATCCGCTGGTGATGGCCCAGCAGTATTTCACCACGCACACGGGCGTCGACCCCGACCTGGTCCGCCGTAGCAGCGAGACGCTCGATCGAGGCCATGATCGGCTGATCGGTTTCGAGTGCGAGAACCGCGGCTACGAGTGGTTCGCCGCGGACCCGGGGCACGAGGCCCTGACGGCCTATGGCCTCTTGGAGTTCGACGACATGGCCGAAGTGCGGCAGGTCGACCCGGAGATGATCGAGCGGACACGGCAGTGGCTGCTAGCCGCCCGCGACGGCAACGGCGGTTTCTCCCGCGAGCGACGCACGTTACACACCTGGATCACCGATCCCGACTGTTCCAACGCCTATATCGTCTGGGCCCTGTTGGAGACCGGCGAGAAGGCCGATCTTTCGCGCGAGGTCGCCTGGATTCGCGAGGCGGCCGAGAAGACGCAGAACACGTACGTGCTGGCCTTGGCCGCCAACGTGCTTGCTCTGTCCGGTGACGTTGCCACCGCCGACGCGCTCTTGGACCGGCTGGCCGGCAAGCAGACCGACGACGGCTCGGTGGAAGGCGCCACCACGTCGATCGTCGGCAGCGGCGGCGAGGCGTTGAAGATCGAGACGACCTCGTTGGCCCTGCTCGGCTGGCTGAAGAACCCGCACTACGCGGCCAACGTGGAAAAGGCGATGAACTACCTGGCCGAGGTCTGCAAGGCCGGCCGTTTCGGCTCGACGCAGTCGACCGTGTTGGCGTTGAAGGCGATCGTCGAGTACGACAAGTCGCGGGCCAAGCCGAAGGCCCCCGGCAGCCTGCAATTGATCGTCGACGGCCGTCCGATGGGCGAGCCGGTGGCGTTTGGCGAGGACACACAGGGCGCCATCGAGTTGCCCGACATGACCGAACTGCTAGGCCCCGGCAAGCACACCCTGCAACTGAAAATGGCCGGCGGTTCCGACATGCCGTATTCGATGGCGATCGACTACAACACGCTGAAGCCGGTCTCGGCCGAGGCGTGCAAAGTGCATCTCGACGTCGCGCTTTCCGACCGCCGCATCGGCGAGGGCGCCGTGACCGAAGCCCGCGTGGCGGTGGTCAATCGCACCGGCGAGCCGATCCCCACGCCGGTGGCGATCATCGGCGTGCCGGGCGGACTGGAAGTACGTCACGATCAGCTCAAGGAACTGGTCAAGGCCGAGAAGATCGCCGCCTACGAGGTGATCGGCCGGGAAGTCGTGCTCTATTGGCGATCGCTGGACGCCGAGCAGCGCGTCGAGTTGCCGATTAGCATGGTGGCCGCCATCCCCGGCACCTACACCGGCCCGGCCAGCCGCACGTACCTCTACTACACCGACGAGCACAAGCACTGGATCGACGGCCTGAAGATCGAGATCGCCCCACGGCTGGCGGAGGCGGGACGGTAGAGGCTGGAATATGACTCTCGTTCCCAAACTCCGGTTTGGGAACGTCCATCCAGTTTCGATTCGCCTGCCCGCACCGCGTACCGTTCCCAAACTGGAGTTTGGGAACGAGGTTATGGAGGCCCGGGCGCGACCACCGGTCGCGGCTTTATTGCCGCCCCAGCAGATTCACCGCCCGCACGGTCCGCGTGCGTTCCTCGATCTCCGACGGCAAGCTGCCTTTGAACCAGGCCTTGGCCCGATAGGTGAACTCGCGGCCATCGGGCAGGAAATCGACCGGCGGGTAGTGCGAGGCCAGCGGGTCGTTTCCGCGGGTGGTGGTGTGGGGGTCTTCGTGACAGCCGACGCACGACTTGACCTCGCCGCCGCGGGGATAGATCCACGTCAACTGCTGGCCGACCACGCGGCGGTCGCTGTCGAGCACCTGGAAGTGCAGCAGCCGGTCGGCGGGGGCCTCGACGTAGAACGAACCGTCCGGCGCCAGCGGCGCCGTGCCCAATACCCGGGCGAACGTGCCGCCGTGGTTCTTCCAGACCTCCCAAGGGTTGGTGTGCGTGCTGTGTCGGGCGACCTTCGGCACGCCCTCGATCAGCCGCACGAACCGCCCGCGCACGGCCACCTCTTCTTCCTGCGTGGCATAGACCGACGTGCAGACGAACCGTCCGCTGTAGGCGTGTCTTTGGGCCTTGGGCGCCTGCAACATCGGCCGCGACCGGGCAAGAATCGGACGCGGCTCGAAGTCGGCCAATGCCGGGTCGTTGTAGATCAAATCGAGTTCCTTGGTGGCCGGATCGAAGCGATAGAGCCCCAGGTCGACTTGCTTCCGGTCGGGCGTCTTCAACGTCGACGCACAGAGGATCGTGCCGTCGGCCAGCGGAAACGGCGTGGTGTACGACCGCGTGTGGTTGTCCGGCGTGATCGTCTCTTCCGTGTCGCGGCGCTGTCCGACCAATACCAGCCCGCCCTGGGTGACCACGACCACGTGCCGCCCGTCGGGCATCGGCTGCGGCTGGGTCATCCTCAACACGCGGTGCGTCAGCGGGGCCTCTTGACCGTCGGCCGGGGTGCGAGGGCCGTGATCGAGGCTCCGCCAATACGGCCGCCGCTCGGGGCCGTAGAGCACCACGTCCTGCGTGCCGTCGGGATGAGCCGCGTGCAACGTCAACTCGGTCTTGTTGCGCGAATAGAAGACCTCCAGGCGGCTGAAGACGATCCGCCCGTCGTTCAGAACGGCCGGCTCGTTGTCGCGGCCGATGTTCGTGGCGATCGGATGGATATCACTGCCGTCGGGGTTCATCACGTTCAGCCCGGTGCAGGGATAACCGTGGTATTCGTCGCGGATCCCTAAGCGGCTCGACGCGAAGACGATCCGACCGTCGGGCAGATAGGCCGGCCCCACGTCGTGATACGGCCCGAAGGTCAACTGCCGCAGCCCGGAGCCGTCGACGTTGATGCGAAACAGATGCCACCACGGATCGTCCTGGCCGCGGCGGCAGAAGATCACGTGAGAGCCGTCAAACGACAACTCGGGCTCACCCACGTAGCCGTCGGCGAAGCGGGTCAGCGGCGTCACCTTGCCGTCGGGCCGCGGCGGACGGAGCACGCAGAGGTTGCGGCCCGGACGATAGGCGGGCCCCGAGTCGGTCACCACGTAGGTCTGTCGCCAGCGGTCGGCCTGTTCGACGGTGCCGATGGTGTTGGGGATGTTGTTGCTGCCCTGGATGAAGACGATCGCCTCGGGCAGGGCCGGCGTCGGAGACATGCGGAAAGCTGACGACGAATGCCCCGCCAAAGCAGCATTGCCCGAGCCTGAAGGGCCCGACGTCGCGATCCGCCCGCCGTGTTTCCGCATGCCGTCGCGGGCGACGTGACGGACCGAGCGGAACGAGTGGCTTACGGCCGCCGTGCGCAGTGCCGCCAGCGCCCGAGGATTGCCCAAGTCGCTCAAGGCTTCGGCCGCCGCGTAACGCACTTCGAGCACCGAGCGTTCGTCGTTGAGCACACTGACGATCAAGTCGGTGTGCTGATGTGCTCCCAGCAATCCCAACGCCCGCAGCAGCCCTTCGCGCCATCGCGGGGCCATGTCGTCGTATTCTTCGTTCTTGAACGTGGCGTTGTAGCCGAAATCGGCCTCCGGCTTGGCCTCGGCGAGCAGTTTCGCCAGCGGGTCGATTGCCCGCTCGTCGCCGAGCCATGCAATCGCCTTGGCGGCGTTCAGGCGCACCCAGCCCTCCTTGTGGCCCAAGAGCGCCAACAGCCGCGGCAGGTCTTGCTTCTCGGTGCAGACACACGGCAGCCAACTGGAGATGCGATATGCCGGGAACGTCGACCACACGAGCGCGTCGTCCGGCCGGGCCGCGCGGCCCGGCTGACCGAGCGACGTCAGCGCGTGTTCGCAGGCGTCTTGCCGCAGGCCGGTCAATTCGATCAGGTACTGCGTCAGCACGTGGCCGACCTCCGGCTGATAGAGGAAGAACGTGTCGTGGTCGCCGGGCAGATTGGCCATCAATAGCGGCGCGAGCTCTCGCAGCGCGGCCCGATCGGCCGGGGCATCGAGCGGCAGCCGCGAGAGGGCGTAGATGATTGCATAGGGCGTGTGCAACATGCGATCTTCACTGGGGAAGCCCATGCGGTCGTCGCCGGGCACGTCTTTCGGGTTTGCCCCGGCGAGGTTCTTGGCGTATCGCGGGTAGGCCGCCAACAGGGCCGGCACGGCGCGGCGATCGCCAAAATCGCCCAACGCCTCGGCGGCGTGGCGTGCCCACATCGGGTTGTCCAACAGCGCCACCAGCGCCTCGAAACCGGCCTCGTCGCGCAGCCGTCCCAACGCCCGAATTCCCGCTCGGACCGTCGGTCGATAGTTGGCCGCATTACTGGGCACGGGCCCGAGGACCTCGAGGATCGCTTCGGTGGCCCCTTCGCCGCCCAGAGTCCCTAACGCCCGCAGTCCCCGTTCCTGCCGCCACTCGACCGGATCGCGCCGCACGGGCGCCCGATGGCCATCGATCTCGATCTCGAAGAACGTGGTCGGGTAGGTGGGGTTCTGGGAGCCGAAGCTGGTAATCCGCACGTAGCGGGCCTTACGCTTGGGGAAGTTGACCACAAGCTTCACCGGCGTGGCACCTTTGCGTCGGACCACCTCGTCGAACTGCCGGTTGTCGAGACTCGTCGACACGGCGTATTCGGTCATCACGAAGCCCGGCCCGTATTGGTGGACCACCACCGAGGCCACGTCGCGGACTTTGCCCAAATCGACCGTACACCATTGCGGGAAGGGGACTTGTTTGGTTTGCCAGTATTCGGGGCCGAGGCGGCCATCGAGCAGGATCTCGGCCGGGCCGCGGTAAGTCGACGACGTATACACCGGCCCACCGCCGATGCCGCCCTTCGGCCCGTGCAACAATGCGAGCACCTCTTTCGGCGGGCGAGTCGGCGTAACGCCGGCCCACCAGTCGCGCCAGCGCCGGGCTTCGGCCGACCGCTTCGCTTCTTCGGCGGTCGACGTAAAGGGGAATTCCATGCCGGTGAGGTTCGTCAGCGAGACGTGGGCTGCCTGGCGGACGATCCAGTCGTGGTCGCCCAGCGCGTCCAACAACGGTTCGACCGCACGGCGTCCGCCACACCACGCCAGCGCCATAGCCGCCTGGCGCCGCACCTCCGACGAACTGTCTTCGAGCCGGCCGATCAGCGCGGCCTCGGCCGAGTAGGCACGGAGGAATCCCAGCCCCTCGGCTGCCGCCGCCCGAACGGCGGGCGCTTCGTCGTCGAGCTGCGCCGTCTTGTCGTGTACCTGCCGCGGCACCGGCCCGCCGGGATGTGTTGCAGCCGCGGCGGGGGTACGCATGCCCGACAGAAGGACGGCTAGCGTCGCGATACCCGCGATGCAGGTCTCGACGATCGATCTGGTGCGTTTGACAGTGGCCACGAATCCCTCCTCGGTGTTTGGCAGACGCGCTGGGGCAACGGATCGGCGCCCGCCAGTCTAGAACACGTTGTGAACCACGGCAAGCGAACGCGGCAGGCTCAAGAAAGGCCAGAAGCCCCGTATTGGGGCTTCTCGATCACGTTGCTATGCGGTCTTTCCGCGCGCCGGGCCGACGCTTCACCACTTGCGGCGCCACAGAAAGACCGTCAAGGCGGCCAAGGCCAGCATCAGCAGGGTGTTCGGCTCGGGGATCAGCGACAGGCCGTCCTGTTTGGCGTCGGCTGCCGCCAGCGGGTCCTCGTGAGGCACGGGCTCCTCGATCGAACCGTCGTCGATCACCAATTCGCTGGCCAAGGTCGGGCTATCCCATGGCGGTTCGGCTACCACCACGGGCTCCGGCAGGACATCGGTTTGGCCGTGCGAAGCGACTGGCTGGGCGGTAGCGTCGATCACGTCAGCGTCGATCACGTCAGCGTCGATCACGTCAGCGTCGATCACGTCAGCGCCCATCGCGATCGTAGAGCCTGCCAGCATCAGCCCAACGGCCAACACCGCAGTGCATCGGAGCCCCCTAACGAGGAGAAAGCGAGTCATCCCAAGCTCTTGCTGCGAAATCCGCGAAATGCCGACTCCTCCGGCCATAGAAACCGGATATTGCCTCCAATTTAACCTTCCCCCACCCATGTTGTCAAGCGCCTGGTCGCCGATGAACAGAATAATCCGCGTTTTTTACCATCCGTTGGCAATGTTCTCCGGAGTAGTCGAGTCTTGACGGACAGCCCGAACCGTGCAGATACCCTCCGCGACGTGGAGACATTGGCTTAGCGGCGGCCGATGAATAACTTCCCCACTTGGGGTGGCTGGTGGCTGAGCGCAGCGAA
>CAYYNP010000169.1:0-21855 GCA_964472545.1 uncultured Planctomycetaceae bacterium | reverse complement strand
TTCCGCTGCACGGCCCCGATGAATCGGGGCACTACGAACGGGTTCGGCGAATGCTCACTCACGGAAGCTGCCAACCTATTCTAGTTTAACGACTTGCGACGATGAGGGGAACCCCTTCCATCGGTGATGAACCGCATTGGGTTATGCCTCGGATTGCCGCTGCGATATTGAGTCTCGGCAAGTGCGTGGTGGCCGAGATCTTCCGTCTACGACTGACCCGAGACAACCTAATCGAACAGGAATTCGAGCAAGTCCTCTTCCGATTCGTCTTCTTCGTCCGTGTCGTTGCCTTCGGTGTCGGCGTCGTCAATTGGCGTGACCACGACGTCAAGCGAGGAGACCCCGTCGGCAATGGTGACCGGCGTACCGGGCAGCGCGTCGTAATCGGCTCCGTCGGTTGCCGTGCTGGCCAGACTGTAGTAGACGGACAAACTGCCGCCGGTATCGCTACGCGTGATGGTGAAGGTGCCGGAATCCTCCGATTCGCCAGTACGGGCGTGGCTTGACGGGCAAGCGAACAACGGCTGGGTCATCTTGCCCGGCGGAATTTTCGTCTACACCGGCGGCATCGTGGTGCTCGACGGCCCGCCGTGGCAGTCGCGATCCGACCGTTTGAACGAACTCGGCGGCCTGCCGGCGCCGCTTGAAGCCGCTCGATAGCCGGTTTCGGCGGACCGACGATGGGATTCCCATCGCCACTTCGCTACAATGGGTGCTCCACGACCGGACGACGTCGATAGAGAGAAGACGCGTCCGCCTCAGCGATTGGAGGCCACCCATGTACGCAGCGCGCACGTCGGCCCTGCTGGTAACGGTCTTGTGGCTCGCGGCGACCGGCTCCGCGGCGAACGCCGAATTGCGAGCGATTCACCGGGCGGGGCAGACCTTTCTGGTCTTTGCGGAGGCCGACCCGCTCGTCGAGCAGGAGCAGATCACCTGGGGCGAACTGAAGAACGTGCTTGCGCGGCTCGAGGACGGGCCGCAGGTGCGCTATCGCGTCTACCGCCACACGGCGCCGATCACCGCGGCGACGCTCGCTACCACGGAACGAATCGCCGAAGTCGCGCCGCTGAGCGTTTACAACGTCCGTGGGCGATCGGTCGACCAGTGTATTGCCGCCGTTCGGCGCCGAGCCATCGACGACCTCGAGCTGGCCAAGGAACTTGCCCGTTCAGACTATTTCGGCGACTACACGCCCGACGCCCCGCAGATGGACGACGTGGTGATCGAGCGGTTTGCCGTCGAGCCGGCAGAGCGGTTGCCGCCGGGCGTCGGTCTGTACGTACACAGCCCGAAGCAGCCGGGCAAGGCCTACTACGCCGTAGTGCTTGCCGTCGACGGCCGCGAAGATTCCGCCACGATGCAGGCGCTGGCAAGACCGATTGCCGAGACGGTCGGGCCCGGCGAGCCCGTGTTGCAGGGCGGGGCAGACGTTACGGTCTTCTACGATTATCCCGGCCGGCGCTACCGCTACGTGCAATGGGCCTCACCGCCGCTGAGCCATCGGCCCGGCGAGTATTACAACTGGGGCGTGTTCGTTCCCGCCGGATACGCCGCGGCGAAGATCAAGCGGCTGGGCGTCTTCTTCCACGACGTTCGGCAGCGCTATCTAAAGCCCCCCTGGCCGCATCGCCAGGACACCGTGTTGATCGGCCCACACGATGCGCCGTATGCAAGTTATGGCTACGGCTACAACGACGCGCTGGGCACGGACAAGCCGCTGGAGCAGGGCACAGTCCGCCCGTTCTTCGCGCGGCGGGTCGACGCGGGCATCGACTGGGCGCTTGGGGAATTCGGCGCCGATCCGGCACGCGTTTCCGTCGGCGGACGCGGCTACTGGGGCGGCACGGCGGCCGTTCAGTACGGCCTGAAGCGGCCGGGAAAGATCGCCTACGTGCTCGCCGACGGCAATCCCGATCCCAATCCGGCGCAAACGCCCGATACGTTCGTGATGTACAACTGGCGGCCCGACGATCGTCCTCGAACCACACCGATCGGACGAATCGAGGAGGTCTGGGGACAGCGCGAGTGGGATCTCGAGACCGAAGAGGGCACCCGTATCTGGCAGGTGGCCAACCTGATCGACTACGTGAAGACAACCGACCGGCCGTTGCCCTACGTGACCCTCGGCGCCGGTTCCATGAGCTTCACTTGGAAGCAGCAGACTGAACTGATGCAGGCTTTCCGCACCAGCCGCAACGCCTTCATGGTGCAGTTCTATTGGGGCGGATCGGACTTCGTCGGTCTGCCGCGCGGCGTCTTCGAGCCGCGGTCCGATCGGCCGCTGCTGGCCACCTGGCCGCTGGCCTACAGCCCCAACACGGCGTTTGTGGAGAAGCACTTCCTTACCGGCGACCGCGGCTACGGCGGCGGAGGCCGGCTGAACGACCGCGTCCGTTGGGAGTCGGAGAGCATCGTCGACACGGCAGACCGCCTCGAGTTCACCGTCTTCTCCGACCGCACGGTCAGCTATGCAGGCACGGGCGTCTTCGAAACGACGGTCCGTAACGCCGCTGCTTTTTGCCCTGCTGCCGGCGAGAAGCTCACGTGGACGCTTACCGAGCTTGCCGGGCAGGGGAAGCAACTCGGCGGCGGAGAGTTCACCGTCGACGGCGACGGCCGGATCGTATTGGAAAGCGTGACGTTCGGCCCGCCGGCGCGGCTGGTGATTCGACGTGCGAAGTAGGCGAGAGAGTTCCAGCGAAGGAGGACGCAGATGCGACCGATGATCCTTGGGGCTACGGCCGTCCTGGCATTGGCCATGCCTATCGCCGGGCATGCCGACTATGTGACGACGACGTTCGGCGATCGGGCCACGTGCGAGCACGCCGACACGCTGGACTTCACCGATGGAGTGCTTACCTTTGATCTCTCGGCGCTGCCGGCCGGCGTGAAGGTGGCCCGGGCGGTGTTGCGCGTGCCGAGCGAGGGGCACCGTGTCGGGGCGCCAGTACGCGTGGGTCTGCCCGCGCCGGACGATGCACCGGCACTGGCGCTGCTGGGGCCGTACTATGGTGCGCTCGATGCGACGCCTGCGGTGCGTGCATGCGTGGCTGTCCGGGCCGCGAACATGAGCCTTGAAGTGGTCGAGTCCGGCGGCGTCGACTTCAGCAAAGCCGTGCTCGAGGTGAGCTATCTCGGCAAGGCCGCGCGGCCGATCCCCGCGGTCACCGGACTTACGGCCCAACACCAATCCGGGCAAACGTTCTTGACCTTCAGAGAGATCGAAGATCCCGTTGGAAAGCCGGACGCCACGTTCGAGGAACTGCACGACGCCGTCACGGCGGCACGTGCTTCACGCACGCTGCAATATCGAGTCTATCGCAGCGACAAACCGATCACGGTCGAGACGCTCGGCGAGGCGGAGTTGGTCCGTGAGGTCGACGAGATCCTCTCCTGCTACAACCTGAAGGCCGTGCAAAACACCGAGCATCCCAACCAGGGCCATCCCACGATGCGCTCGCCGATCCGCCCCGGTTACAACAACGTGCGGGCGTACCCGATGACCCGCTATCGGATTACCAACGGCGGCCGGCCGCTGCCCCGCGCAACCGCTTTGGCCGTGCTTACTTGCACGCGGCCAGCCAAGCACTATTACGCGGTGACGGCGTCGGTCAACGGACGCGAATCCGTTGCCGCGTTGGGACCGGGCGCCAGCCTGGTGCAACCGGTGGAGGAAAGGCCGGCGGCGTTTCCGGCCATCGTCTACCAGCGTCAAACGCAGCGCCCTGCAAAGGGCAACCAGCAGAAACCTACGGTGGCGGAGGTCTATAATTCCTGGCTGGCGCCGCCCTACCATCAGGTGCCCAACGAGGCCGAGACGGTGATCGTCAAGTGGTCCGACGTGCCGGACGCCGACGCCGAGAACGGGCGGCCGTTGTTCGTGCTAACCACGACCTACGGCGGCACCTCGGCCGGCTTGCAGGGCATCGGCTGGCACGGCGCACGCAAACACCTCGGCGGCGTGCTGACCATCGGACTGTCCGAAGGCGGCGTCTGGCAAGGCTGGCACGAATGCGTCGGCACGCTGCGCAGCTACGACCAGGGCGTCGTTCACAACTTCCCACAACGCCGAGTATTGGCCGCGGCCCGATGGGGGATCGCCCAAGACGACTTCTTCGTCGATCCGGATCGCGTCTACTTTTGGAGCCAGCTCGGCTGTTGGGCACTGCGCCACGGGGACCGGTTCTCCGCCGTGATGAGCAACGGCTACGGCAACTTCGCCGTGGGCAAGCTAGCCCAGCAGCACGGCCGATCCGGCAAGTGGGGACCGTATCCGGCCGGCAGCGAGAACTTCGGCGGCGTGAATCAGTGGGAGTATATGAACGTCGCCAAGTTCGTCCGCGAGAATCCCACGGTGGAGTTGCCGTACTGGCTCTGCTGGCCGGCCTACGGCGCCTACCCGGCCCATACGATCGGCGACTTCGGCTTCATGCCCTGGCCGGAGATGCTCCACGCCATGCACTCGACCAAACGGGCGTTTGCGGCGGTTTGGAACTCGAACGGCCCCGGCGAGATCGGCGACCTGCGGCAGTTCGTCGTGAAACTGCGGCGAGACCAGAGCCTGCCGGCCTTTGGCCAATGCAGTCTCGATGCATCGCCCGGCGACGGCGACCACGCCGACGCCGAGAAGTCCGGCGGCATCAATCTGCATCAGCGGTGGATTCCGGAAACGATCATCGATGAACCGTCGCGCTGGGAGATGACAATGTATCTCCAGGAGCAATGCGGCACGGCGTCGGCCACGATGACCGTCACGCCCCGGCGCTGTCGACAGTTCGCAGCCGCCCCCGAGACAAAGCTCGCCTGGACACTAACCGAAGGCGGCAAGACGGTCAGCACGGGCACGGCCGTCGCCGACCAATGGGGACTCGTAACGGCCGAAGGCGTCGAACTGACCAAACGGCCCCGGCGTCTCCGAATCTCGGCAACCGGCGCCGGCGATACAGGGTCGTGACGGCCGGAGCTGTGCGGACGGCCACTGCGGCCCACTCAAGCCTCAACGTACCCTTTGTCGACCTTCTGGCGAATCAGCTTCTCGGCATGTGCTTTCGCAGCGTCGGCGTCGGCGAACGACTTGGTCTGCGTGCGGCCGTTGGCGCCAATCCGGCCGTAGCGGACCGTCACATCGACATTGTCGATCGAGACTTCCCAGAACTTGTGTGCCTTGCCGTCGCTGAGTTCAAAGTGTCGGAGCGTGGCCGAGGCGGGCGCACTTCTACCGGGCGACGGCTTCTTCGTGGCGGTAGCGGCCGTCTTCTTCGTCGCCTTCTTCGAGGCGCTCTTCTCCTTGGCCCGCTTGTGCAGTCGGACGAACGACGGAAACCGTGGCACGCCGGCGTCGGAAAGCTCTTGAAAGCGGAACGTGATCGTGCTTCCCACCGGCGGAGGATCCTGGCGTTGGATGTCGGAGAACCCCGTGCCGACGGAAAACTCCGTGCCGTCTGGAAGCTGCACCAGCAGCGCCCCGAGCCGACCCTTGTGGCGTCCCTTGCCCGGCTGATGACCGAGCACGGCCGCCTCGGCGTCGTGGAACGTCTTGACTTTCAGCAGCGTCGACGATCGGCCGACCTGATACTCCGATCGCGGCTCGCGGAGCATCAGCCCCTCGCCGCCGAGTGCCTCAACGCGAGCGAGTTCCTCGCGAACGTGATCGAGTCCTCGGCAGACGTGCTGCTTAAGCAACTCGACGTGCGACGCATCGCTACCGCCGAGGCAATCGCCGAGAAACGCCATCCGGCTCTCGAAATCGCCGCCCCGGGCCGGGGCGTCGAAGATGAGATAGCGGATCTGCTTCCAATGATCGCTCTTGTCTTGCCGGCGAACGATGCTCACGGTGCGCTGGAAGCTCTTGCGCTCCAGCCATAGTTCGCCGTCGAGGGGCACCCTCGGCAGCGCAGCGACGAACCAGTCGGGCGCGTGGTAGACGTTGCCTTGCCGGGAGAGCAGTTGTTTGCCGTCCCAATACGCTCGCACGCCGTCGAGCTTCTCGCTCATCCACCAGTCGACCAGGTCGGTGGAGTTGTCCCACCGCTCGGCCAACAGCAGCGGCGGGCCGTCCTTCTTCGGTGCCTTCGATTTCCGCACGGGCAGGGCATTGCCCACGCGCTGCTTCTCCGCCTCGTCGCCGCGGAGTTTGCGGATGTGCTTGCACGTGCGCTGCTCGATCGGAAGCGACTGATTTCGCCACGCCGGGCATGAGCACGAGTAGACACCGCCGACGTTCTTGATCACGTACGGCTTGGCCGCGGAACCCTTCATCTCGACAGTTTCGCCGTCCTTCAGGTCGGGCATGTTCGGTCCCTTTCGTTCTGAGTATCATCGTCAGAAGCGAGCACAGCGGCAATCTCGGCAGTGTATGTATCCTGGCCGCGGTGTCGCACGTTAGGCAACAGGTCGCCGAAGGCGTTGACCTCCAAAACCGCGTGCTTCTGATATCCCGGCGCAAAAGCAAGGTCGATTCCGAAATAGAGGCTCCGCGGAAACACCTCCGCCACGCGGCGGCACGTATGCCACGCCCGCTCGATCGGCTCACGTGGGGCCTCCCGTTGCCACCGTTGAAAATCACCGCGGCAGTTGCCCAGATGGAGGTTGGTCAGCGGGCTTCGGCTGGTCCGCATCACCACGTGACGGAGGCGGCCGCCGATGACCACCACCCTCAGATCGAACGTGGCCTCGCGGTAGCCGGCCTTCGGCCACCAGGCTTCGACGTAGGCGCCGTGGCGGCAGAGTTCGTCGATCAACTCGGCCACGTCGCGCTCCTTGTCGAAACGTTGCAGGCGCAGCGAATTATAGAGCCGCAGTGCGCCGCCGACCCGAACGACCTCCACCGACGTCATTGCCGAGACCCGCGTCCGGCCGGTTTGCAGGGCGACCACGCCGGATGCCGACGAGCCGTACGCGAGCTTCACAAAGACCCTCGACAGGCCGGCTTCCGCCATGCGGCGGCGCAAGTGGGCGTAGTCGCCGATCGTCCCCAACCGCCGCGGGATTGGCAGGCCGTGTGCGTGAAGGGCCTGCTGGCAGGCGCTCTTGTCAAACATCAACTCGACGTCGGCCGGGTGGTTCAGCCAGCAGACCGGCAACCGATCCAAGCCTCGGCGAATCCGCTGCAACAGCGTGCGGTAGCCGAAGAACCAGAGCCCCGGGTAGTGGATCCGCCCGTGCTCCACGCGCAACAGCCGGCGCCGGTTGGGCAGCGGACCTTTCAGCGGACCTTTCAGCGGCACGTCTCTCGGCGCGTTCTCTGCCCCCAGCGCCGCCAACGCGCCCTCCACGTGGGCGTTCTCGCCAGGCGATTCGATCCGCACCACCGAGCCTGCGGCGACGATGTCCAGCGCCCCGAGACCGTTGTGAAGCAACGCCTCGTAGCTCACCACTTGCGGCGCCGGCCAACCAAGCCCCTGGGCCGCCGCGGAGAACAACTTCACACGGCGGTTCTCCGGGTTGCCGATCACCACCAAGGGCCGTGGCGCGTCTCGTGCGGAGCGCGCGCCCGCGTGCCTCTCGCGGGCGGCGTCACTCACCGACGGCAACATATCGGTAGTCATCGTCTTCGCCGAGGTCCTGCTGCTCGCTGACGTCGACGGTAATCGGCAACGCCTTGAGCTGTTTCATTAAGTCGTCGGGGATGTAGTGGTGACTCAGGTCGAGCTCCTCAAGCCCTCGGATCGCTTCGCATTCCAACAGTGCCCGGGCGCCCACTTCGCCCAGCATGCCTAAGGAAAGGTCGAGGAACTTGAGCTGCGTCAGCAGCGGCGATTGGGTCACGGCCACCGCAACGTCGTCCGCGATCTCGCTGTCGCACAAGCCGAGATACTCTAGCTTCGGAAACAGCCCCTTCTGAAGCAACGGCTTGACATCCTCGATCGAGCCATCAAAGCCGTAGTTGTCGGTACCCAAGAAGAGGCACATACCCTCCAAGGCGGGCAATCTTGCGGCGGCGATCTCCGCCAGCACTGATTTCGGCAACCCACCGCACTGAATCACCAGGAGCTTCAAGTGGACGTGCTCCAGCCGGCCAAGCTTCAGCCCTTCGCTGCCGCGAAACGCCACGTGTGTAAGCCTGGGAAACGCGGTCCAGAGCGGCGACACGTCCGCCTGCTGAATCCACGACACTTCGTTCTCTTCCGAGATAATGTCGCCGAGGAAGAACGACGTCAGGTTGGGCAACCGTGAGGCGGCGGCCACCATCGCGTTGAGGATCGCCGTGGGTCGAGCATCGTACATGTCCTCGGGACTTGCCCACGCTCCGATCACCAGCCCCGAGAGCCGCTCGGCGCCCGGGTCCTCGAGTAATTCGGTGAAGAGATCAACAATGGTGTGCTCATCGTCGTAGCCGACACGTAGCCGACAAGCTGTGTTCTCGGGATCCTTCAGCGGCTGCCCGCGCTGGAAGTCTTCGACCGGCTTTCCCGCAAACTCTTTGGTATGTTCGTAGAAACCCACTGGCAATCTCCCTGCGTTTAGAGGATAACGGTACTCGGTGACGCGCCGACCGCAACGGCCGTTATTCTGCCATAAGCCGGTGGAGCGGGCAAGCGGCTTGCCTCGTCATCGAACCGGGAGGTGACCGTGATCGACTTCGAAAGGGCGTTCATTGAGGAAATCCGGGCCGATCCACGCGATGAGGTCCCGCGGCTGGTCTACGCGGATTACCTGGAAGAATCGGGCGATCCACGCGGGGAATTCATCCGGATTCAATGCGAGCTAACACATCTTCAACCGGCAGATCCCGCCCGAGTGGGGCTCGAAGCTCGCGAAAGCGAACTGCTCGACGCTCATGCGGAAGCGTGGCTCGCACCGCTGAGGCAGCTTGGGGCGGAGGGGCTCTCTGTGCGGTGCTTTCAGCGCGGGCTGATCGAACGGGTGAGGATCGATGCGAGGACCTTCCTGTCCAACGCCGGCGAGCTGTGTGATATCGCGCCGGCATTGTATTGCGTTGAACTGAAGAACGTGACGGAAGCGGTTACGGAATTGGGCGGCGCGGCGCTGCCCGAGCAGATCACGTCACTCGATCTCAGCGCCAACCGTCTTCAATCACCGGCGATTGCCGGATGGGCAAGCGCGCCGTGGACGTCGCAGTTGACCGAATTCAACCTCGAATTCAACCGGCTGGCAGACGAAGGTCTCGCGCATCTAGCCTCGCTTCGGCTTCCCAATCTGCAGAAGCTGTCGCTGGGCGTCAACGGCGTCGGGCCGGCGGGCGTCGCGTCGTTGACCAACGGTCCGTTGGCACAACTGACCGCGCTCTCGCTGCGCGTGAATCCGATCGGCGACGCGGGCGCGAAGCGGCTAGCGAGTTGGCCCGATCTGGCAAACCTTCGCGAACTTGACCTTGCGTCGGCCGAACTCCAGACTCCCGGCGCCAAAGCACTGGCCGAGTCGCCCCATCTCAATGCGCTCGCGCATCTGAACCTCTGCGGAAACCACATCAAGCGCCCCGGGCTCTTGGCCTTGGCGAAGGCCGACGGCTGGGAGTTGACGCGCCTCGACGTCCGCAGCAACGCCGACGGGCCGCCGGCGGAATTGACGTTCCGCTATGGCGACACGGTGCTGTGGTGAGCTGCCGCCGAGGCCGCCACGAGCCGCCGAGCCCAAACAGCCGCGTCGATCCGGCCAGCCGCGCCCGTCCACACCGCCTGCCGCGGTATTCTCTCGGCCAGGGCGTCGCCGAAGACGGTCTCCAATCGCAGATGGTCCAGATAGACGTAGCCGATGTGGCAGCCGCAAGTGTCGTTTGGGCACGTTCGGGCCTGCAAAACGCGCTCGATGTCGCCGCGGTAGAGGTTCCCCAGCCGTTCCCGGACGAAGTGGCAGCGGCGGATCGCCCCTTCACCGTCGACGGCGATCGATCTTTCGCCGGCCCCACAACGGCGGCCCCGGCTGGCGTGGTGCCGGTTGTTGATGACGAAGTACGGATCAACGGCCTCGCAACGGGCAACGTCCTGCTCGTCGTAATACGGACCGCGATCCTTGACGGCGTTGATCCAGAGATAGACGTCGGTGGGTAACTCGCGGCGCAACGCCTCGATCTCGTCGAAATGCTCCTTCAGCCCCACTACGCCCACGCTGTAGAGCACGCCGCGACGATGCAACTCGATACACTTGCCCACGAACGTCCGCCGCGAGGCCTGGCCGGGATGATACGTACACCAGAGCCGCAGCCGACGCGTGTCGCAATCGTCGAGCCATTCGAGCACACAGGAGAGGTTCGTCTGCACGATCACCTTCTCGACCTGCTCCAAACGGCTGAGCACCGCAACCGCCTCGCGATACGACGCGTGCGTCAATGCCTCGCCCCACGGCGTGAAGAAGACGGAGAGCCGGTCGCGGCGGCGAGTTTCGATCCAACCGACGAACCGCTTCAACGCCCGATGATCGGCCGCACGGTCTTGGGCCGTTTCGCGCCGCTTGGCAAACGGGCAATAGCCGCAGCCGTAGTTGCAGTCGGCCAGCGGTCCGCGATAGAGGATGGTCAACTCAATTGCCATTGGTAGCTCGCCACTCGCCGGCGTACGCGGGCCGAATAGAGCCAAGGGCCGACGGCGTCCGACCGCTCCAGGCCCGCCGGCGTCAGCCGCAATCGCTCCGCGTCGATCTCCATCAGCCCATACGGCTCCAGTTCCCGCAATTGCGGCAGATCGTCCAGCGCGTCGTTGCCGAACTGCCGCCTGTAATCGGCCCGCGAGAGCCCTTCGGTTTGCAGCAGCGAGAGGATCACGTACCGCCGTCTTTGATCTTCGGCGTCGAGCCGGTAGCCGTGGTCGGCCGTCTTGAACGACTCGGCACTGCGTCCGACGTACGACTCGATAATGCGCCGCACCGCCCCCGGCGGCACGGCGTACTGGCTCGAGTAGTGCAGCCGCCGCGTGTACGATCGGGCCCCGCAACCGATGCCGATCATGCCGTCTTCCTGGCAGCAATAGACCGGGCCAGGCTGCTTCGCCGCCTGTCGGGCGCGGAACATCCGTAGCGACACCTGGCGGTAGCCGGCATCCAGCAGCAGGGCCCGTGCTTCGCGATAGGCCGTCAGCCGCAGGTCGCTCCCTCGGGGGCCGCGCTTGCCCAGCCCGGTCAGCGGCCGGACGTAGAGCGGGTAGAGATATAGTTCCTCCGGGGCATATGTCAAGGCGTCGTGGACCGTCGCCAGCCAACGTTCGACCGTCTGCCCGTCGGCGCCGTACATCAGATCGACGTTCAAGACGGGAAGCTCTGCCTCGCGGATCAGCGCCAGCGCGTGCTCTACGTCCTGGCGGCGGTGTGGTCGCCCCAGGCTTCGGGCTCCCTGGTCGTCGAAAACCTGCACCCCGAGACTCAGGCGGTCGACTCCCGCTTCGCGCAACAGCACGAGCTTATCCCGGCTAAGCGTCCGCGGCGACGCCTCGACGGAAACCGGGATCCGCTTCGGCTCCACTTCCATCACGCCGGTGACCGTCTTCAACAGCGCCTGCAGTTGCTCGGCGGAGAAGAACGTCGGCGTTCCGCCGCCGAGCGCAAGCCGGGCGAAACGCATCCGGCCCAGCGCGTTGCGAACGCTTCGGGCCTGTCGCCGGACGGCCGCAAGGTATTGCTCGGCCAGTTCGCCGTCGGGCCGTGCCAGGCTGAAGAGATTGCAGAAGCCGCACCGCGACTCGCAAAACGGTACGTGGACGTAGAGAAACAACGCGTCGCGCCGCTCCGCGTCCCACGCCTCCGCCAACGGCACCGGCGGCTCGAGCGGCCGATGGGCCATCTTGTGCGGATACGAATACGTGTACGCCACAAAGCGGCTGCCCGAAATCAACTCGTCGACGCCGTGCGATTCAGTCACGTAACTCAAAGCTCGGCCCCCGTGTCGTGCGGCAAGATGAACTCGGCATAAGGGACGGTCCAGACCACCGGATGGCTAACGCGATGGCCAAAATACCCGTCCTCGCCGTAGGCCGTGCCGTGATCGCTGCAGACCACGCAGAGCACCGGCGCCCGGCGTTGCATCGCGGCGAACAGGCGCGGCATGCAAGTGTCGACGTAGGCCAGCGCGGCGGCCTGCGAGTCGGGTGAATCGGCCACGGCACCGTCCAGGAATATACAGTTGGGCTGGTGCAAGGCCGAGACGTTCAGAAACAAGAACAGCCGCTGCCGTGGATCGAGCCGGCCGATGATCTCCTCGGCCAGGGCGATCTGGTTCTCGGTGGAATGACGGTCGGTAACCCCCAGTTCTTCGCTCCAGTGGCTCTCGGCAAACAGCTCGGGCAAGACGCGGCCCAGCGGACTGAGTTTGTTGAAAAACCCGACGCCGCCGATGCAAACGGTGTGGTAGCCGCGCCCGCCCAATCCGGTGACGATCTCGCCCGCGTCGAAGGTACACGTCTGCGGCGTGGTGGTCTCGCTGCCGGGGAATTGGGCCGCGAAGAGCCGCCCGTGCGGTCCCGGCTCGACGGGCGTGGGCAGAAACCCGGCAAAGAAGGCGTGATGTGCGGCATAGGTGAAGTTCGCCGGCGAATGCCGTTTCTCCCAGGCCCCGCCGGGCAGCACGCGGGCGAAGTCTGGCGTTAAGCCGCGCTGCAACGCCGTCTCGGCGACGTCGTAGCGGAGCGTATCCAACGTGGCCAGCAACACGTCGTGCGTCCCGATAAGTGCGTTGGCGTCGAGCATGGCTGCATTATCGCGCAGCCGGAACAACGGGTCAATCGGCATGCAGGTCCTGACACTTGATCTTGGAATCTGGGTGGCTGGGGCAAAGCGCAGCGGTGCCCCAGCAATTCCCGAGGCAACTGATGCACCAGCAACCTGGGGCACCGCTGCGCTTTGCCCCAGCCACCCGACACTACGAAATCCACCACTCCAACAGCCGCTGCAAAGCGACCGTCCAGGCCTCGACGGCATCGTCACACAAGCCAAGATCGGCCGCCTCGCCGTCGACGCGAACGTCCGGCCGTGGCCCGGCCACGACAAGCTCCGCGACGTCGGCCGACTCGCTGGAAAACCCGGCCGGCCGGGTCGACGCCCAAAGGCATTGACAACGGCTGCGCCGCGCCCGCTGCTGGCAACGCGGCCCGACGTCGTCGGCCGCGATACTCTCGACGACCACCGTGCCGCCGGCGATCTGTTCGCGCAGCAGCGTCTGCACCAGCGTCTTCTCCGACCTCAGCGACGACTCGTCGCCCGCATCGAGAAACAGGAACTCGAACAGCAGGCTCTCGCTGCTGAGCCACTCGGTGAGCTTGCCAGCGGCCACCAACAACACCGAGAGTAGCAGCACGATCCGTTGATAGGGCAGCCCAGTACCTTTGAAGCGGGCGTGAACGAGATCGGCCCCGAGGGCGAAGATGAACGTCTCGCGCCGGCGGAGGAACTGGTTCTCGTCGCGCGAGTAGTAGAGCAGCTCGTCGCGGAGGAACTTCACGTCGAACAGATCGGGCCGCTGTTGCGGTTCCATGTAGGCAAGTTGGGAGTGCAGCAGGCTCTCCATCGTGCCGCGGTTGGCGATCGACGCGAACCCGCCGACGGGATAGAGGTCCTCTTCGAGGAAACGCGTGGCCACCTGGTGCCGGCGGACGCGCGGCCGGGGCCGTTGATGGGGCAGGCGGCGTTCCATTTCGGCGGCCACCTGCAACACTTGGCGCAACGCCACCCGCTGGCCAAATCCCGCCAGCGCCGTGCCGTGTTCCAACTCGAAGACGTCTTCCGGACCGAGCACTTCGCCGACGTAGCGTACGGCTTCGATCATCCGCTCATACTCTCGAATCAACGCCGGCGAGAGCCCGTCGACGTCGATCGACTGCCATCCTTCGGCCAGGATCTCTTCGGCCGGCTCGCCCAACAGCGTCTTGATAACGGCCGGGCTGAGGATCACGCCGCCGATTCCTGCCCGCTGGGTGAACTGCGTCAGCAGAAACGCCAGCCCCCGCGTGCGGTCGCGGCCCCGATAACGCAACAGGGCGTCGGCCCCGCGCTGGAAGGTCCGATCGGCATAGAGTTTCCCCAGCAGGTAGTCTTCGTATTCCCGCGTCAGCCCGGCGGGAAGCGTCGCGATCAAGGCGTCGGCTCCCGCGATCCCACCGGTATCGGTGCCCAGGGCCAGGTGGCCGATGTCGGCCACTAACCCGGCCGGCGGCAGCGGCGAACCGCCGGAGGCAATCTCCAGCGACCACTGAAGCGACTGCCTCACGGCCTCCGGTGCCGGCGCAGCCGCCCGGGCAAGCCACAGGCCTTGGAGCACGTGGCGGCGGGCTTCGTCCGGATCGCGAAGTTCGTAAAGGGTCATAGTGTCCCCTACTGCTCGCCCAGCAACAATGGCACTTTTTCGCGCAACAAGGCCATCTCCTCGGGCGTTTCGCCCAGATAGGTCAACAGCCGCAGGTCGTCTCGGCTGACCGTCCCCCCGCTGAAGAGCCACGCACGCACGCGAAACAACTTGTAGAGCTTCACCAGCTTCCGGTCGCTGATGAAGATGCGGTCCTCGCGAACCAGCGTCTTCGTGAGCCGCTGGAACTCGCGAAAGACGTCGGCGGGGAAGAACCGCTGCCGGTCGTTCTGTTCGTCGGCGGCGCCGGCGGCGTTACCCCGCGAGCCGAACAGGTAGGTCAAGTATCGGTTGGCCTTGACCAGATCGGTCAGCGTGCAGTGTCCTTCTACCCAAGGCTTCTGCCCAAGGCTGCGATGGACCTCCGCCTGCAGGCCCGTGTCGATGAGCGCCTCGAAGTGGTCGTCCTGCACCGAGAGGCTCTCGGCCTTCAGGGCGAAGCGGTCCTTCAAGGCCGCCAACTCGCCGTGTTCGGGCACTTCGTTGGTGGCAGCGAAGAGGATCTGCAAATTCACCGGTTGCGGCATCCCGTCCTGGTAGAACTTCCGCTCGTTGATCACCGTCAAGAGGATGTTGAGGATCGCCGAGTTCGATTTGAAGATCTCGTCGAGGAAGGCGAGTTTTGCCGTGGGGAGCTTGCCTTGCTCGCGGCGGATGTAGCGGCCGTCGCGGAGTTGGTTGATGTCGATCGGCCCGATGATCTCCGACGGCTCGGTGAACCGGGTGAGCATGTACTCGAAGTAGTCCTCATCGTCCAGCCCCAGGGCGTCTTTGAACTTCAGCACCAGGTCGCTCTTGGCCGTGCCGGGCGGGCCCACCAACAACAGCGGCTCTTGGCCCACCGCGGCCACCACCATCAGGTCCATCAATTCCTGCTTGTCTACCAGGAATCTCCCCAGGGAGGTGCGGAATCGGTTCAGCCGCGTCCGCAGGTCTTCCGACTCGGCTTGGAGTTCTTCGAAGGGCCACTCGTCGGCTGTGGCGGCGGTGGGCGTGGCGGTCGTCATGGGCTTGGGCTCTGCGTTTGTTAGAATCCTGGGGTTGCTAGAATCCCGTCTGATTCATCGCCGTGTTGACGTCGGCGTGGATGCGGCGGCGAATGAGGAACTCGTCTTCATCCAGCCAGCGGCGGCTCTGGGAATCTCCGCCGGAGACGTCGCCCACCAGCGCGAAAACCACCGCCTCGGTAACGTCCAACTGCGAGAGTGAGAAGTGGCTGGTGGTGGTGAACGAGTCCTGGATTCGCGCCAGCCGGCGTACGGGCTTGTTTTGCGACGTCTTCCGAAAAGAGAACATCTCCTCCAATCGCGGCAGGGCTGTCTCGATCGGGGCATGGCCCAATGTGCCGACGTAGGCGCAGGCGAGTTTCGTCTGCTCGACCGGCTTCAGATCGCTGCCAAACAGCACCTCGCGGGCCTCCTCGAGCACGCCGCCGGCCGATTTGTCCTCGCCGAAGTAGAACCAACCGGAAGCCACCAACAGCAGCAGGTTCAGTGACCCGCCCTCCTGCCGGCCGCGCACGAGTTCCGCAATGCCTCGCAGCAGACGGGCGATCTCGTCGCGCATGCCCAGCTTGCGCAGCCCGCGATAACACTCCGTCAAGAGCGATTCCAGGGCGTCGCCGGCGCGGGTCAGATCCTGACGCTGTAGCACCTCGTAGATGCGGCGCACGAACGCGTTGACGTAGCGGGTCTGGTTGAAGTGGCCGGCCACGAAGAGCCCTTTCTCCAACACGCGTTGCTGATCGGCCGCGTCGCTGCTGCGGTCGAGCAATGGGGGTACGCGCTCCAGCAGCCCCACGGCGAACGACTCGCCCAGCCGCGGGGCCAACTCCAACGCCGTGGCCAGGACCCACGCCTCGCGGGCCGTGCCGCCGCCGTCGACGGCCGCGCGGGTAAGCAACGCCCCGATCCGGCGCTTCAACTCCTCGCCGTCGGCGACGTCGGACAACGTGGAAAGCGCTTCGTTCAGGTCGTCCGAATAGCGCCGCCATTTCCGATACGGGTCGATCTTCTCGTGCGGCTCGAGAATCCGCGAATGCTGGCGCAGCCGGTCGACCTTGTAGCGGTCGAAACGCTCCATCTGCTCCAGACGCTCCAGCAGCGACGGATCGAGCCGTTCGTGATCGGCCGTGCCGTCGAGCGTTTGCTGAATCCGATACTCGAAGGCCTCAAGGAACCAGCGGTGGACGGTATCCCGTTTCTTGGTGAGCCCCTCGCGCGCTTGCTGCATGAGTTCCCGGCATTGCATCGCCTCGCCCAAGCGGGCCAAGGCGAAGGCGAAGATCAGGTCGACGTAGTCGCCGGTGCGCGGATTGGGCTGGGCGGGCGGTTCATAGACCCATTTGCGCACGCGATCGTGAATGCTGCCCAGTTCCTCGCGGACCACGCGCACGCGGCCGCCGTCGGCGAGGCCGGCGGAGCGGAGGAAGCTCGGCACGTCGAGTTCCGGCTGCACGCCGTAACGGTAGAGCCGCCCCAGCACCCGGTCCCTCGCGTGGGCCAACGCCAGCACGTCGCCGCCGGAGAGCCTCCCCAGCGCCAGCCAGGCGAGCCAGGCCGTGCGAACCGGCAGCGAACGCTCGCGCCGTTGCAGGCCGTGGGCCAGCTTACCCACGCGTTCGACGCACGCTTCGGGAAACGGCTCTGACCGGGCGGCCCAAATCAGATACGCCGCCAAGACGTCGGGCCCGCCGGGGGCAGCGTCCCCATCCTGAAGCAGCCGGTCGAGGGCCTCCCCCGAAAGCTCCGCCTCCGCCCCTTCACCTCGCAATTCGCTCGCCAGCCAGTCGGTGAGCAAGCCCTCTGGCGGAGCCTCTTCCCAGGAGCCGTTGGCGAAGCATATGGTTGCATCGCGGCGATGTCCCAAGTCGGCGTTCTTGTGGGCCATCGAACGCCACAGGGCCGTTCGATCCTCGGCGTCCAAGGGCGAATCGAGTTCGAGAAACTGCTCTTCCAACGCCCGAAGCTGCTGGTGTTGCCGGTCCGGTTCCGCGTCGGCCTCCGCCGGCCGATCGCCTGGCTTCGCGTCGGTCGAGGACGGCTCACCAGCGTCTTCCTGAAGTGCATCGGCCGCCGCCTCTGTCGACGCAGCGGCTTGTGCACGATCGGCTTCCGCACGCGACTTCTCCGGGCGCTCGGGCTTCCCTCGCCGTGGGCTCTTCGGCGCACGCCGCGGCTCGGTCTCGCAAACGAACGACTCGAAGTCGAACTCGTGGGCCTGGACCCACGCGGAGAGCGTCTGCTGGTTGCTATCGATGACGTACTCGACCCAATCGGACAACGGACGAAAGGCCGCGTCCGGCAGACTCTCGGACGTGAAGCGGCCTTCTGCCTCCGGGTAGAGCCACGTGATTCGGCTGTTGTCGTCCACCAGCAATCGGGCCACGGCGTCGCGTCGAAGCGGGGGATGCAGCCGGGCGTTGCAGGGCAGGAACAGGTTCGGCAGCTTCAAGTACGCGCGAAACGCCACACCATCCAACACGAGCACCGGCGGCGGCTCCTTCGACGGCCGCACGCGCACCACGATCGACGTCTGGCCCTCGTGCTCGCCCACCGCAAATGCCAATCGCGCGAGCAGGCCGTCGTCGGCCGAACTGACGAGTTGGTCGAGTTGATCGACGCCGCCCTCACGCAGCACCCAGAGTTCCGCCGCGTCGGCCCGCCCGGGCGCCAACCGCAGCGGTACGGTGATCCGTCCGTCGAGTTCCGTCTCGTCCCAGCCAAGACGCCCACGGGGAAGCTGGAAATCGAGAATCTCGTAGACGTCGCGCAGCGGCGCCTCCTCCACGAAGCTCCAGTCGCACGGCGGGCGGATCAGCAGCAGTTGCCCGGCCGGAGGATGCATGCGGTCGGAGAACGGATGGCGGTAGCCGAGTTGAATCCAAACGCGCGGGGCATGCTCGACAAACGCGCGCGGCGCCGACTGCGGGGCGTCGTGCCCGTCGCGATCCAGCGCGCGCAACAGCGTGTAATAGGGCGGGCCGACGATCCGCAGCAACGTCCGCTCGCTGTGGCCGTCGCCGATCGAACGGAAACTCAACCGATCGTTGCCCAGCCGCAGGGCCTCGCCGGCGAGTTCCGCGAGTTGCTCGGGACGGTAGAGTTCGAAGAATACCTCGGTGCGGTCGTCCGGCTTGCAGGGGCTGGGATCGCGGGGGCTGGGATCGCGGACCGCCGCAAAGAACTGCAGCCACGAGCCGACCGCTTGGTCCAGAGGCCGGCCGGCGCTGCGGTGCGCCGTGACTCCCAAGCGGCGCAACGCCGCCCGCACCGCGCGCGAGACCCTTCCGGCCGGTTCGACCCAGATCGCCGCATCTTCCCGCGCCGCCCGGGCCGGCGCGCCGCTGAGATCCTCCGGGACCACTCCCGAGGTGATGGCCAGCTTTAGCACGTCGACGTTGGGAAAGCGGAAGACCATGGCTGCCTGCGTCTATTCACCCAGCGATTGCGATTGCCGCTCTTCCTGTTGCGCCTTGGCGGCCTCGGCGGCGGGTTCTTCGGCCGCGGTTTCACGCTCGACGACGATCTTGCCCACCTCGCCGGCCTTGAGCATGCCACCTTCGATCAGCTTGTCGACCAACGCGCGATGCTGTTGCTCGTGCTCGTGCGGCAGGGCGTCCTCGTCGCTGCGCAGCGTGACGACGATGTCTTTCTTCCCGGTCTCCGGATCGCACACCAACTGGATCGTCATTTCGGCCATGGGTCAAATCCTCTCTGCCAACTCCCTATTGCGATGCGGCTTCGAGCAGTTCCAAAAGCACCTGCCGGGTGCGTTCGATTTGCCATTTCAGTTCGCTCGGGTCGCGCTTCGCCCGACTCTCTCTCGGCAAGGACCACCCCCAGGTTCTTTCCCGCGGGCGTTCCGGCGTGGCCGCGAACTGGGCGAACCGGGCCAGCCGGCGGACTTCGATATTCACGTCCTCGGCGCGTCGTTTGGATTCCTTCGCATCCGACGGCCGTCCGCTGCCCGCCGGCCGGGAAGCAATCTCCGCGGCCAGCTTCAGCGACTCGACGCAGGCCACGGCCCAATGTCCTATTTCAGCATAGCGGCTGCCGACCGATGCGGAAAGCGCCCGCAGCGCCGCCCGCGAATCGGCCGTGGTGGCCCCGCCGTTAGCCCAGGCCCGGATCGTGTCGATCGCCTCCTGCCCGTCCGGCGTCAGATCGCCCCGGGCCACGTGGTCGGCGAAGTCGCACCCCAACGCCAGCGCCGTCTTGACCGGCAGGATCGACAACACGAAATGCAGCCGCTTCTGCCGCTTGCCCTTACGGCTGCGGGCCCACTGCGCCGCGCCACGTTCGCCGGCCTCTTCCAGCAAGTCGGCGAGGATCTTGTTGGAGTTCTTGGCGCCGTCGAGGACGTCGATGGCGAAGCCGTAGCGGTCGTGGGTTGCCAACGCCATCTCAGTCCGCTCCCTCGCCCTGGCTCGGCACCACCGCATGCAACGTCTTCGCGTCGATCACCTTCTTCTCCAGCAACACGTCGCGCAACGTCTCGATCAGCGAGCGGTTCGCATGCAGAATCTCCGAGGCCCGGCGGCGGGCTTCCTCGAGAATCGACCGTACGCGGCCGTCGATGGCTTCGAGCTGCGCGGCCGAATACTGCCGCTGTGGGGTTGGCTCGCGCTGGATCGTGGGGCATTGGCCGATGCCGACCCGGTCGCCGCCGAGCCCGAATTCCTCGACCAGCGCCCGGGCGATCGCCGTGGCCCGCTCCAGGTCGCCGGCGGCCCCGATCGAGACGTCGTCCAGCAGCAGCCGTTCCGCCTCGCGTCCTCCCAACAAGACACACAGGTCGTCGAGCAGTTCGCCTTCGGTGACCACGTAGCGATGGGCCGGGTCTTGGTAGCGGACGAACCCCAGCGCCCCGGCCGTGTCGCCCTGGATCGAAACCCGCTCGATCGGAGTGGCGTGTTTGCAGAACAGGGCGCAGATCACGTGTCCCGATTCGTGCGTGGCCACCACGCGCTCTTCGTGCGGCGTCATCTTGGGCCGGTCGACCCATTCGGTCAGCGCCCGTTCGACGTCGGCCGGTTCGGTGGGCCGTTCGAGGCCTTCGCGCAGGCGGATTCTGGCCAGTGTGCGGCAAAGCGCATTGACGTGGTCGCCACTGTAGCGGGTGCCAATGGCCGCCCCTTCGACATAGTCGCCCGTGCGGCGGACGGCGTATTGCCGGGCCTCGTCGGTCATCTGCAGGTCGAGCTTGTCGTCGTAGATCTCGAAGATCGCCTCGCGGTCATCGCGTTCGGGATACGGAATATGCAGCATGAACTCGAAGCGGCCGGGACGCAGCAAGGCCGGGTCGAGGATGTCGACGAAGTTGGTCGTGCCGACCACGAACACCAATTCCTCGGTATGGAAGCCGTCCATCTCGGTCAGAAGTTGGTTGACCATCGAGTGTTCCACGCCCGAGCCCTGGTAGGTGCCGCGGGCGGCGGCGAAGGAGTCGAGTTCGTCGAAGACGATGATCGCCGGCGCCGACTGCCGGGCACGATGGAAGATCTGCCGCAAGTTCTCTTCGCTCTCGCCCACCCAGCGGCTCTTGAGTTCCGGCCCGGAAACGATCGTGATGGCCGCACCGATCGCCGTGGCCATCGCCTTGGCGAAAAGCGTCTTGCCGGTGCCCGGCGGTCCCCAGAAGATCATGCCCTTGGGGATCAGGCCTTCGAGCTTTCGGATTTCGTCGGGTTCGGTCTTGCGGTCTTTCAGTTGCAGCACGTCGAGGATCTCGGCCCGCAGCCGGGCTTTGACCTTCTTGTAGCCGCCGATCTCGTGTTCGAGGTCGACCTGCGGCACGTCCAACTGTCCGCCGGTGGTGGCCTGGCGGATCTGGCGATACGCGTGGCGCGGCTCCGGCGGATAGTCTTGCCCTTCGAGCGACGAGAGCAACTTCCGCAACCGGACCGCGTTCATGCCCGACACGTACTTGTAGAGCGCCCAGGGATTAAACTCCTGCCCAAACTTGCGGGCTTCCTTGCGTGTGACCAGGTGCCGCAGTCTGGGCCGGGGGATGCCCAGCAGGCTGTAGCGATGCGGGAAGAGGTTTTCGATCACCGGCGGCAAGGGAAACGACGGGGCCTTGAACCCCAGCCACACCAGTTCCGGGTTCTCGTAAAGCAGGGGGATCACCTCGCGGGCTTCTGCCGTGAGGCCGCCTTGGCTGGTGGTCATCAGGTCCAGATGAGGCAACACGACCACGCGCCGCTCGACGGCCCCGCGCACGGCCTCGCGCAACTGGCTAAGCATCGCGCCGACGAACCCGCCGGGGCACTCCGCCTCGCCGTCTCGCGGCCGGCCGTCGAGGTAGAGGCAGCGGAGTTCGGCCGGCTTCAGGCGGTCGCGAATGTTGGCGAAGACGAACGGCCCGAGGTCCTTGTCGCATTCGACCAGCACCGGCAGACCTCGCTGCAAGTCGAGGGCCACTTGCGCCAACTCGGCCGCGTACGCCGACTCGACCGATTGCTCGGCGGTGAGCTCCTGCGGAAGTTCTTGCTCGGGGATTAGAATCGACATGGGCACGCAACCTGGTTCCTGCAATGGGGTGGGGGGGGGGCCAAACCGCCGCGC
>CAYYNP010000168.1:0-22052 GCA_964472545.1 uncultured Planctomycetaceae bacterium | reverse complement strand
ACCAAACACAACTCAAAGCAAGCAACTCACTTCCGTACAACGCAACCGCCTTCCGCAACTGTGCCAAGCACTTGCATTTCCTGTGGTTGCTGTCACAATGGATGGATAGGTCTTGCCCATCGGCGTTCGGAACGCCCCGAGGAGACGGATATGTTTGACGGGTCACTGCCGCGTTCTGCGACTCGATATTCGGCGATTCTGAAGCGCCGCCCGGCCCATTCTCGGCCCATGCAGACGAAGCATCGCTTGCAGTTGGAGCCACTTGAGCCGCGATGCATGCTCGACGGTGGCTTAGCGGCAGGCGGCGGGGCGGCAGGCGGCGCGTTTCCGGCCGCCGAGCCGGATTGGACCGATCTGCGGATCACCGAGATCATGTATCGCCCGGCTCCCCCCTCCCAGGAGGAGCTAGACGCCGGCTTCCTCGACAACGAGGGCGACGATTTCGAGTTCGTCGAACTGCAAAACACCGGCTCGGTGGACCTCGTGATGACCGGCGTGAAGTTCACGGCCGGTTTGACGTTTGCGTTTGTCAAGGATGCTTTTGGCGACGACGTGACGCTCGCGCCGAACGAACACGTCGTGTTGGCCCGCAATCCGGCGGGCGTTGCTTTTCGGTACGACGACGCCGAGAGCCTTGCGTTTGTCAGCGGCGGGCTAAACAACGGCGGCGAGCGGTTGCGGCTGGAGGGTCCTTCCGGGGGCGTGATTTCCGAGTTTCGATACGACAACGACTGGTACGAACTGACGCATGGCCGGGGGCACTCGTTGGTGGTTCTCGATCCGGCCGGCGATCTGGCGACTCTGGGGACGAAAGAAGCGTGGCGGCCCAGCGCTCAACTCGGCGGCTCGCCCGGTGCAGAAGACCCCCACGTGCTGGCACCCGGCTCGATCGTGATCAACGAGGTGCTGGCCCACACCGACCGCGCCGACGGCGACTGGATCGAGCTGTACAACACGACCGATCAGACGATCGACATTGGCGGCTGGTTCCTTTCCGACGAGGACGGCGACGAGCTCGAGTTGATGAAGTACGAGATTCCCGCCGGCACGGAGATCCGCGCCAACGAGTATCTCGTCTTTACGCAGATGGCCGACTTCGGCGCCGCGTTTGCGTTTTTCGAATTGGGCGAAGAGGCCCATATTTCGTCGGCCGTTGGGGGCACGCTCAGCGGTTATCGCTATTCGGTCCAATTCGGCCCGTCGGATCGCGAGGTCACGCTGGGCCCCCACACGCCGTCGACCGAGGAGCCGGAGGCGAAATTGGTGGCCTTGGCCCATCCCACACCCCGTGCGGCAAACGCCGAGCCGCTGGTTTCCAACGTGGTGATCAACGAGATCATGTACCACCCGCCGCTGGGCGGCGACGAGTTCATCGAGTTGCACAACCGCACTCCGTTTCCGGTGGTGATGTACGATCCGTTCAACCGGGTGAATACGTGGCGGATCAGCGGGATCGGCGGCGACGGCGACGACAAGCATTTCTATCTGCCGTCGAACACGGTGCTCGGCGGCGGGTCCTATGCGCTGATCGTGCCCATCGAGCCGTCCGTCTTCCGGCAGAAGTACGACATCGACTCCGGCGTGCTGATCCTCGGGCCGTATCCCGGCGCCTTGCAGGACAGCGGCGAAACGCTCGTGTTGAGCCGTCCGGGCGACCCGGAGCCGATCACCCGTATCGTCCCGTACTACGTTGCCGATCGGGTCCGCTACAACGACAAACATCCCTGGCCCATCACGGCCGACGGCGACGGGCCGGCCTTGATGCGCGTCGATCCGGCCGCCTACGCCAATGAGCCGCAGAACTGGTCGGCCAGCACGCCGGGCGGGACGCCGGGCGAAGCCAACGCGGCCCAAGACGCGACGCCGCCGACTGCGCCGATGGGGCTGGCCGCCACGGCGCCCGACGCCACCCGAATCCGTCTCGATTGGGCCCCGTCGAGCGATCCGGAAACCGGCGTCTCGGAATATCGCATCTACCGCAACGCCGGCGTGCATCCGATCGGCGTTTCACCGGTGGCATCGTTTATCGACCGGGCGGTCGCGGCGCAGACGCTCTACACCTACCACGTGGCGGCGGTCAACGGCGACGGCCTGGAGGGCCCCAAGGAGTCGGTCGCCGCCCGCATCATGGCGATCGACTCCGTGACCGTGGCCGACGAACGCCACGTCGAGGTCGCCTTCAGTGAGCCGGTGACGGCCAACAAAGTGCATTACACGATCACCGGAGCCAACATCGCGGCGGCCGCACTGGACCCGCTCGATCAGTGGACGGTCGTGCTGACGACCTCTTCTGCGTTGTTGGAAGACCAGACGTACACCTTGACGGTCTCGAACGTTCGCGGCCAACTCGGCGGCATTATTCCGCCGGGAACACAAGAGCAGTTTCTGGTCGACCTGGTCACGCCGGATCCGACGCCGCCTACGGTTCCCCGCGGCGTTTCGGCCACGGTGCCGGACGCGACGCAAATCCACCTCACGTGGAACGCGGCGTCCGATCCGGAGTCGGGCATTTCGGAATACCGCATCTACCGGACCGACAACGGCGATCTGCCGATCGGCATCTCCGCGACGACGTCGTTTACCGACGACGGCGTTGCCTCGAAAACCACCTACGCCTATCGGGTCTCGGCCGTCAACGGCGAGGGCATCGAGGGCCTCCGGACCGAAGTCTTCGACGTACGGATCATGGAGATCGACGCCGTCTCCGTGGCCGACGCCAGCCACGTCGAGGTCACCTTCAGCGAGTCCGTTCTGCTGGCCCTTCCGGCGAACTACACCATCGCCGGGGCGAGCGTCACGGCGGCCGCCTACGACCCGCAGGACAATCGCACGATCGTGCTTTCGACCGCCTCGCCGTTGAACGAGGACCAGACCTACACGTTGACCGCTACGGACATCTACGGCCTGACCGGCGGCATCCTCCCGCCGGACACGCAAAAGCAGTTCCTGGTCGATCTGGTCGGGCCGGGCGAGGCCTCGATTGAAGGGCGTTACGTCTTCTACAACGGCTGCGCGTTCGACGACAACGACACGGCCGCCAGCGCGGCGGACGACGCGGCAATCGCCACCGACAAAGAGGCCCTGCGGCCCGGCCAGATCGCGTCGCTGGCCAACTACACCAGTTACAGCAAGGGCGTCAACGGCATCATGGTCGACGTGGCCGATCCGGCCGGGCAGATCACCGCCCGAAACTTCCGCTTCCGCATGGGCAACAGCCAAGACGTCGACGGCTGGGGGACTGCTCCGGGGCCGTCGTCGGTCGTGGTCCGCAACGGAGAGGGCGTTGGCGGGTCCGATCGCGTGACGATCACCTGGGCCGATCAATCGATCGCCAAACAGTGGCTCGAAGTGACCGTAGTGGCCACCGGGATCGGGCTGCCCGGCGACGACGTCTTCTATTTTGGCAACGCCGTGGCCGAAGCCGGCAATTCGAGCAATACGCAGGTCACCACCACCGACGTGCTGCTGGCGCGGAACAACCCCCGCAACTTCCTCAACCCGGCCGGCATCGAGTTCCTCTACGACTACAATCGCGACCAGCGCGTCAACGCCACCGACGTGCTGTTGGCGCGGAACAACCAGACCAACTTCCTCACGGCGTTGAAGCGGCTCGATCTTTCCGACGTAGCAGGGGCCGCACCGGCCGAGACGGCGTGGATAGCGGAATTCGGGCTGTTGGCGGACGACGATCCGGCATCCGACGCAGACCCGGCGGCAGGGGCGGTGGATCGGTTGTTGATGGACTACTGGCCCTGATTCTTCGCTTGGTCGCTGAGGGGATCTCCTCTATACTCGCCCACCCGAAAGACGCTCCCGGGCGAGAATCAGTATGTCGGCCACCGGATACCTCCACGCACGTTACGCCGAGTCGCTGGCGGAGTTCGGCACGCCGCTGGAACTGCCGCGCAGCGGGGGCTGGGTGCTGCGGCGCGAGATCCCCGGCTGTGGCGAGTTCGATGCGATGGGGTGCTATCCGCTGTTCGCCTGTGCCGATTGGGCGGGTCTGGCCGACGACTTGCGGGAGTTGGACGGCAAGCTGGTGAGCCTGGCCCTGGTCACCGATCCGTTTGCCGATTGCGGCGAGGACGAACTCCGCCGCTGCTTCCCGGACGTGGTGTTTCCGTACAAGGACCACTTCATCGCCGATTTGAGCCGCCCGCCCGAGAAGATCGTCTCTTCCCACCATCGCCGTAACGCCCGCAAGGCCCTGGCGTCGCTCGAAATCCGGCGGTGCGAAGACCCGGCCGAAGCGCTCGACCGCTGGGTGGCCCTCTACGACGTGCTGATCGAACGCCACAAGATCGAAGGCATGCGGGCGTTTTCCCGCGACTCGTTTGCGGTGCAGTTGGCCGTTGCGGGCATGACCGCGTTCGAGGCCGTACACGACGGTCAAACGGTCGGCATGTTGCTGTGGTACGTCCAGGGCGACGTGGCCTACTACCATCTCGGGGCGCACGACGACGTGGGCTATCGGCTCGGATCTTCTTTCGGCCTGTTTTGGCGGGCCATCGAGTACTTCGCCGCTCAACCGGTGCGCTGGCTCAGCCTGGGGGCCGGGGCGGGAGCCAAGGACGGCGATAGCGGACTGACCCGTTTCAAACGCGGCTGGTCGACCGGTACACGGCCGACCTACTTCTGCGGCCGCATCCTGCACGGCGATCTGTACCGCCGCATCACCCGACAGCGGGGGACACCGCACACGACGGACTACTTCCCCGCCTATCGAGCGGGTGAGTTCGCGTAGCTATTTGGGGCCATCTTAATCGGCATATCCCCTCCAGATTGTCGGCATCTGCTCAAGTCCGCTTCAAGCGGCGGTCGATGAATAGCCCGACACTCTGGAGTAAATCTATGAAGCGTGTGGTCCTGTTCGGCGCCGGCAAGACGGCCGAGGTCGCCTACTATTATCTGACCGGCGATAGCCCCTACGAGGTGGCGGCCTTTACGGTCGACGGGGAATATCTGCCCGGGGATTCGATGTTGGGCCTGCCGGCCGTGCCCTTCGAGGAGATCCAAGAGCAGTATCCGCCGGACGATTTCGAGATGCTCGTGGCCGTCGGCTATCAGGACCTGAATCGGCTGCGGGCGACCAAATATGAAGAAGCGAAAGCCAAAGGCTATCGGCTGATCAGCTACGTCAGTTCGACGGCGGTCAACGTGGCGGGGATCGAGGTCGGCGAGAACTGCTTCATTCTCGAAAACCAGACGATTCAACCCTGCACGAAGATCGGCGACAACGTGACCCTTTGGAGCGGCAATCACATTGGCCACCACTCGTCGATCGGCGACCACTGCTTCGTCACCTCGCACGTAGTCGTCTCGGGCGTTACGACCATCGAGCCCTATTGTTTCGTCGGTGTGAACGCCACCATCGGGCACGGGGTGACCGTGGGACGCGAGAGCATCATCGGCGCCGGCGCCCTGGTTACCAAGAGCACGCCGGCCAGCAGCGTCTACGTGGCCCGCAACACCAAACGCTTCGATGCCGATAGCCGGCGGTTCATGGAGATGAGCCGGTTGCTGGAAGGGGGCGGCTGATGGAGTGGATCAAGAGGGGCCTGATCTTCTCGACCGAAGATCATCCCAGCAAAGCGCGTTCCGAGTGGATGGCCACGCACGCGCAGTGTCCGGTGGCCGAGTTGATCGAGCCCGACCGGGTGCGCGTCTATTTCAGCACGCGCAGTACGGTCGGCCGCACCTCGACCACGTTTGCCGAGCTATCGGCCGACGATCCGAGCCGAGTGCTTTACCTGCACGATCGGCCGATCCTCCCGTTGGGGGCGTTGGGCACGTTTGACGATTGCGGCGTGATGTCGGCCTGTGTGCTCACCCACGAGGGGACGACCTACTTCTATTACACCGGCTGGAACACGAGCACCACGGTGCCCTATCGCCTGGCGATAGGGCTGGCGACCAGCGACGACGGCGGGCGGACGTTTCGGCGGGTTTCCGAAGGACCGATCCTGGAGCGGACCCATCGCGAGCCGCACTTATGCGCCGCACCGTACGTGGCGATCGACGACGGCCGCTGGAAGATGTGGTACATGTCGGGCACCGGCTGGGATAAGGTCGACGGCAAGCCGGAACCGAAGTATCACCTGAAGTACGCCGAGTCGGACAACGGCGTCGACTGGGACCGCCGGGGCGTCGTCTGCATCGATTGCAGCGCTACGCGGCAAGCCGTCACGCGGCCGTCGGTGTTGAAGACGGCCGATACGTATCAAATGTGGTACTGCCATCGCCGCATCGACGGCTACCGCACCGGCAAGTCCGCCAGCTACCGGATCGGCTACGCGGAATCGGCCGACGGGATCGAGTGGCAGTTGCGCGACGAGGACGGCGGGCTCGACGTTTCGCCCGGCGGCTGGGACGCCGAAATGACCGCCTATCCGTACGTCTACCGCCGCGGCGCCACCACGACCATGCTGTACAACGGCAACGGATTCGGCCGCTCGGGTTTCGGCTACGCCGTGCTCGCCGAAGAAACGGAGTCGGCCGAGTGAAGAAGCAGTGCATCGATGACCTGGCGCTGTTCGGCGGACCGCCGGCGTTTGCCGAGCCGCTGCACGTCGGGCGGCCGCAGCTCGGCAACCGGCGCACGTTGCTGCGGCGAATCAACGAGATGCTCGATCGTAACTGGCTGACCAATCACGGCCCGCTGGTCGCGGAGTTCGAGCGCCGCGTGGCCGAGACGGTCGGCGTGGCGCACTGTGTGGCGATGTGCAACGGGACCGTGGCATTGGAGATCGCCGTGCGGGCGTTGGGCTTAAGCGGCGAGGTGATCGTCCCCTCGATGACCTTCGTGGCCACCGCCCACGCTCTGCAATGGCAGCAGATCACGCCCGTCTTCTGCGACATCGAGCCGGATACCCATACCATCGATCCTCGGCGCGTCGAAGAGTTGATCACGCCGCGTACGACGGGCATTTTGGGCGTCCATCTCTGGGGGCATCCGTGCGACGTGGAAGCCCTCGAAGAGATTGCCCGGCGGCGCGGGCTGGCGTTGTTGTTCGACGCGGCGCATGCTTTTGGCAGTTCGTATCGCGGGCAAATGATCGGCGGGTTCGGCGCGGCCGAGGTGTTCAGCTTCCACGCCACGAAATACGTCAACGCCTTCGAGGGCGGCGCCGTGTTGACCAACGACGCCGAGTTGGCCGCCAAGATGCGGCTGATGAAGAATTTCGGCTTCAGCGGCGACGACAAAGTGATCTACATCGGCACCAACGGCAAGATGACCGAAGTGGCCGCCGCGATGGGCCTCACGTCGCTGGAAAGTCTGGAGAAGTTCCGCGGGGCCAACGAGCGGAACTATCGGCGATATCGGGCCCGGCTCGACCACCTGGAGGGCTTCCGCGTGTTGCCGTACGACGACGCTCAGCGGAACAACTACCAGTACGTGGTCGTCGAGATCGACCGGCGCAAGACCGGGCTGACGCGCGACCAACTGCTGCGGATCCTGCGGGCCGAGAACGTCCTGGCCCGGAGGTATTTCTATCCCGGCTGCCATCAGATGGAGCCCTATCGCTCCTACTACCCCAACGCGCGGCTGCTGCTTCCGGTCACCGAAGAGGTCGCCTCGCGGGTGCTGGTGCTGCCCACGGGCGTGAACGTTTCGCAGCAGCAGATCGAGACGATCTGCGACGTGATCGAACTGGCCCTATCGACGGCTCCGCGGGCGAAGCAGCGGTACGTGGTGCATGGACCGTCGTCGGGCGTGCCGCCGCTGCATCAAGTGCCGGCGTCCGGCCCCGTGCCCGACGGTGTCAACGCAGCATCGCGCTGATTGTAGTCGTCTCGCTCCGCGAGACGTCATTCCATCTCGCGGAGCGAGATGCCTACTATACGTCATTCCATCTCGCGGAGCGAGATGCCTACTATACGTCATTCCATCTCGCGGAGCGAGATGCCTACTATTTGGCTCACACCGACGCGTAGAGGATCGTCTCTTCCGCGTGGATCGTGTAGTGCTCGACGTAGAGCTTGTAGCCCAGGTCCAGGCCGTGGATGAACTGGGGGATCTCGAACAGGTCTACGAGCTTGTGGTAGATCGAGATGGCCAGCTTGGGGCGGAAGCGGCGGATCGTGGCCTCGGCGCCGCGCAGGGCCTTCAGTTCGTAGCCTTCGATGTCCATCTTGACGAAGTCGACCCGCTCGATCTGGCCCGATTCGACCAAGGCGTCGATCGTCTGCACCGGCACCGCCGCCTGCTGGTCGATGCCGCGCAACGAGAATCCCGGAGCCAGCGCATCCTTCGAGTCGATCGGGGCCGCGCCGGCGTTGCACGTATCGCCCAGGCCGAAGGGAAACACGCGAATCCGGCTGCCCAACTCGGGGTTCTGTGCGTTGTTGTGGCGGATCACGTCGAGGTGATTCTCGAGGACCTCGAACGCGTAGACGCGTCCGCCGGGCCTTACCGATGAGGCGAAGCCCAACGCGGTGTCGCCGAAGCAGGCGCCGGCGTCGATCACGTGATCGTTCGGTTCCGGGCGGATCGTGGTGCCGTTGCGATCGAGATAATACTGCTTGATGAAGAAGCTGTAGGCGATGCTGGCGTTCCAGCAGTCGAGGTTCAGCAGATTCCCCTCGAACTCGACGCCTTCAAAGTGTTTCAGCGGCCCCAGCAGCCCGGTATACTCGATGCTCGAAGGCCGGCTGGGCAGGTTGTCGGCCCGCTGCCGCGATTGCCAGTGCGCGGCGTTGTTGGCGTCGAGTTTCACGTGCAGGTGGCCGGCTAAGCGGAAGAGGATCAGGTCCATGAAGATCTTCCGCGAGGCCTCGTCGGCCAGCAACAGATAGGCGTCGTAGAGGGCCTCGAAGTTCTCCAGCAGGAAATAGAGGCAGTTTTTGTGCTGTGTCACGTCAAACTGCGCCGACCGGTCGACGCCGTCGAACGAGAACCGCATTGCGTCGTAGTTGTCGCCGGGCCGATCGTGGATCTTCACCAGGAACTGCGTCAGCACGTGGTCGAGAAACGGACTCGATTGGCTCATGGCGTTTCTCCGTTTCCAGAGGTCTCTTGTTGTCCGGCGGCAGCCTTCGCTCGCGACCGTTCGATCAACGTGCCGAACACTCGATGCAGCTCGTCGGCCACGGCGCAGTCCTTGAAGAGCGTCGCGTTGGTGGCGCGAATCAACTCCACGACTTCGGCCCGATGGGCGGCGTCGGTGCCCAGGCGCACGGCGATTTCGACGTACTGCTCGGGCGTTTCGGCCACGCAGTGGTCCACGCCCATACGGCGATAGCAGGCGTAGGTGCTGCGGCCGGCTTGCAGGGGCGTGGGCATCGTGACGATTGGCTTGCCCAGCGAAAGAGACTGGTAGGTAGTGCTGCCGCCGCAGTAGTGGATCGTATCGAGCACCACGTCGGCCGCCATCAACAGGCTTACGTACTCGTCGTAGTCCTGCCTGGGCAGATAGACGATCCGCTCGGCCACGTCGCCGATCGTCGTCGCCAGCCGCTCCCGCAGCGCCTTCGCGTCATACCCGTGCTTGTCTTCAACCACCGCGATCGTGGCCGCGTCGTCGGCCCGCAGAATGCCGGCCAGGATGGGATCGAATTCGGGGTGGAATTTGGCGATCTTCTGCACGCACAGGTAGACGTTCTGGTCGGCCGTGAAGCCGAAGTCCTCGCGAGGCTTAACCGCCTCCGGCGGCGGCGGATGCGGCACGTAGTTGAGATTGGTCCGCGTGCGGATGAGCGTCTCGGAGTAGTAGTCGTCCGATTGCTCGGTCTCCATCATCTCGTGCGAGAGGTAGTAGTCCATCTGTGGAATACCGGAGGTCACCGGCATCCCGCCCGAGGTGCACTGCAACGGCGCCAAACGGAAAAACGGCAGAAAGTAGTTCAGCAGGTCGGTGCCCACTTCCCAGTAGAAGAGCAGGTCGAAATTCGCCCGGCGGATGGTCTCCGCGGCCAGGTCGATCCGGTTGGGGATGGCGACGACCCCGATCGCCTTGGAGTCGATGGCCTCGCGGATCTCCTCGACGCCTGCGGTGCCGCAGACGATCGCCACGTCGAACGCGTCGCTGTTCATCTGCTGCAACACGCCACCCATCAGCACCAGGAAGATGCCTTCGTGTTTTCGCGTGACCACAAACCCGATGCGAGGGCGTCCGGTTCGCGGCGCGGGTGTTTCTTGGGGGAAGCAGCCGCGGAAGACGTCGGCGTAGGCTTCTTTGATGGGGCGGTCGTCGCGGCCGTGGAACATCAAGTTGAACGGCGGCATCCGGCCGAACGCCGAAAGCTCGGCGAAATTGAGTTTCAGATCCATCGCGGCCAGCCGCTGTAATCCGGCCAGCAACGTGTCGCGATATCGATCGATCTCCTCGTTGCTTCCGAAGACGGGCGGGCAAATCGACAACAACCGCAACTCCCACAGCGGCTGTTCACCGCCCAATTCCACGGCCTGGCGGAAGCTCGCGACCGCCTCCTCGATCCGCCCTTGCCGCTCCAGCACGTGTCCCAGGTTGCGCAGGCTTTCGGCGTGGTCCGGCTGAGCTTTCAAAGACCGGCCGTAGCACGCCTCGGCTTCCTCGAAGTCCTCCAGGTTGTTGTGCGCGTTGCCCAGGCTCATGTGTAGGCAGGCCATCCCCGGATCGAGCCCCAATGCACGTTGGCCGATCTCGATCGCCTCTTGGTTCCGATCCTGATGCACCAGCACGTCGACCAGATTGGCGAGCGCCTCGGTGAAGTCCGGGGCGATTTCCAGGGCACGCCGATAGCACGCTTCTGCCTCCTCGAGCTTGTCGTAGCCCTGTAGCAGGCCGCCGAGGTTGTTGTGTGCCTGGGCGAAGTTCGGGTTGAGATCCAATGCCTTGCGAAAGGCCGCCTCGGCCTCGTCTTCGGCGTCGCGGGCGTCCAGCGCGTGGCCCAGGTTGTTGTGGGCGTCGGCCATCTCGGGCGCAATCTCGATTGCGCGGCGATAGCTGGCCTCGGCAGCTTCCAAGTCGCCTTGAGCGGTCAATACGGTTCCCAGTCCGTTGTGGGCCGCCGCATGATCCGGCTTCAGTTCCACGGCTCTGCGGTAGCATTCCGCAGCTTGATCCAACTCGCCTTGGGCCTTGCGGGCGGCCGCGAGGTTGGCATGCGCCATCGCGTCGTCGGGGCGAAGGCTCACCGCCCGCTCGAGAGCGGCCGCCGCCTCGTCGAACCGGCCTTGGAGAATCAAGGCCGAACCCAAGTCGTTGTGCGCCCGGCCGTAATCGGGATTGATCTGGACCGCCCTACGCAGGCTCGTGACCGCGTCGGCGATCTGTCCGGCCGCTTGACAGGCAATGCCCAGGTTGCCGTGGTAGGTGGCTGCGTCGGGGTTCGCTTCGATCGCGCGACGGATGTAGTCGATCGCCGCGACGTGCTTTCCATTCTGGTGGGAAACTACCCCCAGCAAGTGGAGGGCGTCGGCGTGCGTGGGGTCGATTCGAAGGACTCGGTGGTACAACTGTTCGGCGCGGCGAAGCCTGCCGGACTGATGCTCACCCACCGCAATCGAGAGGGTGTCGGCGACGGTAGACACGGATGATGGTCCATTCGGAATGCAGGCACCCCCCTGCATGTGCGAACGCTGGTAATCTAGCGAATCTTTGCGCCCGTGTCACGCCAGAAAACCACCTGGATTATCGGCACTTTCGACGTCGGCGCTCAGTTGGGCGCAGAAAAACGGCGGCCGGACCAGAATCGCGACGCAGCTACCCGGCTCGCGACTTCAGATCCGATCTGGTTTCGATCTCGTCGTGGATCTTGATGACGGCACCCGGCGGCGTGCGGCGTTCGGGAGTGATGCCGCGCGAGGTGGTCGATAGAAACCGATAGAACACGGCAGCCGGCCCGGTGGGGAACTGCGTCCGCAGGCCCGTCAACACGTCGTCCCAAGCCAGGCCTTGACGATAGATCAACCGATAGGCGGCTTTCAGTTCCCGGATGTCCGTCCGATCGAATCCTGCCCGACGCAGCCCCACCTGGTTGAGCCCCACAACCAGACTACTGAGACCGTCGACGGTGACATAGGGTGGAACGTCTTTGACCAGATGTGCCTGGCCGCCGACCATGGACAAGGTACCGATCCTGCAAAACTGGTGGGATCCGGCGGCGCCGGAGAGGTACACGCGATCCTCGACGGTCACATGCCCCGCAAGCATTACATTGTTGGTGATAATCGTGTGGTCGCCCAACCAGCAGTCGTGGGCGATATGGGCGTTGACCATCAGGAGGTTGTTCTCACCGATGCGCGTCTCCCCGCCGGGCTCCAGGGCGCAGTGGACGGTAGCGTTCTCGCGGATGATGTTGCCCGACCCGATCACCGTACGGCCGGAAGTCTCCGATGCGTGAAGATGCTGTGGAATCCCACCCAGCACAACCCCCTCGAAGATGTGGTTATCTTCGCCTAAAGAGGTGCCTCGCTTTACGGTTGCCCTGCTCTCGAGGATGCACCCGCTGCCGATGCTCGTATCCCGCTCGACGACGCAAAAAGGGCCGATTCGCACGTTCGAACCGATCTGTGCGGAAGGGCTGACGTCGGCCAATTGGTGGATAGTCACAGGTGTCACCTCAGGGGAAACTCGGGTGCATCGGGGCTGGGTAAAGGTCGGTTCCAATAGGTTCTATCGGTTGGTCAAAGCTGCTGGATTGGCCCGGTTGCCACGATCGTGACGGTTTTCCTATCTTCGCTAGTCGCGGCCCCGTTTTTCAAGGGGCTGCTAGCCAGGACCTTGACCGGCCGGTAGACTTATTTGACGGGTTGCCGCCGCTGGCCGCCGCAGACTTGTTTCATACCGTTGATCACGTGGAGTTGACATGCCGACCCCCGAGCAGACGTACGACGAGGCAATCGAGCTGAAAGATGCACAGAAGCTGGAGGCTGCCGTAGAGAAGCTCGAGGCCCTGTTGGCCGAGCATCCCGATTTTGCGCTGGCCCACAACGCACTGGGGGTCTATTGCGGGAAACTCGATCGTCACGACGACGCGGTCGAACACGCCCGAAAGGTCTGCGATTTGGAACCGGACGACTACTTCAGCTACATCGCGTTGAGCATGGCCTGCCAGAAGGCCGACAAGCGCGAGGAGGCCGAGGCGGCTATGCAAACCGCGATGGAGAAGCAGTGGGCCGCCGCCAAGGACGATGGCGGCCCGGTGAAAAAGTAGAGAGATGAAGAAGTAGAGTGCCGTGCTACTGCTTCGCAGAAGCAGTGCCGTGCGGCGCTCATACATAGCACTGCTTCTGCGAAGCCGTGGCACAGTTGACCGCCGAGTTCGTTGCTCTGCCAGCGGGATGCACAAACATGGGCCAGCAGCCAGGGGAAGCGGGCCAAGGGCGCGGCATCTTTGCCCGGCTCGATCAACTCAACGAATTCGAGCGGCAACCGGTCGGCGACGACCGGCTCTACGGCGGCGGCTATTTCGCCGGCAGCTTTGCCGGTGAACACGTGGCGGCGACCGAATTCGTGATTGGTGCCCTGTTCGTCGTCTGGGGTGCCACGACCTACGACGTGCTGGTTGGTCTGCTTCTGGGCAATCTGCTGGCCGTGCTTTCCTGGACGCTGATCTGTGCCCCGATCGCCGTGAAGACGCGGCTGACGCTCTACTGGTACCTCCGCCAGATCGGCGGGCCGGTGGTGATGGTGGCCTACAACGTGCTCAACGCCCTGCTGTACTGCGTGTTGGCAGGGTGTATGATCACCGTGGCCGCCTCGGCCGTGCGGATTCCGTTGGGGATCAAGCCGCAGACCGGATGGCTGCCGACCGATCCGTGGTTTGTGCCGGTGGTAATCGTGGTGGGAGCGGTGATGGTGACGCTGGCCATCTTGGGATTTCGCCGGCTGGCCCAGTTCGCCTCGCTCTGTTCGCCGTGGATGCTGCTGATGTTCGTGGCCGGGGCACTGGTGATGCTGCCGCAGCTCGGCGAGGTTCGCGACTTCGCCTCGTTGCGAAAGATCGCGGACGAGAAGATCTGGACCGGCAGTCCGCCCGCGTTCGAGTCGATGCAGACCGTCGCCGGCCGCTCCGAGTCTCGGTGGATCCGTTGGATGCAAGAACAAGTGGGAGGGCGGTTGGGCTGGACGATGCCGACGCGGGCGTACGACGAAATCCATCTGCACTTCTCCGGCGAGGACGGCGAGCTGCAATCGGTCGGCGGCGGCCCGTTGCGGGGCTTCGCCGTTACCGACCAGCCTTTGACCGACGGCGCCGAGGCGGACTCGCGCACGTTCGTCGAGGCCGAAGCCCGAATCAAGCATGACGCCGTAGTCGTCTTCCATCCCGACGTCTTGCACCCGCAGGCCGTCCGCTACCAACAGCCGAGCGAGCCCGAGGGCGCGCTGTGCAATTCGAGCCTGATTCCGGTGCCTTCGTTTGTCAGCGACGGCGAGGTGTCCACGTCCGGCATCGGCTTCTGGCACATCGTGGCTTTCGCTTGGATCTGCAATCTGGCGATGCACATCGGACTGTCCGACATGGCGCTGTTGCGTTACGCCCGGCGGTCCTGGTACGGCGTCTTTTCGGCGTTCGGCATGTACCTGGGGCACTACGTTGCCTGGATTTGTGCAGGCGTGATGGGAGCGGCGGCGGCTCAATTGGCCAAGCCTCAAACGCCGCTGGTCTTCCTCGATTCGGGCGAAGTGGCCTTTGCCGCGCTGGGATGGATGGGAGCGGCGGCCGTGGTGATCGCCGGTTGGACCACGGCCAACCCCACGCTCTATCGGGCCGGGTTGGCGCTGCAGGTCGTCACGCCCGGCTGGCCGCGATGGCTGGTCACGTTGATCGCCGGCGCGATCACCACGGCCATCGCCTGCTTCCCGTTCGTGTTCCGCCATCTGCTGGATTTCGTGGGCATCTACGGGCTGCTGTTGATGCCGGTCGGGGCGATCGTGGTGGTCGAGCACTGGATCTTCCCGCGGATCGGGCTGGCCCAATACTGGTCGTCGCGCAAGGGGCAGTTGCTGAATTGGCCGGCGTTGGTGGCTTGGGGGGTTTCGCTGACGGCGGCCCTGTTCTGCTGGCAGACCGGCCTGATTCACCTCTTCTTCTTGTGCGTGCCCGTCTGGCTGCTGACGGCCGTGCTCTACATCGCCCTGGCGTCGGTTGCCGGCGCGGGCAGATCGCTGCCGGAACTGCCCGAAGAACTTCCCGAGCTTCCACTTTCCCAGCCGCCGTCGGCAGCCGCGGCGCCTCCCGATCTGGTGATGTACTACGGAGCAGGCATGTTGGCCCAGTTGGCGTTGGGTGCATGTCTGGTGTTGCCGATTCTCGTCTTCGCCGGTCTGATGACGACCGAGATGTTCCGCGTTTTGCTGATTGGCGTCACGGCGGTCTACTTCGTTTGCGGTGCCGCATGGCTCGGCCAACGGGAACGGCTGCGAGCGTAGGGCCTGTCCGGAAACAACTTCGCAGTTTTTCGGGCGAATCATCACACGGAGTGTGATGGCTACCATGAAGCGGATGAAGTTGTTTCCGGACAAGCCCTTAGTGTGGGCGTTCACTCCGACGGCATGACGTCCTCGCAAGGCGTCAGGCCGATGTAGACGCCGTCGTCGTAGACACCACATTTGCCCTCGGCCGCGGGGCCCATGTCCAATTCGACCAACGCGTCCAATTGGCCCATCACGGCGTGGAGCCCGGCAAACTCCAGGAGATCTTTGGCGGCCGTGTCGTCGTCGAGGAACATCTGCCCCGCGACGGCTCCGGCGGTGAATTCGACGCCGGCCGAAGGCGCGTCGAATTCGGTGCTAAGTTCGGTCTCGTGGATTCCCAGCCGCGAAAGCCACGCCCGCAAGTACGACTCGACGATGGCCCGATCGACGAACGCGTGTCCCCGCGAGACGGAAACGTAGGCGTCTTGGCCGGGGGGCGGCTCGCCGGATTGCCCCAGCGTTTGCGTCGTGGGCGCGAAGTAGACCCGCAGCGATTCGTCGCCGTCGCCGCCGGCCGTCCAGTACCACGCGGCGTCGTCGCGCGGGAGTTGCATCCGCGCATCGTCGATGCCGGGGCAAACGAAGCGGATCATTCCCGCGGTATGCTCGTCCGGCGCCAGAGTGTGCTCCTCGAGGCGTCCGTCTCCGACGTAAGTCAGCGTCAGCGGTTCGCGGCCGTCGGTCTGCTTCACCTGCATGGCGAACTGAACCGGTTGTAGCCGCAGATGGGCCAGATGCGACGGCAAGACGAGAGTCGCCGCGTAGCCTTCGATGTCGCGCTGCTCGAGCACTGCCCACATGGAAATCATGGTCGTCTCTCCCGGAAAGCTCCGAATACCTCGGCAGCAATCACACACACAGCAAGACTAGCGGCCGGTTCGCGCCGGGTCAACCGGCCGGCAAAGCTCGCACGGTCCGGGAGATGCGTCGCGTCGACACAACCCGTTGGTGTCAACTGGTTTATTGAAGCGATCCCGAACACGGCTGGATACATGGGAAGGGCAGGGCCCCCGTTGTCTGCGGCGGGGGATTCGCGTAGCATGTTGGCAGCCTTGCCCCGACCCGGCCCCCAACGCCATGGCCCCCAACGCCCCGGCCCCCAACGCCATGAGAGCAGAACCTTGACGCAGCGAATCGGATTTATCGGAGCCGGGCAGATGGCCACGGCGCTGGGCCAAGGGTTGGTCGAGGCGGGGCTCGCGGCACCGGAGAGCCTATTGGCCTCCGATCCGGTCGCCGACGCCCGGGCGCGGTTTGCCGAGGCCACCGGCGCGGAGACCAACGCCGACAACGCCGAGGTGATCCGCCGGTCCGACGTCATCTTCCTGGCCGTCAAGCCGTACCAGATCGCCGGTGTGGCGGTCGAACTCGGCGGCCAAGTCGACGGCGAGAAACTGCTGATCTCGATCGCTGCCGGCGTTCGCCTGCAGACGCTGGCCGATGCCTTCGGCTCTGAAGTCGGCTTGGTCCGCGTGATGCCCAATACACCCTGTCTGGTGGGACGGGGCGCTTGCGGCTACTGCCTCGGCGCGGCGGCGTCCGACGACGACGACAAGCTGGTCGCCGAATTGCTAGGCGCCGTGGGTATCGCCTATCGGGTCGAGGAGCGGCTGCTCGACGCGGTGACCGGGCTGTCGGGGTCCGGGCCGGCGTTCGTCTACGTGATGATCGAGGCGCTTAGCGACGGCGGCGTGCGGATGGGGCTGCCGCGTGACGTGGCCAACGCGTTGGCGGCGCAGACCGTCGGCGGAGCCGCCGAAATGGTCGCCTCCACCGGCGAACACCCCGGCGTGCTGAAGGATCGCGTCACCAGCCCCGGTGGAACCACCATCGCCGGCATCGGGGCGTTGGAGTCCGGCGGGTTGCGTGCGGCGCTGATGGCCGCCGTCGAAGCGGCTACGTTGCGGTCGATCGAGTTGGGAAAGGGAACCTAGTGCTTCGTCAAGCTTCAGATTGGGGTTGTGTGCCATGCCCACGCTTGCGTGGGCATGCGACGGAACTCGGCCAACATGCCCACGCAGCAAGCGTGGGCATGGCACCCCAGAATCAAGAACTGACGGAGCACTAGGCTGTGGCGGCAGACACATTGCAGCCGTTGGGTGGCTGGGGTAAAGCGCAGCGGTGCCCCAGGGATTCACCGTAGCAGGATGATTAGTCCGGAGGACCGTTGACGTGTCGATGTTCGAGAACACGCAGTACCGTTGGCGCGAGACCTACTTCGTGCTTTGCGACGCGGCCCAACGCCCGTCGCTGAGGACCGTGGGCGAGGCGCTCGCGGCGTTGGACACGAATTACGAGTTGACGAACCTCCACGCCGACGACGCCGGCCGGTTCGAGTCGCTCACGCTGCTCTCGCCGGAGGATTTTTCCGCGTTGGACGTCTGCTTCACCAGCGGCGTAGAGGTCGTCGAACAGGGGAGCGAACTGGCCGAGGAGTTGCAGTGCGCCGCCTGCGAGCCGGACGAGATGGCGGCCTTGAAGCAGATCCGCCGCTGCAACGCTCGCTTCGACGTGTTGCACTTTGAACGTGTCGGGGAATCCGCCGCGGAAACACCCGAAACGGAAGAGATGCTCGATCCGACGGCGTTGCTGTTGGTGTTGGGCGAGTTGGCCCGGCTCTGCGGCGGCGTGGCCGTCGATCCGCAATCGGGGAGCATTCTATCGAGCGAGATTTGACGGGCGGCTAAAACGCGACTAGGGACTATTCATGATTGCCAAAGAAATCAAACGCGGACACATCGTCAACTACAACGGGGCCCCCTGCATGATCGAGACAGTCAACGTGCAAACTCCGTCGGCCCGCGGCGCGGCCACGATCTACAAATTCCGCGCACGCAACCTCTCGACCAAGCAGAAGGTCGACATCACGCTGCGCGGCGGCGAATCGCTCGACGAGGCCGACTTCCAGCGCCGCGGGGCGAAGTACCTCTACGCCGACGCCACCCATCTGCACTTCATGGACGAGAAGAACTACGAGCAATACGCGATCGCCAAGGAAGACCTCACCGAAGAGACCCCGTACCTCACCGAGGAACTCGAAGGCATCTTGGCGCTGATCTACAACGAGCAGTGCATCGGCGTCCAACTGCCGGCCGCCGTGGAGTTGAAAGTCGTCCAGTGCGACCCCGGCATCAAAGGCGCCTCGGCCACCGCCCGAACCAAACCCGCCACGCTGGAAACCGGCCTGGTCGTGCAGGTGCCCGAGTATCTCAGCCAAGGCGAGACGATCAAGGTCGATACGCGCAGCGGGGAGTATTTGTCGCGGACGTGATGCGGGTTCATCGGCACGGGCGACGTAACGTGTCCCGAACGCATACAGGCCGGAGCCGTAGTAGACTCGCGACCGGCGGATAGCCTCGCGAGGGTCGTCACGGGAAGCGTCCCCTGGCGGTTCGCCAAGCTTCCTGCCGTACGCGGAGAATTCATCAATCACAACGTCGACACGCCCTGCCCGGATCTTCGCGGCCCAGCTACCGTACGTCTTTTCGGCCGACGCTGCGATCCAGAATTTGATAGCGACCACCGTCGCACACCACGCCGACAATCTCCCTGGCATCGGCGGCGATTTCCCGCAATCGCTCCCCCCTGAGTTACAGATAATCTCACATCCTAAACCTCCCTGTCCTATTCAGATTGCCGAATTCCCTTCTGGCCAGACACGGATTCTCTCACCCTCCTCCCAGAAGCGCCGTGCCAATCGCAAACCACAAGGTGCGCTCGATTACACCCTTTCGCACTTCGCACTTTCGCACGGATGCCTTGCGATGGGCGACGTTCCTCGGTATCCTTAACCGTTTGGCGGCAACGCCGAAGCCCGGCAACCGAGCCGCGACTGGGCCAGGGAAGCCCGGCGATTCAAAACGCAGGAAGCCGCTCAACCGCCAACAGAAACTCATCCGTCCCCGTAGCTCAATTGGATAGAGCGTCGGCCTCCGGAGCCGAAGGTTAGAGGTTCGAATCCTCTCGGGGATACTCAGCATAAGTCCCGCCGAATCCTGGACTTAGGATACCTGCCTGCGTCGGGCAGTGCGGCCCAAATCTCCCTGAAAAAGTGGTAGTCCTACCACTTTATCTGAGAGAGGAGCCGCAGATGCCCAGAAAACGCAGCCACGTCCCCGCCTATCGCCTCCACAAACCCTCTGGCCAAGCTCGCGTCATCATCGGTGGAGAGCACATCTACCTCGGCCGCTTCGGTTCTCGCGACAGCCGCGAGAAGTACTCTAGGCTGATCGCTGAACTCGCCGAGTCATCTGGCCAAGACACCAGCTCCCCCGATGCAAGGGGATGCATCAGCAACGTGACAGTCAACGAGCTTCTGCTGGCCTACTGGCGCTTCGCTGAGACCTACTACACGCACGGTGGCCAGCCCACCAAGGAGCTTGCCTGCATGCGTGAGGCGCTCCGGCCAGTGCGCAAGCTCTACGGCCGTAGTCGAGCCACGGATTTCGGGCCGAAGGCACTCAAGACGGTCCGCAAGCAGATGGTGGACCAGGGGCTTGCCCGGAGCCTGATCAATCACAGGGTGGGGAGAGTCAAGCGTGTCTTCAAATGGGCCGTGGCCGAGGAGTTGATCCCGCCGTCGGTACATCACGCCCTTCAGGCCGTCACGGGCTTGCGCTACGGCCGTACGGAAGCCCGAGAGGCCCCACCGGTGACGCCCGTCGACGACAAATGGGTGGATGCTGTGCTTCCCCACGTCTCACCACAGGTGGCTGCGATGATCCGGGTACAGCGGCTCACCGGGATGCGGCCGTGTGAAGTGGTGATCATGCGGCAGTGCGACATCGACGCGACGAACGACATCTGGGTCTACGCGCCGCACCACCACAAGAACAAATGGCGGGGGCAGAAACGCCGAATCCCACTGGGCCCAAGAGTTCAGAAGATTCTGAAGCCATTCCTGCAGCGCGAGAAGGACTCCTATCTCTTCAGCCCGCGCGAGGCCGTGGAATGGCACAAGGAGCACCGTCCGGTTCATGGGAAGGCGAATAGGAAGACTCCCATCTATCCGTCCGAGCTGCGGGCGCGGCGGAAGGCCAAACTTGCAAGACGCAGGCGGAAATCGAAGCGGCCAAAGGGCAATCGTTACACCACGGATTCCTATCGCAGGGCGATTGAATACGGGTTCAAGAGGGCGGAAAAGGCCGGCGTACAGATTCCTCACTGGTTCCCCCTACAGCTTCGCCACAGCCGTGCTACTGAAGTTCGCCGCGACTACGGCCTCGACGCCGCTCAGGTTTCTCTGGGCCATGCCCGGGCCGACGTGACGGAGATCTACGCCGAGAAGAACTTGGAGATGGCCGTGCGGATTGCTCGGGAAACGGGATAGCCCGAGCAAGAGCAGCTCGTTCCCCGGCATACCGCATCCTGCAACAGCAGGAGAAGGCCAATCTCGCCGCCTGAGCCACCCCAGCACGCCCAGCGGCGGCCGGGGGCCATGGCAGTGACGTACGGGGCTTCCGTGTCTTCCGACGTGCCTGGGGCAGTGTCAGCTCTCTATCGGGACTCTCTGGAGCGGTTCATGGCCCCGCTTGTCCGCCAGATCCGCTGAAATAGGGCACAAGACGAGGCTGTGCGTCTGCTTGCGACAGCTTGCGAATCCTCGGAAGTGCCGTATACTGGCGCGTAGTGGTTGCTCTGGCGTAGACATGTGGGCGACGTTGGCCATCAACTCGCCTGCTGTCGGGTCGGCGACCAGACCCGAAAGAACGGGTGGAACATGTCCCACAAGGAAACTCTGTCGAAGCTTCACTCGCTGCTGCCAGAGTTTCGGCAGAGCGTTGCGTTCCCGTGCCGGAATCGCCCGGACCTTCCGCCAGCGGACCACCTCGGCGGTGTCGATGCCGTCGGTTTGCAGGCTGCAAACCTGGTATTTCTTCGTCCCCCGGAATCCGTCTGCCACCTTGCGTGTCCTCCCTTCGGCGCGCAACGGGTTCCCTCGCGACCTAGTAAGAATGTCGCGTTGTGCGCTGTCGTTGCTCGATGCTGCGCCTGACATGTTTGCAGGCTGCTGCCGTCACCTTATACGCGCGTTTTGAATTCGTCGCATGTGGACCGGGACGTACCCGTCTGTGCTGGATCGACTACCAGCCCGTTGCCCGGGAAACTCCTCGTGGGAGAACGCGCTTTCGGTTTCGACATTCACGGACGCTACTCCGTTGCAGCCGCAGGGGGAGGTTTGAACCCCTGCCAGTTTTGTATTCCGGTTTCTTTTGAGTCGGGAGAACAAACCGGCACAACGAAACCCGCCCGGCACGTTGCCGAGTACAGCATCAAGACTTCCTCTCTCATACTTCGATTCCACCCATCCGGGGTGTCAATTTGTAGAATTCTGCAACCGCCGCCGCCGGGATTAGCATGGTCGGCAAAGATTAGCTCGACAGACTCAGCCTCATCACGACAGCCCTCCCCAGTCCATTTCCGACAGCAGGTCCGGAACGCGCCGACGAAGCTCTTTGAGTTCTCGCTGTTCCTGCTGTTGGATTCCCACTTCGCGGCGGAACGCATCCATGTCGATTGTGCGCTGAATGGTGCCATCCACGATTCCGCGGAGCGTATCGGTAGGGATTGCCTCCAGCTCCCAGCAGCGTTCCCCATACGCGTCCACGAACCGCTGATACCGGGCCGAATCCTCTTTGGCCATCTGCCCTT
>CAYYNP010000167.1:0-22087 GCA_964472545.1 uncultured Planctomycetaceae bacterium | reverse complement strand
CCCCCTCTCGCCAACATCCAAGACGCAACAACGCAACCGGCTCGGCCGTGCTGGCCAATCAGAGGACTTCTGCGGCAGACCGCGGGAACCGACCGGCGGCCACGGGCGTCCAACGATGACGTGGGGACCTGCGCGCTCATCGGCGGGCCGTAATGTATGTTCTCTCAGCGGGGGGATTCACGGCCCCGTGTGGTCTGCCGATTGATGCGTGTAACCCGCTGATCGTGTCGTGTGTTGGGTCGCTTTGCCCGGAATATGCCGCCCGTCACGTTCGCCCACCTGGCGATCGCCGGCCGGCCTGGCTCAAACCTGTATCTGGAGACGTGTCATGAGATCTTGCCATTTGTGGCTGCTGTGGGTCGTGTTGGGGATTGTGGGAGTCACGGTCGGAGGTTTCGCGGCAGACGACCCGAATGAAGGGCCGGCGGATCAACCGAAAAGTGCGGCCGCCGGCGAGCCTGCTGCTGCGGCGCAAGACGTTCCGCTGGTTGCAGATGCGGTGCGGGCGGCAATGCAGGATCGGGATTTCGCCGCGGCCGTGGCGGCGATTGAAAAGGCCCAAGAAGAAGAGGGGGCTGAAAAGGTCTATTTGGAGTATCTCAAGGGCCGGGCGCTCTATTTGGACGGTAAGTACGATGAGGCCGTGGAGGTTTTCGGGGGATTGGACACCCAAGATCCCGAGGGGGATTGGGGCCGGCGGGCCCGGTTTGGAAAGGCCATGGCGCTGGCTCGTAAGCGAGATTATCGAGCGGCGGAACTGATCGTGAGGGCAGAAGCGGAGTATCTGCTGTCGACGGGGAGAAAACAGCAGATTGCGGGCATCTATCTGGAATTTGCGGACGAGTATTTCAAGCCCCCGAAGCAGGACACCAAGCCGGATTATGCCAAGGCGCTGGAGTTCTATCAGAAGGCGCTCGAGGTGGGGCCGGAACCGAAGAAGCGGGTGGAGGTCGAGTTGCTGGTGGCTCAGTGCCGTCAGAATATGGGCCAGCACGGGCCGGCGGCCGGGCTTTACGAGGCGTTCATCAAGGAGCATGAGGAGAGTGAGTTGGACGTCGAGGCCCGATTCCGGTTGGGCGAGTGTCGCTTGGCCGAGGGGAACTTGAAGGCGGCCCGGCGGACGTGGCAGGACCTGTTGGCAAAGCACCCGGACGCCGACAGCGAGAGGATCGCGGAGGCCAGCTTCCAGCTTTCGCGAACGTGGCGGATCCCCCAGCCGGGCAGCGACGCGGAATTGGCGCTGGGCACCGCGGCGTTGGAGGCATTTGTTAAGCGGTTTCCCACGCACAAATTGGCCAGTCAGGCCCATCTTGAGATCGCCCAGAGCCAGATGCATCGGGGGCGATTTGAAGACGCGGTGGCCAGTCTGAAACGATTCTTGGCCGACACCCGCTACGTCGACCGCGAGGAGACGCCCCAAGGGCGGAATCTGCTGGGACGTTGCTACCAGTTGCAGAAGAAGTTTCCCGAGGCCTTGGCCACGTGGAAGGACTATCTGGCAAAGCATCCGGCGCATCAGGCGTGGAGCGGCGTACAGCGGGAGATCGTCAATACCGAGTACCTGATGGGCCAAGAGAAGTTCGCCGAGGAAGAGTACGACGAGGCGCGGAAGCTCTGGGGCGAGTTCCTGGGCAAGTACCCGCTCGACGGGCGGAACCGGCAGATCATGCTGCAATTCGGCCAGATGCACTACAAGGAGAAGGACTACGAGGCGGCCATGGCACAGTGGCGGCGTCTGGTGTCGAAGTATCCCGATACGCACGAGTCGTCACAGGCCCAGTTCTCGATCGCCGTCATCTTGGAGCAGGAACTAGGCAAGCTAGAGGAGGCTCTGGAGGAGTATCGCAAGGTGACGTGGGGCAATCACACCAATGCCGCCAAACAGGCCATCGCCCGGCTGACGGCCAAGAGTATGATCGTCTCGACGGATCGCGTGTTTCGCAGCGACGAGACGCCCGTGCTGAAGTTGACCACGCGAAACGTCGAGGAGGTGACCGTCAGCGCCTATCGGGTCGACATGGAGACCTACTTCCGCAAGATGCACCTTGCCCGGGGCGTCGAGGCGTTGGATATCGCGCTGATCGACCCGGACGACAGTTCCACGTTCAAGGTGCCGGAGTATGCGAAGTACCAGGAGTTGGAGAACGAGATCGAGGTGCCCTTGCCGGGAGGAGACGAAGACGGCTGTGGCGTGATGGCCGTAACCGTCAGCAGCAAGACGCTGCAGGCAACGACGATGGTCATTCGCAGCGACCTGGACGTGATCGTGAAGAGTTCGCGCGACGAGGTCTTCGTGTTTGCCGAAGACATGCGCACCGGCAAGCCTTGGGGCGACGCGAAGCTGTTGATCTCCGACGGCGGCGAGGTGTTTGCCGAGGCGATCACTGGCGCGGACGGCGTGTGGCGGGGGATTCGGGGCGGGGGGTCGGGGGCTGGGGAAGAGATCACCGAAGAGGATCCGTTGGCGCCGCTTAAGGATGCCGGCGACGTACGGGTGTTTGCCATCGCCGGCGGACACACCGCGTCGAACGTGGTCGGGCTGCAGGGCGTGGGCGTGGCGCAGGGACTGGCCGATAAGGGATACATCTATACCGACCGGCCGGCGTATCGCGCCGGGCAATTGGTACACGTGCGCGGTTGTCTGCGGAGCGTGCAGGGCGTCAATGGCGTGGGGGAAGAGGCGCCCGTGCCGGGTAATGCCGCATCGCCGGTGAGTTTCCCGATCGAGCCGACGCCCGTGCCGCCGACGCCGGACGACATCGCACCTTCCGGTCCGGGTCCCGGTCCGGGCGACGCGCCGGCGGGCGACGTCTACCTGATCGACGAGGGCAAGGCCTACACGCTGGAAGTCTTCGATGGCCGCGACCGGTTGGTGCATCAAGAGGACGTGAGCTTAAGCAGCTTCGGCAGCTTCCACGCAAACTTCATGCTGCCGGCCACGAGTCCTCAGGGCCAGTACCGCGTGTTGGTTCGCGACGAGGACGGCCGCAGCTACCAGGGCACGTTCCAGGTCCACGAGTATCAACTCGAGCCGGTGCGGCTGACGATCGACACGCCGCGGAACGTCTACTACCGCGGCGAGGAGATCGAAGGCACCATCAAGGCGTCGTACTATTACGGCGCCCCGGTGGCCGGCCGCGAGATCGTCTATCGACTGGCCGACGACCGCACCTACACGGCCACCACCGACGAGAAGGGTGAGGTCGCCTTCAAGCTGCCCACGCGCGAGTATCGCGAGACGCAGATCCTGCCGCTGGCCGTTACGCTTTCGGAGCGGAACCTGCAAACGGCGGTCAACTTCGTGCTCTCGTCGCAGGGTTTTTCGATCGGCACCAGCAGTGTGCGGCCCGTTTACGTGGCCGGCGAGACGTTTGAAACGACCGTCAGCACCCACGACGCCGAGGGCAAACCGGTCGCCCGGAAGGTAACGCTGAAGGTCTTGGAAAAGACCAAGGTTCGCGGCAAGGTCGGCGAGCGGCTGGTCGAAGAGCACGCGATCGAGACGTCCGAAGACGACGGCGAAGCCCGACGGACGCTCAAACTCGACGAGGGCGGGCGGTACGTGATCCGCGTCGAAGGGACCGACCGTTTCGATAACCCGATCAGCGGCGAGCACGCCGTGCAGATTTCCGACGACGAGGACGAGGTGCGGCTACGGATCCTGGCCAACGCCCACACGTACAAGGTCGGCGAGACGGCCAACGTCACTCTTCACTGGCGCGAAGAACCGGCGCTGGCGCTGGTCACGTTCCAAGGCGCCCGCGTGTTGGACTACAAGCTGATCGAGCTTACCGAGGGCGAGAACGTCTTGGAAATCCCCATGACCGCGAAGCTCGCGCCCAACTTCGAGCTGGCCGTGGCGGTAATGACCAACACAAAGCCGCGACCGGTGGTCGCGCCCGACGAACCAACCGACGATGCATCCAACGATGAAGCCGACGACGAGAAGCCCATCCGCCGTTTCCACGCCGCTTCGAGTCCCTTCACCGTCGAGCGCGAGCTGCTGGTGAAGCTCGCAACCAAGCGTCAGGAAAGTGACGCTACCGGCCCGGTACAGCCCGGCGAGGAAATCGAGGTGACCGTGACCACCACCGACCCGCAAGGCGAGCCGGTCGCGGCCGAGGTCAGCCTGGCGATGGTCGAACAATCGCTGCTGGACCGCTTCAGTTGGCCGGTGGTGGCGATCGGGGACTTCTTCCGCGGCAACACGCGGCAGTCGGCCGTGCGGACGACCTCCAGCATCACCTTCGCCTACAACCCGTCCACCGAGCCGATCAACCCGCGGCTGCTGGCCGAGGAAGATCGGATCGCGGTAGAGACGGCGGAGGCGGAGAGTCTGGCGGCGGGGCTTGTCATTTCCGGTGGCATCATGAGTGCTGCGACTGCGATGCCCGATGCGGCCCCGGCGCCACCGGCTCCACCGGGGCCGGGTGGCGGTGGCGGCGGCCAGTACGGCTACGCTGCCGCCAATCAGATGGCACAGTGGGGGGGCAACGCACGTGCCGGGCAGATGGAACGGTTCAACAGCATCATGGATGAGAGACGCTATCAGGTCGCCGCGCAACAGTCCCTTGACGTCAACGGGGACGGGATCGATTTCGGCACGATCACCGACGGATACGTCGTGCAGTTCGAAGGTAGCAATGCCATCAGCTTCACGGGCAACGGCACGCTGGCCGCCAATGCCGACAACCTCTGGAGCATTGCCGAACAGCAGCAGCGGCAGGTGACCGTGTTGGATAACTCCGGCAGCATGCACAGCGTGAATCTCTACTTCCGCTCCGGCGATGAAGTCAATGGCCCCGCCGCGGTGGCTGCCGAGTTGGCCAAAACGGGCGCCGTGCTCTTGCCCGGGCTGGCCCAGCACGAGACCGGCTACTGGAACCCGGCCGTGGTGACCGGCGACGACGGTACGGCGACCGTCACTTTCACCGTGCCGGAACGTTCCACCGCCTGGACCTTGATGGCCAAAGGTATCACCACCGAAACGCTCGCCGGCGAGGCGACCGATGAATTTGTCGTCAAGAAGGACCTCTTCGGCCAACTCAAGCTCCCGCTGGCCTTCACCGACGGCGATCGGGCGGAGGTGGTGGCCTCGGTACACAACGATGCCATCGAAAGCGGCACGATCGACGTCGTACTGAAGACCACCGTCGCCGGTCGCACGATCCAAGAGAAGAAGACGATCGACGTCGCGGCAAAAGGCATCGAAGAACTCGTCTTCGAGTCGACGCTGAATCGTCCCGAAAAGCCGGCCGGCGAAAAGGACGCGGCGGCCGATGCGGAGATCAACGTGGCCTTCGAGCTTTCGATCACTGCCGGCGAGCGAACCGACGTCGTCCGCCGCACCGTGCCCTTGAAGCCTTACGGCGAGCCGGTCTTCGCCACCGCCGGCGGCTCGGCCACGTCCGACGTGACCGCCTGGGTCGAGCCCCCGAAGGACATGCCACTGGAAGGTCCGGCGCTACAGATCCTCATCGGCCCGAACGTCGAGCGGAGCCTGTTAGACATCGTCTTGGCCCCGGCCCCGTTGTGCCAGATCGCCACCGGCCGCTACAGCGCGGGGCTGGAAAGTGCCACCAGCGACCTGATGGCCTCGCTCGCGTTGCAGAAGTTGCTCGGCGGCGCCCGCGAGGCCGGCGGGCCGGAAGCAGCGGCGCTCGACGGCCGCGTACGTTCGTCGATCGGGCTGTTGGTCAGCTCGCAGAACGACGACGGCGGTTGGAGTTGGACCGGACGCGGCGGCGGCAGCCAACGCTACGGCAGCTCGCAGATCGTCTGGGCGCTGGCCTTGGCCAAGCAGGCCGGATACACCGTGCCCGAGGCCACTTACAACAAGGCCCGGGCGTATCTCCGCCAGCAAGTGGCCGCCACCGACAATAGCGACTACGAGAGCAAGGCGATCCTGCTGCACGCGCTGGCCACCGCCGGCGAGGGTGATTTTGCGTTGGCCAATCGGCTCTATCGCAGCCGCCCGGCACTCTCCACGGCCGCGTTGGCCAAGCTGGCGCTGGCCTTTGCCGCGATGGACCGCGACGCCACCGCCAAGGAGTTGCTCGATCTCTTGGCCCAACAAGACCTCGACGCGCCGACCTCGCGCCGCACGGCCGCCAACGGCTGCCTGCCGTGGAGCCATTCGCCGGCCGAGTTGCGGGCGTTGTATGCTCTGGGGCTGCAAGAGGTCGCCCCGCAGGCCCCCGAACTCAAAGGCCTGATCGATTGGCTCTTGGCCCACCGCACGGGCCACCGCTTCGCGCCCGACAAGGCCACCGGCCCGGCCGCGATGGCGCTCTGCCGCTGGTTCGCCGAGAGCCGTTTTGAAGGCGAGCGCTACAAGCTCGAGGTCTTCGTCAACGAGCTAGAGGCCGCCGTGCTCGATATCGATCCGGCCGCCGGCACGCAGACGATCGACGTGCCCGCGGCGCTGTTGGCCGACGGCAAGCAGCGGATCAACTTCCAGATCACCGGCCGCGGGCGCTATACGTATCAGTGTATCCTGGGCGGTTTCGTGCCGGCCGAGAAGCTCAAGAGCACGACGCAGGATTGGGAAGTCCGCCGCACGTACGAGCCGGCACCGCTGGAGGTCGACGGCCGCGAAGTACCGCGCGGCTTCGGCGTGCTCTCGGGCAGTTACACGTCGTTCAAGAACCCCTTGACGCAGTTGTCCACCGGCCGCCGCGGACTGGTCGAATTGTACATCCGCCGCCACGTGGCCAACAACACGCCCGAGCAGCAGCTCGAGTATCTGGTGATCACCGAGCCGATTCCCGCCGGCACCACGGTGATCGAGAAATCGGTCAGTGGGCCGTTCGAGCGGTTCGAGGTCTCGCCCGGCGCGATCACGTTCTACGTCGGCAGCCGGCGGAGCATCGGCACGATCCGCTACGAACTGTTCGGCTACCTGCCCGGCGAGTATCGGGCCGGGCCGACGGTGATCCGCAACGCCCATCGGCCGGAGCAGTTGGTCGTCTCCGAGCCGAAGTCGATGACTGTGTTGGCACGTGGTGCCAAGAGTGCCGACAAGTATCGCCTCACGCCGCAGGAACTCTACGAACTGGGAAAACACTATTTCGACAAGGAGGAGATGGCCACGTCCAGCAAGCACTTGACCGAGCTGTTGGCCAAATGGAATCTCGATGCCAACGTCTACAAGCATTCCGTTGAGATGCTCCTGGACGCCCACCTCGAAATCGGCCCGCCGGCTGCCGTGGTCAAATACTTCGAGATCATCAAAGAGAAGTGGCCGGCCGCCGAGATCCCGTTCGACAAGATCGTCAAAGTCGGCCGGGCGTATCACGAGATGGGCGAGTACGAACGCAGCTACCTGATCTTCCGCGCCACGGTCGAGGGCAGTTTCATGCGGGAAAGCGGCGTGGCCGGGTTCCTCCAGTCGCAGGGCGAGTTCCTCCGCAGCGTCGAGGTGATGGGCCGCCTGCTGCGCGAGTATCCGCCGGAAGGCTACATCGCCTCGGCCACTTACGCCCTGGCCCAGCGGGTCTACGCCAAAGCGCCCGAAGCCGCCGACGATGAGAACCTGCGCAAGCAGAAGGTCAATCGGGTCGACCTGATCCGCCGCGCCTGGGCGATGCTCGAGACGTTCTTGACCGCCTATCCCGACGACCCGGCCGCCGACCAGGCTGCGTTCTCGACGGCCAATGCATTGCTCGAGTTGAAGGCCTACGATCAGGCCACCGCCGCGTGCAATCGCTATGCGAAGCGATATCCCAAGAGCGACATGCTGGACAGCTACTGGTACATCATCGGCTATTGCCACTTTGCCACCGGCGAGCACGAATCGGCCTTGTCGATGTGCCGCAAGGTGGCCGAAGCGATGCGGACCGACGAGACGACCGGCCGGCAAGTCGAAAGCCGCAACAAATGGCGGGCGATCTACATCCTCGGCCAGGTCCACCATAGCCTGGGCCAGGCGGCCGATGCGATCGAAGAGTATCGCCGCGTCGAGGACCGTTTCGCCGACGCCAAGCAGTCGATCGACTACTTCACCCGCAAAGCGATCGAGCTGCCGGAGGTCTCCACGTTCGTGCCCGGCGAACCGGCCGAACTGAAACTGAAGTTCCGCAACATCGCCGCCTGCGACGCGAAGGTCTATCGGATCGACCTGATGAAGTTTGGTCTGTTGAAGCAGAATCTCGGCGGCATCACCCAGATCAATCTGGCCGGCATCCGCCCGTACCACGAGGCGACGGTTTCGTTGGGCGACGGCCGCGACTACCGCGACCGCACCCACGCGTTGAAGCTGCCGTTGAAGAAGGAAGGCGCCTACCTGGTCGTCTGCCGCGGCGAAAACCTCCACGCCAGCGGATTGGCGTTGGTTTCGCCGCTGAAGGTCGAAGTCCAAGAGGATCCCAGCAGCGGCCGCGTGCGGACGACGGTCAAAGACACCACCACCGACAGTTACGTGGCCGACGTTCACGTGAAAGTCATCGGCACTCACAACGAAGATTTCCTTTCGGGTGAGACCGATCTGCGCGGCGTCTACATCGCCGACGGCATCCGCGGCACGACCACGGTGATCGCCCAAAGCACCACGCCGCACTACGCCTTCTTCCGTGGCGAAACGACGTTGGGACCGGTTGGCGTCGAGCCGGCCGCCGTGGAGGCCCCTGCCGATGCGGCCGCCGCCCCGGACGACGCGCTGCTGGAGGGGTTGCAGCGCGACAACTTCGAGTTCCAGCGCGAGCAGACCGACATGCTGCAGAAGGTCTACGAAAGCGACCAGAAGGGGGTGCAGGCCCAGGAGGCGTTTTAGCAGCACGTGGCAACAGATGGGTGGCTGGGGCAGAACGCAACGGTGCCCCAGAGGCCGAGGCGCTGGGGCACCGCTGCGCTCTGCCCCAGCCACCCGGAAGTCTCCTATCGACAGAGGCTGGACCGCCGTTTCACACCTGGCCCAGCGCCCGCTCGATCCGTCGCAGGCAACTCTCGCGGCCGAGGATCGCCAGGGCGTCGAACAGCCCGAAGCCGACCGCCTTGCCGGTCGTGGCCACGCGGATGGCGTGGATTACCTGGCCGATCTTGATGCCTTCGGCCTCGACGAACTCGTGCAACAGCCGGTCGAGCCCGGCGGCGTCGAACGGCTCGGCGTCGGCCAGGCGGTCGCGAAACTTCGTCAGCAACTTGGCCGCGTCGGCCGGTTTGCGAAGCCGCTTTTCAAAGGCCTTCGGGTCGTAGCTCAATTCGTCATCGTGAAGGAAGAAGTCGCGATAATCGAGGATATCGCCGCTGACCTTGATGCGATCGCCGGCGGCCTCGACGATTTGTGCCACGCGTTGCCGCACGACATCGTCTACCTCGTCGATCAACCCAGCCTGCTGCAGGAACGGCAGCACCAGGTCGACCTTCTGCTCGGTCGGAACCTGCAGCATGTGGCGTTCTTGAAAGGCCAGCAGCTTGGCAGGATCAAAACTGGCGGCCGCCTTATTGACGCGTTCGAGCGAAAAACTCTCGATGAGTTGCTCGCGTGTGAAGTGCTCCGTTTTGTCGTCGAGCGACCAGCCCAGCAGGGCCAGGTAGTTTATCAGCGCCTCGCTCAGATAGCCGGTCTGCTCGTAGAAATCGACGATTACCGGGTTGAACGTTTCCGGATCGGCTGCACATCCCATGGCCTCGGCGATGCCCTGCCCGTGTTCGAGCAGCTTGGCGAAGTCGCGGTTCTTGAGATACTTTGCCAGCTTCCGCTTGCTGAGCTTCGTCTTGCTGCCCGGCTCGGCCACACACGGCAGATGGGCGAAGGCCGGCAGCTCGTAGCCGAGCGACCGGGAGATGAAGATCTGCCGCGGGGTGTTCGAGAGGTGTTCCTCGGCGCGGACGACGTGCGAGACGGCGAACTCGTGATCGTCGACCACGCTGGCCAGGTGATAGAGGCAGGAGCCGTCGGCCCGCTGGATGACGTGGTCCTGTTCCCGCGCCCATTCGAACTCGACCTGTCCTCGAACCAGGTCGTCGATCACCAGCTTCCCCTCGCGGGGCATCTTCAACCGAACGACGGCTAGGCGGCCCTCGGCCTCGAACCGGGCCCGATCTTCCGGCGTTTCGGCCATGAAGCGGCGGCTATAGACGAACGTGCGTTTCTCCTTCTGCGCCGCTTCCCGTTCGGCCTGGAGTTCTTCGGGCGTGGCGTAGTCGTGGTAGGCATGCCCCGATGCAAGCAGTTTCTCGGCGGCCGCCGCGTGAAGCTCGGCACGTTGTGATTGGTAATACGGCCCGCACGGACCGCCCACCTCGGGCCCCTCGTCCCAATCGATCCCCAGCCATCGTAGGCCGTGCAAGATCGGCGCCAACGCCTCGTCGACGTTCCGCTGCCGGTCGGTGTCGTCGATGCGAAGAATGAACTGGCCGCCGTGACGCCGGGCAAACAGCCAGCAGAACAACGCCGTACGAACGCCGCCAATGTGGAGGTAGCCGGTCGGACTGGGAGCGAATCGGGTGCGGATGGTCATGGGGAGTTGGGAGACTGGAGTGGCGGGCGGCGAACTGCATACGGATACGCACGAGTCTACCCGAGAGCGTATTCTGCCACGACGCGCTACCCCTTGTCACCCCGGCACCCGGTCACCCCGGCCCCGGGGCAGGCCGCCCCCCCGGACAGCCGACCCCGCGCGCGGCCCGCGGCAGGGCCTTCTTCTCTTGCTTGGTCAGCTTGCGCTGGACGGGCGACGCGACCGGTTCTTCTTCCGGCTCGGGTTCGGCAAAGGCGGGATGGACGGCCGCGGCGGCGCGGGCCTTCCGTTTCTTCTTGGCCGCGGCGCGAGTCGTTGCGGTGCGAGATGATGCCGGCTGCGGTGCGGCGTGGGCCGTGTCGACGTGGAGCCACTCGCCCGACAACGTGCCCTCGATCTCGTAGCGGGCCTCTTCCTCTTCTTCCTCGACGATCTTCCGCCGCCGCACGCGCCGCCGGCGGGGTGGGATGACACCCTCGGCGTCGAGGATCACGTAGCGAGCGTGCAAGCCCATGGCCAACAACAGCAATACGTTGCCGCCCAATTCGGCGCCCTCCTCGAGCATCACCCCGCGGGCGCCGCTTTCGGGCAAGATCCACTGTAGTTGGGCCACCACGGCCACGGCGTAGCACGATCCGGCCGTCAACAGGGCGGCGCTGGAGAGCCGGCACGGCCACATGTCGACCAGCAGCCGCGAGCCGACCGCGCCCAGTAGGAAGAAGTAAGGGATGACCCACCACATCGATCCGTCGATGCCCGGGCTGACGCCCGTCACGCCAGCCATCATCTCCTTGAAGCCTTCGTGCAGGCTGGAGGTCTCGTCGATGCTCATCAACAGCCAGCACATGGCGGCCCAGAGCCAGATGCGGTAGTTGCCGTGGTAGTCGTCGGTGCGGTGGCGGCGGACCGTGTAGACGATCACTGCCGCGGCTGCGGACAGGCTCAACATGGCCGACGAGAACCAAACCGCCAAGCTCCCCTCGCCGTCGAGGTCCAGCGCGGCGATCCGCCCGTCGGTGGTGGCGCCGGCCACGCCGGGGATCGATGCCCAGTAATAGAGCAGCTCCAGCCCCGCCACCGCAGCCAATCCGACCAACAGCAGCAACCCAAACACCGTCAATCGCCTGGGAACCAGATCGATCAGCCGAATGGGCTCGTCCATGAGAACGGAGTCTCCGTATTTCTGGGGGGTTTCCACCGGATTCTTGTGGGGAGCCGCAACGGGCGTCTCGCGCGCAAGATCATCGCGAACGGGTATGGAAAGATCGTCGGTCAGCAGCCGGCGCCGTCGCGGGTCACGCTGTCCGCTGCGGCGGAACTGATGGGAAGATCGCAGAGACACGTTGGGTTCCCTGTCGTTCGGGTCGCCAATGATAACGGCCAGGGTCGTTTTGCGCAAGAGGAAAACCGGACCGACCGTGGGTAATCAAGGTCGTTTGGGGAGGGCAGAGTATTCGGGCTCCCCGAACAGTGTCGGCATTTCTTGTGCTGAGGGTCGGGAGGGAGTAGGGGAGTTCTTGCAGGGCACGCAAGTTACCCTGCCTGTGTAATCCAACTAGAACCTAATGGCCGCATAAACCTCCTTGCCGCTTCATTCTCGCCTTCCCGGCCAGGTTGGATTGACCTGATCCGCGTGCGGGGATACGCTCTTGCCGCCGCGCGCTAGGTGTGCCATTGCCGCGTAGGTCGATTTCTACGCTCGATGCAGGCGCCACCGCTGCTGCAAAGCCGTGGCGTACACCTATTTCGGCGGGCCCCCACGCATGCACGGCAGACGGCAAATCGTGATCCTCGCGGCCCTGGTGGGGCTGGCGTCTTTGGTGCAGATGGGTGTGATTCGACGCGCGCGGACCACGGCGTTGGATGCCGTGCGGTTTGTGACGGTGGCTCAGCAGATCGATCGAGAGGGCGTGGCGGCGACGATCCACACGCAGCGGGAACAATCGCTGTTTCCCGTCTGGATTTGGGTGGTCCAGGAGGGTCTGTTATGGACCGGTGGCCAACGGCCGACGTTGTGGGCCGAAGCGGCACAGCTTGCGGCGGCCGTCCCGTTGGTGTTGGCCGTGATACCCGTGTTTCTACTCAGCAGGCGATTGGCCGGGCTGAAGGCCGCCATCGCCGCGACGTTCTTCTTCTGCCTGTTGCCGGAAGTCACCCGGCTGGGAGCCGACGGGATTAGCGATAGCATGCATCTGCTGTTCTTGGCCGTGGCGCTCTGGGGTATGGTGGAATACCTCAATGGGCGCACAACAGCGGGGCGGCTGAGGGCAAAGGGGTGGCTGGGGTCGAGCGCCGCCCCCCCCCCGCATAGGCCACACCCGAGGAAAAGGGGGGTATAACCCAGAATGGACCCAACTGGGGGCTCGCTGCGCTCGAGCCCAGCCACCCCACTCATTCGGCAAGACGCTACATAGTGCTCGTAATCGCCGGACTGGCGACCGCGGCGGCTGCACTCACGCGGGTCGAAATCCTGGTGCTGGTAGCCGCGTTCGGATCGACGCTCGTTGTGCTGCAATTCCAGTGCAAGACCCGCCGGCCGTCGGCGGAATTGGTACTGGCCGGCGTGGCGTTCTTGGCTGGGTTCGTTGCCGTGTTTGGGCCGTTCTTGATTGTTGCCGAAGATCGGACGCCTGCCGCGGCGGTTGCTCGGCTGTTGGGTCGGGCGGAAGTCGTGAGCGTGAGAGAAGACATTGAGAAGAGCCGCGCGGGCGAAGAGGACGGGAGTCTCCTTCCCCATCGTATGGATGCGTTGTCCGATAATTCCAGCGGCCTGAGGAAGATCGGCGGGGACGTGGGTTTGGATGAAGGAGACTCCCGTCCCCGATGGCGATTGCCCGACGGGCAGCCGATGGCGTTCGATGCGAAGGAGCCGACGCAGAGCATTCGGCACCGCGGCTATCCGGCCGCCGCGTGGCGATTTGTGCGGAAGCTGACCGGGGCGTTCGGCTTCTGGATCGGCGGATTGGCGCTTTGGGGAGCGTGGCTGTTGCGCCGGCAAGCCCGCTCGCCGGCCGCCCGGCTGATTCAAGTCTTCTACGTGGTCTTCTCGTTGGTGGTGATTCACTTTGCCGCGGCGGAGGGTTATCTCGACTGTCGGCACTTGCTGCCGCTGGTCGTGGCGGGCATCGCAGCGGCCGGTTATGGGGCCGTCGAACTCGCTCGGCGTATGGCACGGCAGCGAGCACCGCTTACGGCGGGTATCGTCTTGTTGATCGGGCTGGCCTGCCTGCCGCGGACGTTTCGCTCGCTGCACGATAGCCACCGCGGCCACCGCGAAGCCGGCGATTGGCTGGCCGCGCAAGACACGCCCGGCGCCGTGTTGGACACCGTCGGCTGGGCCGGGCTCTATTCGGGCCGAACGGCCTATACTTACGACCGCGCCCCGGCGGCGTTGGACGATCGGCAATTGGCGTACCTGGTCGTGCAGCCCGCGGAACTCACCTTCGACAGCGGCCGAGCCCAAACGTTGCGCTGGCTGATCGCAGCGGCCGGCCGCCCGGTGGCCGAGTTCCCCGAGGCGTCCACGCGCAGCCCGCGTCAGCAACCAGTTGCGGTGTATCGCTTCGATTACAGACGATTGCGACAGGCCGCACTTGCAGATCAACTGAGCCAACACCAATTCACGGCTGCGAAGCCCAGTCCCTAGTCCCCAGTCCCTAGTCCCTAGCCCCCAATCCCTAGCCCCCAGTCCCTCAGCCGCCATGTCCAAACACAAGCTGGCCCTGATCGTCTTCTTTGCCCTGGCCGCGCTCTTTCTGCAGCTCCGGCCGAGCTACGACGTGGACGTCTTTTGGCGGTTGAAGACGGGCCAGTTGATGCTCGAACAGGGCGAGTTGATCCGCAGCGATCCGTTCACGTCGACCCGGGCAGGCGAACCGGTGGCTACGCCGACTTGGGGGACCGAACTCATCTGGGCGGTCCTCTACCGGATCGGCTCCTGGCGTCTGCTGCATCAACTCAACGCCGTGTTCTTCGCCGGCGCGTTCTTGATCGGGGTCTTCTCCCTGCGGCGGCGCGAGGCCTCGACGTTGGCCGCCGTGTTGGCGATGAGCCTCGGCCTGCTGGTCGCGCTGCCTTATTGCGAAATTCGGGCGAACACGTGCTCCATGGTCGGCTTTGCCGCGCTGCTGTGGGTGATGCGAACGTCCATTCCGCCGGTCCGCAAGTTCTTGCTCGCCGCCGGCGTCCTGCTGCTTTGGCAGAACCTGCACCCTTCGGCCGTCTTCGCGCTGCTGACCGTGGGCATCTACGCCGACGCCGATTGGCTCCGCTATTTCCGCAAGCAGCAGACCACCAAGCCGTGGTGTGCCACGGCCGTGGCCGTGACGGCCGGGCTGAGCATGTTGGCCACGCCGGCGGGCGTCGGCGCGTTTGCCACCTCGCGATACAACGCGCAGATCGCCCGCGAGTTGAACGTCTCGGAGTGGATGCCGATGTGGCACTCGGCCACGTGGCAGGCGGGGGCCTGGAGCGTTTGGGTGGTGTTGGGCGTGTCGTTGTTGCTGCTGATCCGGATGCGCCGGCAGGTCCGCCTGGAGGAAGCCGCCACGCTGATCGTGCTCACGGCGGTCAGCCTGCCGGTTCATCGTTTCTCGCTCTTTCTGGCCGTGGCGATGGTCCCGATCTGGACGCGGTGGATTCACTTGTTCCTCGCCAAACCGCCGGCTGCGTCGACGGAGACTAACACGTCCGAGCCCGAAACGGCACGGTCCGGTATTCCTGTCCGGCCTCCCTTGGCTGCGGGCGTGATTGCCGCTGCGCTGCTTGCCGCGTTGGCGTTGCCGCGGCTGGGCAACTTCCAGTTGTTCGACGACGGCCTGCCGCTGGCGGGCGTTCGGCAGTTGAAAGAGTCCGGCTTCCGCGGCGTGATCTACAACTATCGCGAGTGGGGCGGGCCGCTGATTTTCAAAGGCTATCCCGACTGGAAGGTCACCATCGATGGCCGGCTCTATCTCTTCCCCCGCGAGCAATGGCGCCGCTACGAGGCGACCGCGCGGGGCGAAGTCTCGGTCCTGGAAGTCGAACGCCGCTACCACCCCGACGCGTTCTTTCTCCGTCCCCGCTATCACCGGGCGTTCATCGAACGCCTTGAGCAGCGGACCGACTGGGAAGAGACCTACGCCGACCCGACGTGCAGGATTTTCATCAAACGCCGCGGTCCGCCGGCCGTCGCCGCTGGACAATAAGCCGTGGGTGGCCCGGTCGCTCTTGCGCAGAGGTCTTCCCCACCGAATAGAACACGTTCGCAAGAGTGCCCGGGTGGCGCAGCCACAAGAGGCGCGGCGTCAGAGACGGAACCTCGTGTTGCTGCGCAACCCCGACGCCTTTCCGGCAATGCTGGAGAAGTGGCAACGCGGGCTGCGGAAAGGCGGTGGGGCCACCCCGTTGGCGCGACCGCTGGACAATAGGGCGCCCGTCGGGGAGAATAGAGGCACGGTCACGAATTCCCATTCTCTATGCCGGGAGCCACGCCATGAAGTGTCCGACGTGTTCCGCCGTCTTGGTGCGGGTGAAGTACGAGGGATGGCCCGTCTTCCGCTGCGATACGTGCTTCGGCTATCTGGTCGGGCAGAAGCGGGTCGACAGTTTCAAGGCCTCGCGGAGCAAGGAAGCCGGCGAGTTGATGAAGGAGGCGGCCGCGGAGGCCCAAGAGGACACCGAGTCGAAGGTCCGCTGCCCACGGTGCCGGGTGGCGATGGACAAGAAACTTCTCAAGGAGCCGGCGTCGTTTCACATCGACTCTTGCAAGTCGTGCGAGGTGGTCTGGTTCGACGGCGGCGAACTGGCCCGGCTGCAGCTTGCCTACGAGATCAGCGCCAAAGGCCAAGAGGCGGCCGAGTTCCAGCGTCGTCATCAGGAGATGACGCCCGAGGAGCGGGCCGAGTTCGAGGAGAATCTGGCCAACCTGCCCGATCCCGAGACGCCGCTCTCGCCGGGGGCCTTGGGCAAGACGGTCGGTAAATTGTGGAGAACGGGCGGCTGGATGCTGGATTGACGCCGCATGGTTCTCGGGGGAGTTGATCGCAATGACGCCGACGGAAGATCCTGACTTGCCTGATCCGGCAGACGACAGCCGCTCGTCACTGGCCGAAGCGTATCGGCGCGCCTCGCCGCAGGCTTCAGGATTCTGGATTGCGGCCTATCTGGGGGCCATGGTCGTCGGATTCCCTTGCACGTTCTTGTTGGCTGCCGACGATCCGAGGTTGCCTCTCGGCATCGCCTTCTTCGGCGTCCTCATCTACGGCACCGTGAACTTCCTGCTGAAGGATCTGCGTCGCTCACGACGCCGCGTGGCACTGGCCGGAGTCGTTGGGGGTGTGGTGGGCGTTGTGGCGGTCTTGGCTACCGAATGCAAGTTGGCGGAGAGTGTGTCACCGACGCTGGCCGCGATCGTGACCGCAGCGGCAGCAGCGCTGGGGGCTGCGCTTGCCGGCTTCATACATTGGGCGATGGACGATGCACCGGACACCTCTGCGTCCCGCGCGTCCGGCGGCTTCCGAGTCGTACTACGCCGTCTACCTGGGAGGATTGCCGTTCTCGCCGTGATTGCCGGGCTCTGTCTCCTTGTCGCTGCTGAAGACCGACGCAGCCGGAAGGCCTCGCGAAAGAGCCATTGCGGGAACAAGCTCAAGTCGATCTGTCACTCGCTGTCGGAGTACGCGTACACTGGAAAGGGAGTCTACCTCCCCCCTGCGTATCTGACGGATACCGATGGCGAGCCGATCCTGAGTTGGCGCGTGGTCGCGGCGGACTATTACGACTACGATATCGACTACCGGTCGCATGTGGACTTTGATCAACGGTGGGACAGTCCGGAGAATGCGAAGTTCCTGAATGGGCGTGGATACTGTATGCAGTGCCCCGAGCTGCGCGATGGGGATAGACACGTCACGGACTACGTCGCCGTCGTCGGCCCGGGAACGATGTGGCCGGGGACCGAGGGGAGGAAATGGCCGCAGAGGAAAGCAGATGACGACGTGGCCGACGTCCACCATCCGATCCTGGTTGTCGAATGGCCCGAGAGCGATATCCACTGGGCCGAGCCGCGCGACGTGACGGTGGACGAGTTTCTCGACTGGTTTCGCAAGCCGATCCGCTGCCGCCACACGACCCACCCGGACTGCATTCTCTACGTCGACACGGCGGCGGAGGTCCATGAGCTGCCGTTGGATTCCGATCCCGAGGAAGTCCGCCGGCTGTTGATGGTCGATCCGGACGGCGACGGGTGACGGCCTTCGTGGCGTAAGCTTCCAGCTTGCGATGGCTGCGATCGCCCGAAAGGCAAGCAGGATGCTCGCCCCACTTTGCCGGATGCGTGTCCCACTTTGCACTAGGGTCCGCAAACTCTGCACAATCGTCGCAGGGCCGCCATCCGTTGCGGAGCCACCAAGGCTGCTCCGCCCGTGCGGCGGTGAACGGGCCGCCGGCTTTTCTACCGGCCCAGGCCTCAGGGCTTGCCTGGGTATGCTAGATTCGCATTGAGCCCTCCTCTTTTCCCAAGAGGACGAGCGTACCCGTCACCGGCGGCGGCAGAACGACCGGCACAACCGGAGCGACCGATCGCGACATGATCCCTCTTAGGCAGATCGCAAAACGAACCACGCTGCTGGCGGCGGCGGCGGCCGTGGCGCCGTTGATCGGCGCGGCGCGGCTCGAGGCGTGGCTTTGGGGCGGCAAGGCCGAGTCGTGGTTTGCTACCTGTGGGACCGTGCTGGGCATGGTGCCGGGTAAGCTGGGGAACTACCTGCGGCTGGCCTACTACTGCTTCACGCTGCGGCGTTGCTCGCCGGACGCCTGTTTTTGTTTTGGCGTCACCGTGGCCCACCGCGGCGCGGAGATCGGCAGCCAGGTGACCGTCGGGGCCCACAGCATCCTGGGCACCGTGACGCTGGAGGACCACGTGCTGATCGGCTCGCGGGTGAGCATCCTCAGCGGCGGAAACCAGCACGACGTTTCCGACCCGACCCGCAACATCACCGAAAGCGAGCCGGTCTTCGGCCGCGTGTGCGTGGGCTCGAACACCTGGATCGGCGAAGGGGTGATATTGTTGGCCGACGTGGGTACGCGTTGCGTGGTGGCCGCCGGTGCGGTCGTGTTTCGCGCGATCCCCGACGGCAAGATGGCCATGGGCAATCCGGCCCGAGCCATGCCGCGGCCGAGTGGCGACGCGGAATCTTCGCCGAGGCAGCAAACCGACGTGGAGCAAACCTCCGCTTTGGAATCGACCCGAGAGAAAGAAAACCAGTGCCAGCCGGCCTGAGTCGGCCGGCGTCTACGTAAGAGAAACACGTCCGTCACCCGAGAAACCACCCGACCAAGAGGCGTCCCCGTGAACACAGCCGAACAGATCCGCAGCTTCCTCGCCGAGAACTTCATGCTCAGCAGCGACGGCTTCACGTTGGCCGACGACGCGTCGCTGTTGGAGGCCGGCGTGGTCGATTCGACCGGCATCCTCGAGCTGACGATGTTCGTCGAGGATACGTTCGGCGTGGAAGTGGCCGACCAAGAGATCGTGCCGGAGAACTTCGATACGGTCAACGCGATTGTCGACTACGTGGCGTCGAAGAAGCCGTCGACGGTTTCTTCGTAGTCCGCCTCGCGGGCCGCCGGTGACCCTCCGCGCAAGGAGCCCCTCGCAATGCAACTGGTCAACGATTTCCTTGAACAGAGCGCGCAACGAACGCCGGAGAAGACCGCGCTGATCCACGGCCGGCAGCGATTGACCTACGCTCAGCTCGACGCGATGTCCAATCGCCTGGCCAACGCCCTGCGCGAAGGCGGCCTGCGCCGCGGCGATCGGGTGTTGCTGTGGCTTCCGAACACCGTCGAGCTCGTCGTGGGGATCTTCGCCACGCTGAAGGCCGGCGGGGCGTTTGTGGTCGTCAACAGCAGCACCAAGGCCGACAAGTTGGCGCAGATGGCCGAGAACTGCCGCGGCGCGGCGCTGGTCACCTCCGCCCAAGAGGCCGCCACCGCCATGGGGCTGCTTGATCGGATCGAGTCGCTGGCGGCCGCCGTGCTCACCGGTGCCGACGCCGTGCAGGTTGCCGAAGGCGCGTCGGGCGTGACCGCATGGGAGACGATCATGGCCGAGTATCCCGACTCGGCTCTGCCGTGCGAGTGCATCGACCGCGACCTGGCCTGTTTGATCTACACCTCCGGCAGCAGCGGCACGCCCAAGGGCGTGATGTCGACGCACGCCAACGTGGCATTCGCCGCTTCGTCGGTCATTACGTACCTGGAAAACACGGCCGACGACGTGGTGATTTGTGCGTTGCCGCTCTCGTTCGACTACGGCTTGTACCAGTTGCTGATGACGCTGAAGTTCGGTGGCACGCTGGTGCTGGAACGGTCGTTCGCCTATCCGGCCCAGTTTCTCAAACGGATGGAGATCGAAGGCGTGACCGGGCTGCCCGGCGTGCCCACGATCTTCGCGATCCTGCTGCAGATGGACCTATCGGCCTACGACTTCAGCCGGCTGCGCTACGTGACCAACACGGCCGCCGCCCTGCCGCCGAGCCACATTCAACAACTGCGGGCTTGTTTTCCGCAAGCAACCGTATATTCGATGTACGGCCTGACCGAGACCAAGCGGACGCTCTACCTGCCGCCGGAGCAACTCGACGAGCGTCCCGGCTCGGTGGGCATTGCCATTCCGGGCACCGAGGTCTGGCTGGTCGACGACGACGGCAACCGTCTGGGGCCGAACCAGGTCGGCGAGTTGGTAATCCGCGGCGGGCACGTGATGCGCGGCTATTGGGAAGCCCCCGATGCCACCGCGGAGCGTTATCGCCCCGGCCCGTTGCCCGGCGAAACGGTCTGTTACAGCGGCGACCTGCTGTGGCGCGACGAGGGTGGCTTCTACTATTTCGTCGGCCGCAAAGACGACATCATCAAGAGCCGCGGCGAAAAGGTGGCCCCGAAGGAGATCGAGAACGTGCTCTACGGCCTGCCCGGCGTGGTCGAGGCGGCGGTGGTCGGCGCGCCGGATGCGATTCTCGGGCAGGCGATCAAGGCCCTGGTGGTCACCAACGACGAGTCGCTGACGGAGAGGGACGTGCTGCGTCACTGCCGGGCGAATCTGGAAGACTACATGGTGCCGAAGTACGTGGTCTTCGAGGAGTCGCTGCCGAAGACCACCAGCGGCAAGATCCGGAAGACGGCGATCACGTAGACCAAAGCCCCGCCAGCGGCCGAAAGGGCCCGAAACCATGTGTGGAATCGTCGGTGTATTGGGGCGTGCTAACGATCCGTCGATCGACCGGACGCTGCTTGCGAGGATGCTCAACGCCATCCGGCATCGCGGGCCGGACCAGTTCGGCGTCTATCGCTTCCGGGGCGCGCGCCGTAGCGTCGGCTTGGGCAACGCCCGGCTGAGCATCATCGACCTCGGCGGCGGGCAACAGCCGATCTCGAACGAGGACGGCACGTTTTGGATCGTCTTCAACGGCGAGATCTTCAACTACGTCGAGCTGCGCGAACAACTTCTCGAAGACGGCCACCTTTTGACGACCGATTCCGACACCGAGGTGATCGTCCATCTCTACGAGCAATACGGACCCGGGTGCGTCGAGCATCTCAACGGGCAGTTTGCCTTGGCGATTTGGGACGAGCGGCGCGAGCGGCTGTTTCTGGCCCGCGACCGCGTCGGTATTCGCCCCTTGTACTACGCCCGGCGGAACGGAGGCTTGGTGTTCGGCTCGGAGATCAAGTCGTTGCTGGCGCATCCGGACGTTTCCGCCGAGTTGGACCCCGTGGCGCTGGATCAGATCTTCACCTACTGGTCGCCGCTTTCGCCGCGGACGGCGTTTCGGGGGATCAGCACGTTGCCGCCGGGCCACTGGATGCTCGTCGACAGCGGCGGGCAACCTCGCATCGAGCGCTATTGGAGGCCCGAGTTCCCCGCCGCCGGGAGCGAGTCGACGCAAACGCCCGACGATGCGCGGGACGAATTACGCGAACTGCTGGTCGATGCCACGCGGCTGCGCCTGCGGGCCGACGTGCCGGTGGGGGCCTATCTCAGCGGCGGGCTCGACTCCTCGGCCATCACGGCGTTGATCCACCACCACACGGAGAACCGGCTGGAGACCTTTTCGATCGCCTTTACCGACGAGGCCTTCGACGAGAGCCCCTTCCAGCGCCGCATGGCGAAGCACCTCGGCACCCGGCATCACCTGATTACCTGCAACCACGCCGACGTCGGCCGCGTGTTTCCCGACGTGATGTGGCACACCGAAACCCCCATCACGCGCACCTCGCCGGCCCCGTTGTTCCTGCTCTCGGCAATGGTCCGCGACCACGATTTCAAGGTCGTGCTCACCGGCGAAGGGGCCGACGAATTCCTGGCCGGATACAACATCTTTAAAGAGGCCAAGGTCCGCCGCTTTTGGGCCAGGCAACCGGAGTCGGCCTGGCGGCATGCACTGCTCGAGCGGCTTTATCCCTACATCGGCAGCCTGCCCGGCGAGGGAGCCGCGTACCTGAAGCAGTTCTTCGGCCAAGGCCTACAAGAGACCGGTCGGCCCGACTACTCGCATCAGATCCGCTGGCGAAACACGAGCCGCGCCAAACGCCTCTTCTCGCGCGAACTGGCCGCGGCGGTCGAAGCGGGCGGCAATGAATCGGGC
>CAYYNP010000166.1:0-22097 GCA_964472545.1 uncultured Planctomycetaceae bacterium | reverse complement strand
CAGGCCCTCCGCCCGACGTTCGAGAAAACAGAAACGAGTTATGCGGAAAGAGAGGCGTAACAACATATGTCAGCCAGTTTCCGATCGGTTTGCAGCACGCTGCTTTGCGTTGGCTGCGGTGTTTGACGCTAGTGCGACCCGAGAACGAGCTGCCGCTAGCGATCAAATCTGTTCTCGAACATGATGCCTTCACGAACGTACGCCAACTCGCTCTCTGCCCGCTGGGTGGGACGACTGACAGCGCTACACGTATCCAATATGACCTGAGGAACATCCGAGAGGAGTTCGCGCCGGACGTTGAGGTAGCAATCATGCCGCTTGTCGAGGCACTTGGCAGAGAGTTCGATGGATATGTGATCTTTGATGACAACATCAACACGGCGAAACAAGCTGTGAATGTGATGTCGGCGTGGCTGGGCTTTGAAGTGCCCAAGGAACTCACGCTACGTGAGGAGCATGTGCAGCCGTTACCGGACGCCGCGAAAGAGGAAATGCGGAAGAAGCCTTGCGGCATTGTATTCGCGATCGAGACGGAGGGCGCTTGCACGAACCTGCATCAATACCTCACTCAGTACGGTGATCTTGATGGAAAGGCACTTGTCTGCTTGGCCGGAAAGAGCCTGAATCGAAGCAGCCGTGTTCTCACCGGGAAGGACTCTCCGTTTCAACACCGGGAGAAGCTGCCACTGAGACGTTTTCTCGAGCGCGTTGGAACTCAGCTTCTCTTGCCAGAAAGGGGTTCGGAAAAGGAGGCGAAGAAGTACGCTTTGGGCTACCACTCAACAGAAGCCATGGTCGTGTTTCCGTACAACTGCCCGACCATGACCATCACACCCTTGTGGCTGGCTGGGGAGTTCGAAGGGACATCCTGGTTGCCAGTCGTTGAAAGAGGGCGAAGAACGGATCAGGCGGGGCGTCCGATTGACGAGGAAACGTAGTCTGTTCGCGAGTGGCCCGGCCACCTCTCCGGATTGGGCGTGGCCACTTCTGCTGCTGGGCCAGAAAGGTGTCGGGGTCGCGGAGCAACGGAAGTTCCCGCCTGGATCGTTGCACCTCCTGTGGCTGCGCGGGAGGCAGAACGCGGGGTTCCCATGAGGTTGGCACACCTGCGAAAGGACAGAGTTCATGGGCGACACAATCTGGTTGATATCGCACGCTGCCGTGATCCTCTTGCTCGGCACAGCTTTCCTGCGCGGGGAGGGCAAGTCTCCACAGGGCAATCAGCCGCAGGGGGATCGTTCGCGTGCCGATGTGTCCCAGGCCGAAGAGGAGAGCCGAGAGATGAAGAAGACCGTGGACGGTCATAACCTTCGCTATCTGTTGCAGACGCCGACGGGCGAGCCGCCGGAGGGCGGGTGGCCGTTGGTGTTGTTTTTGCATGGGTATGGACAGTGTGGTGAGGACCTCGAGATGGTGAAGACGCACGGGCCGCCGAAGCTGGTGGGGCGGGTCGATGGGCTGGGCGGGTGTGTGGTGGTTTCGCCGCAGTGCCCGGGGGGGAGTTGGTGGCGGGTGGAGGCGCTTAAGGCGCTGGTGGAAGAGGTGGTCGAGGAGCGGGGCGATATCGACCGGCGGAGGCTTTACGTGACCGGGCTGAGCATGGGCGGCTACGGCACGTGGAGTTTGATCTCGCATTACCCCGACTATTTTGCCGCGGCGGTGCCGATTTGCGGCGGCGGCGATCCGTTTCGGCTGTTGGCGGATTGGCTGCCGGACAAGACGGGGGTCAGAAACGAGTTCGATCCCGACGGGCTGCGACGGGCAAAGGACCTGCCGGTGTGGACGTTTCACGGGACTGAGGACGAGGCCGTGCCGATCGAAGAGTCGGAGATCCTGGTGAAGATGCTCGAAGACGCGGGCAGCACGCAGTTGAAGTTCACGATCTACCAAGGCGCCGGCCACGTGGAAACGTGGGAAGAAGCCTACGAAGACCCGGCGGTCTGGCAATGGCTCTTTTCGCAGCGGCGGCCGGAGTCGAGGGCGAAGCAAGAGGACTAATGTCGTGTTGCCGAAATCGTGCAACGAAAAGGGGACAGGTCCAATTTGTGCGAAGCACCCTACGGGCCGTTCCGGCAAATTGGACCAGTCCCCTTTTCGTTGCCCTGTACTGCCGGGCGGTTCCTGTGGTAGTATACGTGGCGTGGTGCCCGGCAGCACCGGGCAGGTTCGGTTGATCGTTGCGCGAAAAACCAGATGGGAGACACGCGTCATGCTGGGTATCTTGATCGACGCGGCCGTGCTGATGATACTTCTGCAACTCGTCAGCGGCCAGGACGTCGAACTCTCCACGGCGGTCGTCATGGCACTCGTCGCTTCGATCGGAACTTGGATCTTGGCGATGGCGTTGGTCTCTGCGATGGGTACGGCCGGTGTTTTTGTGGCGGCGATCGTCGCCGCGGCCGGGCTGGGGGCCGCCGTCTCGGCGCTGTTCGGCGTCGAGATCAAACGGTCGTTTGCCATCGGCGGGATATTCATGTTTGTCCATCTTGGCGTGGGCTTCTTAGTTGAAATGATGCTCCGCGCATAACGGAACTACGGTTTAGGCGTAGTCGTTCAGCGTGTCTCGGCGGATCACGAGCCGCCGGAGCAGAAAGAGGGACAGGCTACTTTTCGGGCCCCGGAGCGGCAGTGTCCGACAAGAGGAAACTGGCCGAAATCGAGCCGATCGCGCAGACCGGCACCGATTCAGAGCTTCGGTGGAAAGCCGGATTCTCACTCGACGGGCTGCAACGTAAGGAGATTCGCCCGCAACTCGAACTGCGCAGATCGAGATTCTACAGCTTCGGTTTCGCCGACCGTGTGGGGCCGTAATTCCCAGGCACGTATCTCGCCCGGCGAGACGCGGCCTTCACTTCGCGGAGCAAAACACGCCGTTCGCTTCCGCTGCAGCCTCTTGCCAAGGCTCGATGAAAGCCAACGCGATTTCACACTACGAGCAACCCATACTCTGTCCGCAGTTGTAGCAGAGGTAACAGTTGCCGCAACGGACGGTAATCGCACCACAGCTTTCGCAGGCTGGGGCGTCCGCCTGAAAGGTGGCGAATTGCTCGCTGCGGCCGCCGGGCGAAGCGACGGCCTCGGCCAAGGCGGCGGCTCCTAGGCGTTTCGGGGCCGTGGCGGGGATGGTTGCCGTGCGACGGGTTCCGTTGCCATTGCCGTTTCCGTTGGCTCCCGTGGGGCTTTGCGTGGCGGCTCCTTGCCCGGTGCTGTGCCCGCCGTCCTTCTTGGCGGCGGGCCCGAGCTCCGTTGCGCCGTCGTCGCCCTCCGAACCGGGTGGCTGCGCCGCAGGCGGCGCCATTGCCGGCGGGCCTTTCTCGGCGTTCTCTTGATCGGCCAGGAACGTGATTCCCAACCAGCGGAAGATGTAGTCGACGATACTCTTGGCGATTTGGATGTCGGGGTTCTTCGTGAAACCCATCGGCTCGAAGCGGGTGTGCGAGAACTTGTTGACGTAGACCTCCAGCGGCACGCCGTACTGCAAGCTCATCGACACGGCCGTGCCAAAACAATCCATCAACCCGCCGATCGTGCTGCCCTCTTTGGCCATGGTGATGAACAACTCGCCGGGGCGTCCGTCGGGATAACGGCCCACGGTGATGTAGCCTTCGTGGCCGGAGACGCTGAACTTGTGGGTCAGCGAAGATCGCGTGTCGGGCAGGCGCTCGCGCCGCGGGGCGGTGATCGGTTTCTCGGCCGCCTTGGCCGTCTTCCTCTTGGTCGACAGCGGCTGGACTTCCTTCGACCCGTCGCGGTAGATGGCCAATGCCTTCAGGCCCAATCGCCAAGCCTCGCGGTAGGCGTCGGCCACGTCGTCGGCCGTGCAGTCGCGGGGCATGTTGACCGTCTTGGAGATCGCTCCGGAGATGAACGGCTGGGCCGCCGCCATCATGCGGATATGGGCCTTCCAGGGGATCGAACGCGTGCCGCCGGGCGGCTGGAACGCGCAGTCGAAGACCGGCAGATGCTCTGTCTTCAGGTCGGCAGCGCCTTCGATCGTGTCTTCGCGATCGATATGGGCGATGATCGATTCGATCTCGGCCTTGTCGTACTCCAGCTTCTGCAAGGCCAACGGCACCGTCTGGTTGACGATCTTTAGCATGCCGCCGCCGGCCAACTGCTTGTACTTGACCAGCGCGATGTCCGGCTCGATGCCGGTCGTGTCGCAGTCCATCATGAAGCTGATCGTACCGGTCGGGGCCAACACGGTCGCCTGGGCGTTGCGGAAGCCGTGACGCCGGCCGCCGGTGAGCACGCGGTCCCAGAGTTCCGTGGCGGCCGTACGAAGATAGGTGGGCGCCCGGCGGAGTTGCTCGGCCTTCTCCCAGTGCATCTCCATCACCCGCAACATCGGCTGGCGGTTGGCCTCGAACCCGTCGAAGGTACCCACGGCCGCGGCCAACTCGGTGCTGGTCAGGCAGGCCGAGCCGTGCAGCAACGCGGTGATCGCGCCACAAAGCCCGCGGGCTTCGTCGGAGTCGTACGGCAGCCCGGCGGCCATCAACAGGCTGCCGAGGTTGGTGTAGCCGAGGCCGATCGGCCGGAAGCGATGGCTGTTCTCGGCGATCGACGGCGTGGGATAGCTGGCGTGGTCGACGAGGATCTCTTGGGCAATGAAGACCAACCGACAGGCCGCCTGAAACCGCTCGATATGGAACGTGCCGTCTTCCCGGCGGAATTTCATCAAGTTGATGCTCGCCAGGTTGCAGGCCGAATCGTCGACGAACATGTATTCCGAACAGGGGTTCGACGCGTTGATCCGCGCCGATTTCGGGCAGGTGTGCCAGCGGTTGATCGTGGTGTCGAACTGCACGCCCGGATCGCCGCAGCACCAGGCCGCCTGCGCCATCCTGGAGAACATTTCGCGAGCCGGGTACTCCGGGCCGGATTTCGACGGGTTGGTAACCCAACGCGTAGCCCACGTACGCTCGGCCTCGACCGCTTCCATGAACTCGTCGCTGAGGCGGACCGACAGGTTGGCGTTTTGGAAGGGAACCGTATCGTAGGACTCTTGCGGGTCGTAGCCTTCCTCGATCAACAGCCGGACCTTCTTCTCTTCCCTGTTCTTGCACTCGATGAACTCCATCACGTCGGGATGCCAGTCCTTGATCGACTGCATCTTGGCGGCGCGGCGGGTCTTGCCGCCGCTCTTGACCACCGCGGCGATCTGATCGTACACCCGCATGAACGACAGCGGGCCGGAGGGGCAGCCGCCGCCGGAGAGTTTTTCGCGCTGTGAGCGAAGCGTGGAGAGGTCCGTACCCGTGCCCGAGCCGAACTTGAAGAGCATGGCCTCGCTGCGGGCCAACTCCATGATGTCTTCCATGTTGTCGTCCACGCTCTGGATAAAGCAGGCCGACGCCTGGGGATACTCGTAGGGGTTTTCCGGCTGCGCGGCCCGCTCCGTCTCGCCGTCCCAGTGCCAGTTGCACATCGCCCCCTTGACGCCGTACTGGTGATACAGTCCGACGTTGAACCAGACGGGCGAGTTGAACGATGCGTTCTGGTGCAGGCAGAGCCAGCTCAGTTCGCGATAGAATCGCTCGCCGTCCTCGGCCGTGGCGAAGTAGCCGTCGTCGGTGCCCCAATCGGCGATCGTGCGGCAGACGCGGTGGATCAGACGCCGTACGCTCGTCTCGCGCTGCGGGGTGTTGATCTCACCGTAGAAATACTTGTTGGCCACGACGTTGGTGGCCAGTTGGCTCCACGAGGCAGGGATTTCGCAGTCGGCCTGCTCAAACACCACCTCGCCGGCTTCCCCTTTGATGGCCGCCGTTCGCAGGTCCCATTCGACCGTGTCGAACGGGTCGGAGGCGTCCTCGGGGCAGAAGACCTGGTCGATCGAGAGCCCGCCGGCGGGTTCTTCCGTCGGACGGCTCTTGGACGTTCGCTCTTGCGTTTCGCTAGTCGTTGTCTCGCTGGTCGTTTCGGCCGTCATGGCCGGCGCGTCGGCGGCTTGGCTTTCCAGTTTATCCATGACTGGGTCCCTTCCTCAATGAAAACCACGGGCATCCGTGCGGATAAGTGTACGTTAGTATAGAGTCGATATCAGCATCTAGATAGTTTGAACCTCAGAGAATGCCGGAATTTTGAAAAATCGCCACCCGGGAGTACAACTATCGGGGGGACGCTAGAATCGACTTGCACCGCTATATATTGTAGTCGGAGCCCGATCCACCACAACATACAGGCGATAGCGTTAGAGTTTAGCTAGATCGACGATTCGGTCAATAAGGGCCGCGCGAGTTGATCTAAGCCGTGAGGATACGGGAGGTTGCGGCGAGAATCGCGGGAAGGCTCGCAGGTACACGGAAATCTGCCGAGGGCAAGAAGACACTTGTTTTTCCGGGGTTTTCGCGTTTCCTGGCCGGGGAAGCCGAAACGGCGACGCTCGGAGGCAATTTGCAGATTTTTTTCCGCTTGACAGTGAAGATAGGGCGAGACGGGAGGCAGGAGAAGCGGGCGTGCCGCGCCGGCTACTCCTCTTTGGGAGCCAACTCGTGGAAGAACTGGTCCCATTCCAAGGCGGTGCGCTCGTCGAGCCGGGCCTTGTTCAACCGCAACGCGGTGAAAAACAGCCGCCGCATCGGGTCGTCGCGCAGCCCCAATTCGAGCGGGGAGATGTCGGTGAGCACTACCGCCGCTTCGTCATATTCCCCCACTAACGTCAACACTCCGTATTGCCCCACCAGCCCGAAAGTGCGCAGCTCGCCCTCCGGCTCCTCGTAGGCCGCAAACCGATCGAAGATCTCCAACGCCCGATCGTACTCACCGCCGAGCACGTAGATCCTCGCCAACTCCTGCCGGGCGCGATCGCAGAGGGGCTTGTTGTCGGGATAGTACTCGATCACGCTTTCCCACGCCTGCTCCGTGCCACTTCGGCTGGCGTAGAGATACTGCATCAACGCCGACTCTTGCTTGTGGATCTCCGTGGGCGGCTCCTCGGCGCCGGTCAACAGATACGGCTCTTTGGTCGTCTGCCACGCCACGAACCCTCCCAGCAGAAACAGAGCGGCCGCCGCCGCCACGAAGGCCCAACGTGCGCGATGTTTGCTCGACCGCATGGCCACGGTCTTCATCAGTCCGTCGAGTTGCCGCGTGACCTCGAGACGTGGGTCGGTGGGTATCTCGGTCCCGACGGGCTCCCACCCCGGCAGGTCTTCGGGCCACTGATCGTCGAAGTGCTCTTGGTGCAAGTGGCGCAGTTCGCGAAGGATTTCCCGCGCCGATTGCGGACGTTCCTCCGGGTCTTTGGCCAACATCCGGTGGACCAGCCGGCACAACGCCGCGGGCAAGTCGGCGCGGACGTTTTCCAGCGGCTCGGGCCGCGTTTTCAGATGTTGCACGGCCACGCCGAGTGCGGTTTGGCCGCGAAACGGCGGCGCGCCCCCCAGCATGTGGTAGCAGGTCACGCCGAACGAGTAGAGATCGCTGCGGTGGTCCAGCGGCTTGCTCTCGACTTGCTCGGGGCTCATGTACAGCGGCGTCCCCATGGTCAGCCCGACGCGAGTCAAGTGCAGCGCCTCGCCCTCGCGCACCACGCGGGCCAAGCCGAAATCGGCCACCTTCACCTCACCGCTCTGGGTGAGCATGATGTTCTCGGGCTTCACGTCGCGATGCACCACGCGTTGTTCGGCCGCCTTGGCCAGCGCGGCGGCCACCTGGCGCATGATCGACAACGCCTGGGGCAGATCGGGCGTCCCGTGGCGAGTGATCCACTGGTGGAGGTTCTGGCCGCGCACGTACTCCTGGGCAATGTAGTGCAGCCGATCGACTCGGCCGACCTCGTAGATCTGCACGATGTTGGCGTGTACCAGCGACGCGGCCGCCTGGGCTTCGACCTCGAATCGCTTGAGGTAGGTCTCGTCTTCGGCCAGGCTCGGCTTGAGGATCTTCACCGCCACCTTGCGCTTCAGCGCCGACTGTTCCGCCAGATAGACCTCGGCCATGGCCCCGCGGCCCAGCTTCCGCAGTAGCTGGAAGTTGCCGAACTGGCGGCCGGAGAGGTCGCCCAGGGCGGACGTTTCGTCGGGTTGGCCCGCGGTGTCGCTCAAGGTTCGGCGTCCTCAACGGCCGGGTGGATACAGCGGCGGATGGCGATAGTAGACTTCCAGCGAGAGCGCGGCCAGCACGGTCGAGAGCAGCCGTCCGCCGCTCTCGTTACACCAGCCCTTCTGCGCAGCGTGCCAGCTTCCGGCCTCGTGACCTTCGTCGGCTTGGGTGAAGACCAGATGGTCGCGGGCCTTCGGGCCCCACGTCTGCCAGTCGGTGCCACCGAACTGACGCATCAGGTGGCTTTGGAAGTAGCCCGTGTGGAAGTCACCCGACGTCGACGGCCCCGACTTGCTCAGCGAAGCCACGGCGTCGGCTATGGCCTCGTCGTCGCGCGGCCGGCCGGCGTACATCAGCGCGAGGGCCGCCACGGCGGTCGCGGTCGGGTCGCTGCGATCGGCCGCCTGGTTTTCGTTGCGGCGAAAACCCGTGCCGCTTTCGGTCCGCATCGAATCGAGATACTCGTCGGCCCGGGTGAACGCCTTTTGCGGCACGTTCAGGCCGGCCCACTCGGCCGTCCTCAGTGCCGCTAAGTTCCAGCCGGTCGTCAACACGTCGCTCGGGTCGCCTTCGCCGTCCGGCGGCAGCGGCGGTTTGGGCCCCCATCCGCCGCCTGCGTTTTGGGTTTCGACGATGAAGCTCACGGCGGCCTGGGCAATGCCGCGGGTCTGGGCGTCGCGGGTGACCGCACACGCCTCGCAAAGGGCGATCGTCCCCAGCGCGTGCGACGGCATGGGATTGACGCCACGCTCGTAGAGGCTCCCCTGCCAGGCCATGCGATCCTTCAGGTAGATCAGCCCTAGCGACACGTTCTTTTGATACTTGCCGTCGCGCGGTCCGTGCCCGGCTCCGAGAAAAGGCAACAGTGCCAACGCGGTGGCGGCATTATTGGCCACGTCGAAGGTGCCGGGGTCCGCACAGCGATCCTGGCAGTGGGGGCCGGTGTGGTCGAAGTTCCAACTGCCGTCGTCGGCCCGTTGATGCCGGCTGAGCCAGTCGAGCGCCCGCGCTACGGCAGCTTCGCTGGCGTCGTTGCCGCCGAAGTACGCAAGCATGGCCGGCCGGTGGGCGTCGTTGCGGCATTCGAGTCCCTTGACCGACGGGAGCGTTGCCGCCGCGGCCGGCGCGGCCGGATCGCCGGCTTCGGCCAGACGCTGACGGGCCTTGCTCTGCTGCACGCCGACCAAGTCGGGCTCGACCAGCCGGTACCACGAGGCTGCGTGCCAGCGTATTTGCTCTTGCACCGCTCCGTCGTAGTTCGCCGCCACGTTCCACCACTGGTCGGCCAGGGCGAGTTGTTCGGCGGCGACCGTAGGGTCGGCCAGATCGGTTTGGGCAAGCGTCTTCAGTGTCTCGTCGGCACCCGCGGCCAATCGCGGCAGCCCCCGCGGCCACTCGCCTTTGACGAAGCAGTGATAGCGGCCCACGATCTCATTGGCCGCCGGATCGTCGGGCTGCTGCTTCAGCACGTCGTGCGCGGCGGCGACCTTCTGGTACACTTGGTTGAGTTGCTCGACCCGTTGGGCCGTTGCCGTGATGCGATGCTTCAGCGGTCCGTCGCGAGGGCCGAGGGTCGTGGCTTGCGCCAATGCGACCAGTCGGCCGGCCGAGTCGAAATCGTCGGCCGCTTGCGCTTCGTCGACGACCAAGAGCATCCTCTCGACGAGCGTTCTCTTGCCGGCGGCGGGAAGCGTCGCCCGGGCCAACGCCTCGAACGCGTCGGTCTTCTCACTCGGCCCGTCGAGCTGGTACGTTTCCGCCAAGCGGTCGACGGCGCGCAGGGCCGTATCGGCGTCGCCCAACTCCACGGCCAGATCTCGTGCCAGCGTCAACAGCACGAACGGCAGCGCCACGTTCTGCTGCGGCTTATTGCCTTCGTCGAAGAGCTTCTGCGCCAAGGCCGCTTTCAGCGACGGACGATCGGCCGCCTCGAACTCCTGCTTGAAGACCACGTTTCTGACCAACTCCTCCGCCTCTTGACGTGCCTTGGCGTCCGGAACGGCCAAGCGATTGGGTTCCGTGGGCGGGTCGACCGGTTGGATGCCGGGCCCGGTCGGCGGGAGATCGGGCAACGGCGAAAGATCGGGCAGCCGCCAGAGCCGCGCAAGCTTGTCGTTGCCGGCCGAGAGCACGCGGCGATCGTCCGGCCCGAACGCCGCACTGCGCACGCCACCCGGGTGCTCGCCGACGAAATGGACCTCCACGGCGTCGGTGGCTCGGAAGACGCGCACCGTGCCGTCGAGACTGCCGGAGACCACGAAACGGCCGTCCGACGAGTAGTCTACCGAAGCGACCGCGTCGCGGTGTTTGTCCGAAAAGCTGGCGGGCGTACCGGTCTTGAGGTCCCAGAATCGCAACGTTCGGTCGGCCCCGCCGGAGACCGCCTGCGCCTGGTCGGGCGAAAAGGCCACACACGTCACCGGGCCCTGATGCCCTTGGAGCACCAGGAGTTCTTTGTCGGCGTTGCGATCCCAGAGCCGCACCGTGCCGTCGGCGCCCGCCGAAAGTACCTGGCTGCCGTCGCGAGAGAACGCCAGGCAATGGACGGCTCCTTGATGGCCGATAAACTGACGGACCTCGCTCTTGCCGACGGTGTCGAACAGCGAGATCGTGCCGTCGGCATAGGCCAGCAACACGCGGGTGCCGTCGCCGGGGTCGAACAGCGCGTGCTCGACGCTCTCTCCGGTCGGCACCTCGAGCCGCAGCGTGCCTTCACCGCTGGCCGCCTCCCAGACGTGGACCGACGTGCCCCGCCGCGGCTCGGGCTGGCCGGTTACGGCCAACACGTGCCGGCCGTCGGCCGACACGGCCACCGACAGGACCGGATCGGCCGATCCCTTGTATTGCATCACGTTGCCGCCGCTTTGCAGATCCCACTTGCATACCGACTTGTCTTCACTTCCCGAGACGGCAAAGATGCCCACCGGTGAAAACGCCGCACCTGTGACCGGGCCCGAATGGCCCGACAGCGACCGGATCTCGCCGACCGTCTCCGCCACGGGTATCGCAGGAAACGGTCCGATCGGCGGGCGAGGGCGGTTGCCGCCCGGGCTACGCGTGGGCGTTCGCGGGGTCTTGAGGTGTGTCGTTCGGCCGGACGATCCGTTGCCGTTGCGTTTCGAGGCCGACGGCTTCGGAGTGGCCTCTTTGCTGGGCCGATTCAACGCCCAGATCAGCAACACGCCCGAGATCAAGATCAACGAAACCGTGATCAGCACGCCGGCCGGATTCGACTTCTTCTTGCGCCGGGTGGAATAGCCGGCCGATCGGGTTGCCGGAGAGAAGGTGCTTCCGGTGGAGGCGACCTGCGGCACCGGCGAAACGCCGGCCTGCGGCGGTGCGGCCGTGTTTTCTCGCGGTGGCGGCGGCCCGGTCGTCGACTGCGGTGCGGAAGGCGGCGGCACGACGGTCTGCTCAGCTCCTCCTTTGGCCCGCAATTGGGAGTCGTACTTGGCCTTGTTCGATGGATCGAGCAGGCATACCCGGGCGGCCGCCAACTCGTTGAGGATCTGCTGCGAGAGTTCCGAACGCTTGCCCGACTGATACGTCCGCACGTGGGTCATCTGCCGGTCGGCAGCGTTGGAGATCACGTCGGGGTCGGACTCGAAGGGGCCGATGCCCAGCAGGCGATAGTGGTTGGGCGGTTGTTCCTTCGGTGGAATTCCCAACCACTGTCGATATGGGTCGAATAGTGCCATCAAATCCGTGCCATTGGGGGCCTCTTCATGTCCGACAGATGGGTGCTCCCAAGTTGTCGGACATCCACGCCGGGTCTTGGCGGCGGGCAGCGTTTTCGCCGCCATCGGCGCGCAGAAACGCCGGAAGACCCAAGATTCATAACCTGTTCGGGCGATTTCGGGTATTCTATTGCATTATGTCCCACGATCCGCAGCTTGGCAACGGAACCTCGGCCCACTCGACAATCACACGCACGACAAGGGAGTGCACGCCATGAATACCCTGCCAAACCCGTCGGCCCTCATCGGGGCATGCTCGGCATTGTGGCTCGTACTGGTCTCTTCCGCGACCGCATACACCCCCCCCATCGATCGGGTTGGGCCAATCGAGGCGCGAATCGAAGGGCCGGGCGTGGTCTCGAAGGCCGGCACGTGGCTCGATGTGCGGGTGTTGGTCGCCAACTCCGACAAACGGCCTATAACCGGCACGCTGCGGCTTGGAGTCATCGACCAATGGCGGGCCGAACCGCCCGTGGCGATGCCGTTTAGCGTGAAGCCCAAAGACTCCGTCGTTCATCGCTTCAAGGTCTTTGTAGGTGAGCCGACCTACAGCGCCCACTATCCGATCCACGCGTTCGTCCGTTTTGAGCACGACGGGCAACCGATGGTGGCCCATCCGGTGTTGATCGTCGAAACGCAATTGCCTCCGCCGCAGAGGGACGTGGTGAGCGTGCCATGGAAGGCGACGACTTCGCCAATCAACGGCAAGCTGGCTCTGTGGAGGCTGTCGGTGCACCGATCGATTGTGGAGGTCTTTGGCCAGCAGGCCAAGGTGATGCCCGTTGGCTGGCAAGGGTCGGGGACCGAAAGCCGCGGATCGCTTTCGTTGCGGCGGCAGACCCTCGGCGGAGAGATGCGCGACGTGGTGGCGATCCATCCCCCCTGGCACGATGGGCACGTAGGCACGATGGCGATCGAGTATCCGCTGACATTGCCCGATTGCCGGCCGATCACGCTCCGATTTGCCAATGCGGTTACGCCTACCGGCGAAGGTGACGGCGTGACGTTCCGTGTTCGCGTGGCGGCCGCCGACGCGCCGCTGGGGCATTCTGGCGAGGTCGTTTTCGAGCGGCACATTGATGCTAGGCGATTCGAGCTGGCCGAGGTCGATCTGGGCCGCTTTGCGGGAAAGACCGTGCGACTGCAACTCGAGTCTCACCCCGGACCGAACAACAACACCGGCTGGGACCAATCCTACTGGGCCGAGCCTACGCTCGTGGTCGGAAACCCGCCGCAGCCGCCACCATTTCCTCCGAAAGACGACGCCGGATCGCAACGCCTCGGTGTGCTGCGACGCGACGGCACACAATACGAAGTTCGAGTGTGGCCCGGCCGGCGCGGGTTGCTCGATGCGGTGGTCGGCTTTCGTAGCGAGAACACACAACTGCACTTCCGCGGATTCGAGATCAGCGTTCTCGGCGGCCGAATCGACGACGACCGCTCGCCAATTCTGCTGCAGGATACACGCGAAGAACCATCGAGCGAAGGCTATCGGGTGCGGCATCGCTTCGAGGGTCCCACGGCCACGTTCGATCTGGTCGGGCGACTCTACGTCGAAGGGGGGGCGTTGCGTGCCGCGTTCCATCTGGAGAACGTCCCGCCGCCGAAGCCTTGGTCGGCCGTCTTTCTAGAAGACGTAGCGGCCGGTTCGTTTGGTCGGAAGGTCAGGCAGGTCTACGCCGGCCACGGCAATGTGATTCGCGATCCGGGCACCATGCGGCTGAATTTCGACGGCCACCGGCTGGCGACCTCGTTCGTCGGGTTTGACTTCGACGGCGGCATCTCGTTGGTGCAAGGGGTCGACGTGCCCCCGAGCTGTTTGCAGGTCGAGCCGACCGACAGGCACTATTCGTTGCACACGTCGCACGCGACCACCATGACGTTCATTCCGGCGGCCGACGTGTGGCAGGGCGTGCGCGTTTGGCGAGATGTCAACGGCCTGAAGCCGGCCGGCGGGGTGCGACGCTTGGCCGGGCGGTTCGTGTTCGATCTTTGGGGCGGGCGTTACGAAGAAAGCCGGCAAGAACTGCTCCGGGCGTTTCGCTACGGGCTGACCGACTCGATGGTCGTTTGGCACAACTGGCAGCGCCACGGATACGACTACCGACTGCCCGACATCTACCCGGCCAACCCGCATTGGGGCACGCACGAAGAATTCTGCCGGCTCGCCGCGGAGTGCCGTTCGGCCGGCGTGTTGTTCGCCCCGCACGACAACTACATCGACTTCTACCCCGATGCCGAGGGCTTCTCCTACGAGAAACGGATCGCCTTTCATCGCGACGGCACGCCGGTCAAGGCCTGGCTGAACGAGGGCCGCAACGCGCGATCGTATCGCTACCGGGCCGATGCCGTCGAGCCGTATCTGCGGCGGAACCTGAAGCTGATTCACGAAGGCGTCGCGCCCGATGCCTTCTTCATCGACGTCTGGTCGAGCGTTCGCCCCTACGACTACTGGACGGCCGACGGGCGGTTCTTCGACGGCGTGGCCACGCGCGACTCGTGGGGCCTGCACTTCGCCTCGATCCGCGATCTGCTCGGCAACAACGCTCCGCAGGTTTCCGAAAGCGGCCACGACCAGTTGATCGGCTGGCTCGACGGGGCCCAAACGAATCATCTTCGCGTGGGCGAGCCGATCGGCGACGGACGCAACAGTTGGTGCGTGTGGAACGTCCCCTGCTCCGACGCAGAGCGAACGCCCTGGTTCGACGCGGCCCATCACGATCGGTTCATTTTGCACGGCGCCGGCTATTCCGGCCGTTATCAGGGCGGACTCGACGCCCGGCTGCACGGCATCTACAGCGACGACTACATCGCTACCGAGGTGCTTACCGGCCATCCGGCGATGGTCGGCCGGCCGTTCGGCCGCGACGTGGTCCGGAAGTACTGGCTCACGCACGACTTGATGCGGGCGTTGGCGTTGCGGCAGATCGAGACGGTCCACTTTGCGGCGGACGATCTGCACCGTCAGCACATTCAATGGAGCGGCGGCGGGGACGTTTGGGTCAACCGTGGCTCGATCGATTGGAAGGTGGCAGGTCGCACGCTGCCGCCGTACGGGTTCTACGCCCGCGTGTTGACCGATCGGGGATTGGTCGCGGCCTCGATCACTCGCCGCGACGGAATCATCGTAGAAGAAGCCCACGGGCCGGATCACGTCTACGTCAACGGCCGGGCGGTGATCGACGCGAGGCTACCGGTCTCTGCGACGGTCGAATCGGTCCAGTTGCACGACGCCCGGCGATTCACGATCCCGCTGCGATGGCAACTCGATGTCCCCATTCCCGAAGGATATCGGCCGTTTCTGCACCTGGTCGACGACAAGGGGGAAATCGTCTTCCAGGCCTCTCAAGATCCCGCCCCGTTGGCCGACGGCCGAACCGGACGCATCGAAACCACCGCGGTAGGCTACCTTCCGGAAACGCTGCCGGAGGAAACGACCTGGGGGCTCTGCCTGGGCTTCTACCGCCCGACCGACGGGCGACGACTGCCGTTGACCGGCCCGGACGACGGTACCGGGCGCATTCGTCTAGGCACCATTCGGTTGGGCGTCAAAGGCGGCCGGCCCGACGGTATGGCGTGGACGCCGCATCAGCCGAAGCCCGACGCGTGGCTTGCACGTCAGAATCCCCAAGCCAAGCCGATCGATTTCGGCGGAATCACGACCGCCACCGGAGTGCGGCTCTCGCGCGACGGCAACCGGCTGCTGTTGACGCCCTTGCCGAACACGGGCAAAGACGAGTTCACGGTCCGATTGACTCCGGCTGTGCTGCGGTGGCAACTGCCGCAGCCGAGGCACGTCGAGATGCTCGGCGAAGACGGCGAGGTAATCCGTCGTGTCCCGGTTCAACGCCAGGGCGACACGATCCTCATCGAAGTCGAGCCCGCCACGTTCGCCTATCGCCTGACTCCTTGATACAGGGCCGGTTGCCCGCAGTCGGGGACGGGAGTCTTCTTCACGTCGCAGCACGTCCCCGATCGGCGTGTAGTGCGAGTTTGGAAGCCGGGGCTAAACGTTACTTCGATTGGGAAGAAGAGCCCCGTCCCTTTGGCCCCGTCGCAAGGCCACGCCAATGGGACGGGACTCCTTTTCCCAATCGTGCCGACGGGGGAACGGTTGTGGGAACCGTGCTAGCGAAACGGCGGGGGACGTGGTTCGTTACGAAAAGGACTCCCGTCCCGCCCTTGCTTCTACAAATCGGCCAGCAGCAAATCCACGGCGTCTGATGCCGGCGACGCTTCTTCGGACGCTTGCGCCTGGCCCGCGGCGGATGAAAGGTCGATCAGCCGCAGCGCCGTAAGGAAGTTCGTCTGGTTGTTGCGGGCCAACAGCAGGTCGGTGGAGTTGACGCGCTGGTCGCGGTTGTAGTCGAAGGCGAAATCGATCGCCGCCGGGTTGAGGAAGTTGCGGGGATTGTTCCGCGCCAACAGCAGATCGGTCGTGGTGACTTGCGCGTTCGCCGGGGAGTTGCCGCCCTCGGCGATCGCGCTGCCGAAGTAGAAGACGTCGTCGGAACCGAGGCCGAAGTTGGCGGCCGGCAGGGTGACTTCCAGCCATTGACTCTGGATGGCGTGCTCGGCCCAAACGATTGTGATCCGATCCGAACCGTCGACGCCGGCCCCTGCGCGAAGCGTGACGGCCGTCGGAGCCGGAGCGTCGGGCCATGTGGCCGGATCGTTGCTATTGCCGACGCGGAAACGGAAATCGTCGGCCGCCGGCGAAGTGCCCGCAGGCAAGCCGGCCACGTCGACCATGAGGCCGTTGATACCGCGGTGGTAACTCGCGTAGTTGGAAAACGTGGCGATCTGTCCCGGCAGCAGCGCGGTCTTGTCGGTCGCCACGGCCGCATCGTCGGCAGCGTTGGCCGCCGGCGAGTTGCCGTCGAACGACGAACCGTTGTAGAAGAGGTGGCGGCCCACGACCTGAGCGGTCGTCCGGGACCATTCCACTTGCCCGGGCGTGGGCACGTCGGCCGTCCAATTGGCCGCATCGTTGCCCCATGCGTCGCCGCCGGAACGCTGCAACGAAACGCCCGAGCCGTCGGCCTCAATCGGCCATCCTTCGGCGGGCAGATAGTCGACCTCATCGACCAGCACGTACGGCAATACCTCCGGCGTCGGCCCGTCGGGGCGCATCAACCGTATGCGTTCGCCGGCGTTGTTCAGCGCGCCGGAGTAAGGACCAAAGATCTGCACGTCCCCGGGCACGTCGTATCGGCTGCGAAAGACTGCCGGGCTGGTCGGCACCACAAGAGCAACGCTGCCGGGAGCCATCTGTGCGCCCGCCGGAAAATCGAATCCGGTGCCCGTGAGCTTCCAGGTGTTTTGGGTGTTGTCCGGATCGAACAGCGGCACGGTCCGGCCCGACGTGTTGACCAACTCGACGAACTCGTCGGCAAATCCGTCGCCGCCGGGCGGATGATACATGATCTCGCTGATCACCACCGGCCCCACCCGCGGGCCCGTGTTTTCGCTGCCGAGCGTCACCTCGTGCATCGGCACCATCCGGCCGTCGACGTCCGGCCACAGCCCGAACGACTCGCCGTTGGCCGCGGCGGCGAATTCGGCGTGGTCGGCGAAACGCAGCAGCGCATCGCCGGGGCCGGCCTCCATCAGCCAAACGTCGTCGCCCTCGGCGCCATTCAGCGCGAAGCCTTTGGGGTCGTTTCCGCCGAACTCGCTCTCGTCCTGCTCGAGCACGCCGTCGACGTAGTGCCCCTCGTAGAAGGCAATGTATCCGCCGCCGGGGATGACGGTGTCGTCGGGAACGCGGAACTTCTTATAGTCTCCGGTATCCGAGACCCAGTCCCAACCCCACTCGTCGCTGAGGTACCATCCGCCGACGTCGACCGGTACGTCGGCCGTGTTGTGCAGTTCAATCGCGTCTCGCTGCGGCCAATCGGTGTGGGTGAGCACCTCGCTGACGACCACGCCGGCCGGTTCCGCCGGTTCGGCGCCGGGCGTGCCGTTGTAGTGAACGCTCGAGTGCCAAACGGCCTCGTTGCCGTATTCGTCCGCCGCGGTCGTTGCCGGATCGCGCAGTTCGAGCGAAGCCCCCTTGCCGTCGGCCCGGCCCGGCCAGTCGTTGCCGTTGTCGTAGTCGAAATTGAAGATCAGTTCGTCTTGATGGTCGTAGAGCGTGATCTGCTCGCCGCGGTTGTCGAGGTGCCCGGTGTACTGGCCGGCCACGTTGAGTTCGTTGCCGTAACGTGCCGCAAAGGCCTCCGGATTGCTGACCACCACCACGTAGCTCTGCGGGGCCAACGAGGTGACGTCTGGCGTGTCGAACGTAAACGAAGGATCACCGGAGAACCGCAGGCCGTTCAGATCGACGGCCCGATCGGTGGTCGTGTTGAACAACTCGATGAACTCGAAATCGGCGGCGGTGAAATCGGGGTCGCCCTCGGCCTGCGTGGCCAATTCGGCCGCGGTCGGCTCGGGCGGATTGTAGTGGATCTCGGAGATGGCCAAGTTCTCGGCCGCGGCCGGCACGTGGACGTAGAATTGGGCCTCGTTCATGGCCGACCACTGGCCGCTTTTCAGTACGCGGCTGCGCACGAGGACCGTATCGTCGATGGTCACCGGTGCTGCGTAGACCTGGGCCGTTTCGGAGACCGCGCCGCCGTAGAGCCGCGGATCGGAACCGTCGAGCGTGTAGTAGATCGTGCCGGACGGAGCCTCGACGGTCAGATGATCCCCCACGCCCATCAGGCCGCCGTGCTGTGGCTTGTTGCCGATCTTGAACGAAGGCGCCACGACGCTGGGGTACATGCCCTTGGCTTTGATTTGCCCGAGCACGATACCGGTTCGCTGCGGGAACCAGGTGTTGAGGAAGTAGTTTTGCCGAGCGCGGAACTCGCCCTCAACCGTGTAGGGGTTGCTCGCCCGATGGTGGTCGCCCCAACGTGCCGATTCGGCGACCAGGGGCAACTCGATCTCGGCGGCGCGGTCCATCCAACTCTTTTCGACGGCCCCGGGCGTGAGCGCCCCGCCGTTGAAGAAGTGTTTGTGGACGCGGTCGGCGAAGATCATCTTGTATTCGGCGTTGACGCTCAGCCGCTGATGGACTTCGCTCGGCTGGTTGTTCTTGTTCACGTTGGTGATGTTGGCGCTGAGGTTGCGGAAGGTGACCTCGGCGTCCCAACTGAAGAACTTCCAACCGTCGTCCGTCTCGTGATTGCGGGCGCCGTACCAGTTGTTGTGGTCCCAGTCGGTGTTGCCGCTGTAGAAGTTCAGCAGCATGAAGTCGGCCAGGTTGTCCGGGTCGACGTGATGGAGCACGTCCTGATACTTGACGTCGTTGGTCAGCCCGCCGGCCCGCACGAGGTTCATCAGCGCGTTCCATTCGTCGCGCGTTCCGTTGACCGTGCCGCCTTTGTGCTGGATGACGTCGTAATCCTCTTTGTCGCCGCCGAAGTGCTCTTCCATGAACGACCACTCGGGCCGCTCGATCACGTGGTAGAAACCCCAGTAGAGCCCGTTGACGTAGACGTGGGCGTCGCCCTGCTGGCTGGTCGGCTGGCCCATGTCGATCTGGGTCTGCTTGTGCCATTGATCGTGCGTGTATTGGGCCTGGGGACGGCGGCCGGAATTGGGATGGAACCACGAGTCGCCGTTGCCGCCGCGGAGGATGATGTCGTTGAACCGCTGAACCTCGGTGTTGCCAAACAGCGGGTATTCGAGCTTGCCCAGGCCGTACTCGTTGCGGAAGACCAGACGGAAGTTGTGTTTCGGCCGCGACGTGTTACGGCTGGCGCTGCCGTGGATCCGCACGCCCGCGGCGACATTCAGGTTCTCGGCGCCGGGGAAGTCGATCAGTTCGATCGACACGTCGCGTTCCGAAGGCCGGCCCTCGTCCTTCGTGTTGGAGTAGATCCCCGTCGCCTTCGACCACAGATCGACCGGATCGATCACCAGCGAAATCGTCGGATGCGTCCGCAGAGCGTCGGCGACCAGGTCGCGATACAACGGGTCGTTGACCACGTCCGGGTCCATCTCGTAGTCGGCCGGCGTGCTGCCTTCCCAGGTCGACGGTGCGCCGACGGGATTCGGCGGCTGGTGGATCACGTCCTGGGGGAAGATGTACGTCTGGGTGTCGATGTTGGTCGGCCGATAGCCGGGCTTGGTTGCCACGGCCCGCAGCATGGTGGTGGTTTCGATGGGGATCGGGCCCGTGTAGAGCGTGCCGTTGCCCTCGCCCGGCCGGGTGCCGTCGAGCGTGTAGTAGATCGCTGCGCCTTCGGTCGTTGTGGTGATCTCGACGGAAAACGGCGCATCGAAGAAGCCGCGGTCGACGCTGAAACTGGTGTCTTTGACGAAATGATGGAAGCCGGTCAGGTTCTCTTCGCCCGGCGTGGCATTGTCGAAGTACTGCCGGCCGCTCTGGACCAGGTCGGGCAAGATCAGGAAGTTCTCGTCGGCCGCCGTGGCGTTGAGTCCGTGGATGGCCAAGACGTTTGGGCCTTCGCGCAACGCGCCCAGGTGGGCGCTGACGTCGATTTCCTCGTACGCCAGCGATTCGCCAATCTCGCGAGAGTCGGTCGCGGCCGAGTTCCAAAGCGTCAGATCGGGGGCGTTGCGGCGTGCGACCTCCTGCCCGTTGAGATAGGCCACGAAGCCGTCGTTGTACTGGATGCGAAGTTGAACCGTTTCCAGCGCCGTCGGATCGCCGACCTCGAACGGGATCCGCACCCACAGGGACGCGTTCTGTTGGTGCATCTGCGGCTGCACGTCGATCTGGATGCTGCCGGCTAAGCCCGTCTGCGCCGCGTCGAATCCGATCCCGGTGGCCACGTCGGTCGAAAACGGCACGACCAGCCCGTCGTTGGCGCGGCCTTTCGACGGCGGCTCGATCCACGCCCAGTCGGTGGCGTTGTCGTGGTCCGACCCGCCGCGGCGCTGCAGCGAGTTCGCGCTGCTGCCCTTCGGCGGCGGCGGATCGCCGGCCCAAGCGTCGGCCAGCGTAATCTCGCGGCCGTCGACGGTGATCTGAAGCTCGTCGAGTTGCGACGTGGCGTAGCCCCAGGCAATGAAATCGGCCACTGTGCCCACGTCGTCGACCAGCATCACCCAGCCGAAGCTGACGGTTCGCCACTTGATCAACTCGCCCCAATAGTGTTCAGTGTCTTCCGGTTCGTCGGAAACGTAGATCGCTTCGCCCGGCGCAATCCACTCCGGCAGCGACCAGTTAGTCGAATGCAGTTTGTTGACGTCGCCCCGGGTGCCATCGTTGGCCACTACGACCCAGCCGGTGGTGTTGATCGGGCGGTCGGAGACGTTCTGGATCTCTACGTAATCGGGATCTTCCGTGCCCACTTCCGTCAGCAGCACACCGGACGCTTGGGTAAAACCCGACCAAGAGGAGTCGTCGAAACCGACTCCCGTCCACAAGGTGCACAGGGCCGCGTCGCCGGGCGTGGGAACGGTGTAGGTGAGTTGAGCTTCCTCGGGCACGAAGAACGTGGCGCCCTCTTGCGGCATGCCGTAGGAGACGTCGCCGAATTGCTCCGGGTACGCGGGGGCAAACTCGTGGGCAACGTCGTCGTGCGTCGGGGGCACCTCGCCGGGACGTACCAGCGCCAGGTACTCGCCGTCGCCGTCGAGCCGGAAGTTCGTGTGCAACTCGACACCCGCCGCGTGACGGTCTTTGCCCGATGCATAGACGACCAGGTACTCGCCCGGCGCCATCAGGTAGCGCGGGAACTGCCATCGGTCGAGGTCGTCGGGGTCGTCGGTCAGATACCAGCCCTCGAGGTCGACGCCGGCGTTGGTCGGATTGTAGATTTCGATCCAGTCGGAGTAATCTTCGTCCTCGTCGAGTTCGCCCGTGTTGTTGACGGCCATGAACTCGTTGATTACCAACGGCCCGGCGCTGAGCAACGTCCGGTCTTCCAGCGGCTCCAACGTCAGCGGCCGGCTGCGCCGTCGCCGTTGTGGAGAGACAGACAACCGCCGAGAAGACTGCGTCCGATGCAACATCACCGTTCTCCCGATTCTGTGGAGTCGAGAGACGTGGGACGAAATGACGCAGACGCGTCGGTCGGCGCCGAAAGAAAAGGGGATTGTCGCAAATGCCGGACTAGTTCATGCGCGTGGCTCAAACGGAGCGCAACCGCGTCGTATCAGATACTGAACAACCGATACGGCGCACCCCGGTCGATCTGGCGCAGACCTCGAACCGGCAGCCCAACAATCCGAGCGTCTCTCAGCCTCCCATTATAACGGAGGCTGTCGATGTCTGCAACGCAACCGACTTAGTCCCAAGGCGGTTGCGTTGTACGGAAGTGAGTTGCTTGCTTTGAGTTGTGTTTGGTG
>CAYYNP010000165.1:0-22213 GCA_964472545.1 uncultured Planctomycetaceae bacterium | reverse complement strand
AACCAACGATACCAGATGCCTCAAAACGATTCATGCACGCTTGCCGAAAGGACACACTTGCTTCGACGCCGGCGCCCGTAGACTTCCCAGCTTAATAAGAACGGGCGCCGGCCTTTGATACACACTCGGTTGTGTGTGACTAGATCAGGGGGCCGTGGCGTTTACTGGACGAGCCACGGCCCCCGTCTTGTTTGTTGTGCTGCCGGCACGACTTTGCCGGTGCTGTCTCCCCAGCACATCGCAGGGGCCTGCCGTGACGCCACGCCTTGCCTGGCAACACCTCGTAACATCGATTCTGGCGTGATTCATCCAGTCCTACGCAAGCAGAAACTTGCGCCGAGGCCGAACAGGTATCTCAGCACCTCTCGGGCTTCCCGGTGAGGAAAGAGTGTCTGTACGGTGACCGATTGCGCTGGGCTCACGCCCGGTTCGCAGACGCCACCAGAGGGCCGCCTGGGACACGTAAACGGCTGTTCAGAGGGTTCTCTCTGGAGTAATCGGCTGAGCGGGCTCGGTGACGTCGTATCGGCCGGCGTCGAGTGGATGCGGCTGCTGACCTACGGGCACTCGTGCAGCACCTGCCCCGGCTTGCGGCTTCTGGAATCTGGGCCACGGCGTGTCGTAGATTCAGTGGCAGCCTCTTGGAGCCCTTCTCGGCTGTCTGACGGCGTGCGGGCCGGTGGGTGTGAACGATTACGCGACTCACGCTACGGCCAGTACGCCATCAATAGCTTGTCCACGGCATTGGTGGCCGGGTTGTCGGTTGCCGCTAGGCCTGCTTCCTCACCCGACAGGTCAAGCAGCGTAAGCGCCGTGAGGAAGTTTGTGGCGTTGTTTCTCGCCGGCAGGACATCGGTGACGTTCACCCGTTGGTCGCGGTTGTAGTCGAAGTCGAACTTGATCGGCGCCGGGTTCAGGAAGTTCCGGGGGTTGTTCCTGGCCAGTAGCAAGTCGGTGGTGGTGACCTGCGTGTTGGACGTCGAGTTGCCTGCCTCGCCTACCGCGTTGCCGAAGTAGAACACGTCGTCTTCGGCCATCCCCAGCCGGTCGGCCAGGACTGTCACTTGCAGCCATGTATTCCTGATCGTGTTGTCGGGCCAGACGAGCGCCACGCGGTCTGAACTGTCGACGCCCGCACCTTCGCGTACATCGACGCTGACGGGAGATGTAATGGGCGTCCAATCGGCCGGATTGGAGTCATTACCCACCTGGAACAGAAAATCGTCCGCCGATGGAGTAACGGCAGGACTGGCCAAGTCGACCATCACGCCGTTGATGCCATGTCCATAGCTGGTGTAGTTGTCGAAGCTGGCGATGGCACCGGGAAGCAAGGCCGCCTTGTCGGTGGCAATCGCCTGATCGTCGACATCGTTGAAGCCAGGATCGTTGCCGTCGAAGGCCGTGTTATTGTAGAAGACGTGGCGCCCCATGACCATCGGCCGGTTATTGCCGAAGTTGACATTATCGACAATCTGGCGCGGCGCTACGGTCAAGTGGTGAAGCTTGTCTCGGCTGAAGACCGCCACCGCATTGTCACCCTCCGCCGTAACGTAGACATGGCCACCATCAGGGCTCACGGTCACAGACAATGCCTGCCCCAGCCCGTCCACGCCATCCTGACCGTCCTTCAGAACTTGCACGAAGGTCAGTTCACCACTGGTTGGCTCGCGGCTGAAAACGGCTACCGCATCGTCGAAACGCCCTGCTACGTAGACGTGACTGCCATCAGGGCTCACTGTTACAGACCAAGCACGGCTCAACCCATCGACACCGTCCTGGCCGTCCCTTAGGACTTGTACGAACCTCAGTTCGCCGCTGCCGATGGCGTAGTCAGGAAAGGTCCCCTCGTAGCCGTTGGGCACGACCTCCGCAACAGAGTAATCCCCTGGAGCCAAATTGGTGAATCGATGCGTCCCGGTTTCATCGATACCTGACGTACGGGGATCGTCTTCCTGAGTCGTTGTGCTCGGTTCACCCGGATCGAGCCGCTCATTCTGGTTAAGGTCCAGATAGACTGTGACTCCGGCCAGCCCGGGCTCGCCAACGTCCCACTGACCGTCGGCGTCAAGGTCATCCCACACACTACCGTGGATTTCGCCCGCGACAGCCTCGACAGCGATAGTTCGCTCGTAGTCGTTGTTCTCCTCGTCGATCTCTTCAACGGCGTTGGCGTGATCAATCCACAACTTCACCGTATGATCCCCCGGCGACAGTGGCCCCACGGCGAGGTCGGCCGCCAGTGATTCCCAGTCATCCCCCAAGCCGGTGCTGAGCGAGGAATACTCCCAAACACCGCCCCCTTGGCCCGTCACTTCCAGGCGGACCGTGTAGTCGGAGGCCGCTTCCGTCCCCACATTGGCCACGGCCCAGTTGACGTAGAGCGTGTGGTAGTCAGTGAACGGGCCTTCGTAGGAATGAGAATCGTCGGCGTCCAACGGCGTGATTCCGATTGGGAGCACGTTGTTCCAGTGGTCCGGCTGATATGGCGCGAGGTCCGGCGCCGGTGACTCTTCGTAGAACACGTACAACTGCACGGCGTTCAGCGTGCCCGTCTGGCCGCTCACGGTATCACGGACGCGATAGGACCACGTCTGCGCATCGAGGTCGCCGGCGAAGATCAACTCCTCGGTCACCGTCTCGGAGATATCCGCGGTCGCCCCGCCCTGGTTGTCGCGGACGGTCCAGGTGTGGGAAGCGTTGGACACCTGCACTTCGATGTCCCCGCTGTGAGGGTGCGCGATATCGTGGTAGATCATCACCTGGGTGACACGGGCGCCGGGCGGGATGCCGACCTGTTCCTCAAAGTTGATCGGCACTCAATCGCCGCCAGGGCCATCGGGGATATCTTGCGGCCCGGCCCAGTTCCACAGTGCGAGCACGCCCTCGTCCGCGGGAGAGAACGAGCCGCCCCCGTCCTCCGCCTCCGCAAGCACGGCCACATCGTCGGCAGGTTGGCAGAGGACCGCTTCGGCCGGCCCCACTGCGCCGGCAAGGTCGCCGGAGAGTAGGGCACGCTGTTCGAGTGGTTCGAGCACCAGTCTTCGACGATGGCAACCGCGTAGCGTTCCCATGCTTCGCTCCTCCCTAGTTTGCGACGGGCACCCCGCCGAAGCAGTAGTCTTTCGGTCTAGGCCCCCGCGACGCCGCTTGTCAAGAATCTGCCGGCAGCCCTTCCACGGCACCCCGGTGAGAACCTCCGCCGGCGATCGGGCCAGGCGATTGGAGAGCGCCGCCCAGCCCGGAAGCCCGTGTGCGGCCCCGCGAGATCGTCGGTCGTGTTCGCTGGAGGGCGCGCCGTGTCTGCACAGCTTGCCGGATGATTTGGGGAGCAGATTCCAGACGAGCGACATAAGAGAGAATTCGCCGGCAATGGGGCCCACCGGGATGCTCCGGTCGTGATGTGGCACGCTTGTGCTGCCTCAGCCGTTCCGTTGCCGCCAGTCCACGCCGCTTCTGACGCCCAGGAAGCCCTGTTTGGCTGTCGAGGGGGCAATCACACGGCCCAGCCCCCAAACTCGCATCCTGGGGCCGCGCCAGCTTCGTGCCGTGCGTGGCTACGGGGCGCCGTGTCCTTAGCCGCTGGTGCCGGTCGAAGCCCTCGGCGGGATGTGGGGGTGGGGGCGAGGAAGGCGGCGGCGTTGAAGCCTCAGGACTATCTGCGCGCCCTCTCGGCGACATGTTACCCCTCCTTCAGCGGCGCACTAGACACGTCGTTCCAGAACTTGCACCGCCGGGTGTAGACGATGTCGAAAACCTCGGTCCGGCACGGCTTTTCGGTGTTTTGAATTACGAGACGGCGATCTCGGACACCTCCAACAGAACTTACGTGCTAGAAAGGGATTGCGTCGCTTGCGTCGAGAAACGAACGTATTCCTGGGCGCGATAGATGCCCGCCTCACCGGGCGCAACGGCCTGCATGCAAGGCATCTCCAGTGGAAATTGAACTACCCAACGGGAGAGTAGCTCAGTTGCCCGTGGGCGTTGGGCAAGTGGTGTTGGTGGAAGTCATGCGAGCTGTGGGTACGCTGCGCCTTTGGAAGGCCCCCAAGTCATGATCGACTACTCCGACGTACGGATCTGCTTGGGTACGACGCCGACGAACACGCTTCGCGGCTGGAACGTCGGCGTCGAGGGCAAGGTGCTGGATCACTTCACGTTGGTGAAGCTGTCGGATCGGGCCGCGCCCGGTAGCGAAGAGCGACGTGATTCGATGCATAACAGCGCCGGGATCCGTAGCGCTATCCGGCGAGGCCCTCTGGCGAGAACTCCGATCGCCGCGTGACACGTCGCCGCTGTTGCGGACTTGGGTACTGTGGTTGTGCGGCCGCCGGCAGGCAGGGGGCTTCTGCGTAAAGCGAAATGCCTCGGTTGCCCCGCCGACCGAATCGCTGGGATACAGGACGAACTCGACAAGTTGGCCACCGAACCGCTGCGATTGACGTAAGACCCATTTGTCGCCAATAATGTGCCGTTGACGCGCTGCAATACGGCGCCCGCCCCGGGCGCCCGACAAGGAGTGGAAACCGACATGAGTGAAGCGGTCGTTTCGACGTGGGGTCGCTGGACAGGCGGTGGCGATCTGGACGTGCAGCTTGCGAGCGAGCCTCCGGAGTTGGGCGCCGGTCGGCCGATCAAGGCGCTGATGGGCTGGGACGGGCTGGCGGTGCTTGATCCGGACATCGACATGGTGGACATGTGCCGCAAATTCGTGGCCCGGGCCCACGCCGAGTCGTGCGGGCAGTGTTTCCCCTGTCGCCTCGGATTCACCGAGATGCTCGGCATCCTCGAGGCGCTCTGCCGGGGCGAGGGCGAGGCCGCCGACGTCGAGCGGCTCGGCGCGCTGGCCGAAACCATCCGGTCCTCGTCCAAGTGCGACATCGGGCGTACCTCGCCTAGGCCCGTGCTCGACGCCCTCGCCGAGCGCAAGGACGACTTCCTGGCCGCTGCGGGCAGCGGCACGGTCCGGCCGAGCGGGAACTACACCGCCACAGTGACCGCCCCCTGCATGCAGGCCTGCCCGTCCCACGTCGACGTGCCGCGCTACGTGGAGCAGGTGCGGTTCCAACAAACCGACGCGGCCCTGGACACCGTGCTCGAGGACTGCGCCCTGCCCGGCGTGGTTGGCCGGGTCTGCGTGCGGCTGTGCGAGTTCAATTGCCGCCGCCAGTTGCAAGACGCGGCCATCGCGATCAAGCCGCTGAAGCGTTTCGCCGCCGATTGCGAGCGCGCCCGTGGCAACCTGCACGACTCCGCGGCTGCCGAGTTCAAGACCGAGAAGGTGGCGATCCTCGGCGCCGGGCCCGCGGGCTTGGCCTGCGCCTACTACTTGGCCCAGTTGGGCTACCGCAGCACCATTTTCGAGGCCCTCGACGAACCTGGCGGAATGGCCGCGGTGGGCATCCCGGATTATCGCCTGCCGCGCCACGTCCTCCGCGAGGAGGCGGAGCGAATGGAGCGCATGGGCGCCGAAGTCCGCTGGGGCGTGAAGGTCGGCACCGACGTGACCATGGACGATCTACACAAGGAAGGCTTCGCCGCCACCTTCCTCGGCGTGGGCGCGCCAAACTCGATGAACATGCGCTGCGAGGGCGAGGAGGCCGGGTACGACGGCTTCATGCACGGCATCCATTTCCTCAAGGCCGTGGCCGACGGCGAGAACCCGCTTAAGGGCACCAAGATGTGCGTGGTCGGCGGTGGCAACGTGGCCATGGACTGCGTACGCACGGCCCGGCGGCTGGGCTTCGAGGACGTACACATCCTCTATCGCCGCACCGAGGCCGAGATGCCGGCCGACCAGGTCGAGATCGACGAGGCCAAGGAGGAGGGCGTGATCTTCGATCTGCTCGTCCTGCCGGTGAAGATCCTCGCCGATGAGGACAACAAGGTCACCGGCCTCGAATGCCTGAGGATGGAACTCGGTGAGCCCGACGACTCGGGCCGGCGACGCCCCGTGCCCATTGAGGGCAGCAACTTCGTGCTCCAGTGCGACGCCATGGTCCCGGCCATCGGCCAGCGCTGCGACGTGGGCGCGGTGATCGGCCAGGAGGGCGTGGAGATCACGCGTTGGGGCACGCTCGAGGTCAACGAGTTGACCGGCCAGTCCGAGATCCCCTCGCTGTTTTGCGGCGGCGACTGTTCCACCGGCGCCGACACGCTGATCGCGGCCCTCGGCGCCGGCAAGCGCGCGGCGAAGCACATCGCTCAGTTCATCGGCGATGGGGCGTGCAGCACCGACGCCGAAGAGGAACTCGAGCATCTCTGCAACCGGCTGAAGAGCCACAACACGGCGGGCGCGGCGGCCCCGGGCGCAGAGCATCGGCTACACGCCGCCCAACTCGACGCCGATTACCGCCTGACCAACTTCGAGGAGGTCGACGACGTCTACACACCGTCGGAGGCCTTCCGCGAGGCGTCGCGCTGCCTGCGCTGCTACCGCATCGCCCTGGCTGCCCACTGATCATCAACTTGAGTTGCGCTGAAGGAGCCCCCGAGATGGAGAACACGCTGAAGCTAGACGGCCAGGACGTCGCCTTCGAGCCCGGCCAGACCCTGTTGCAGGCCGCTGCCGCGGCCGGGGTCGAGATCCCCACGCTCTGCCTCGTCAAGGATGCCGTGCCTCACGGCGCCTGCCGGATCTGCGTGGTCGAGGTCGAGGGCTACGCCGATCTGCTGCCGGCATGCGAGACCCTCGCAGCGGCGGGGCTCGTGGTCCGAACCGACACAGACCGGGTGCGCCAGACCCGCGCCGGTATCCTCGACCTGATGGTCGCCTCGCCGAGCAACGGCTACGACAGCCGCGCACCCTTCGCCGACGGAGGCACCGAGGCCGGCACGCGCCTGCAGGCCCTGTTGGCCGAGTACGGTGTGGCGGCCCACGACGCGCCGGCGGGCAAGAGCTTCCCCCTCGACGACGACCATCCGCTGATTCGACGCGACTTCTCCCGCTGCATCCAGTGCGGCCGCTGCCAGGCCGCCTGCAACGAGGTGCAGGTCAACCAAGCCATCCCCTACGCGTACGGGCGCCGGGCCGGGCGCGCCCTGCCCACGGGCTGGTACCCGGTGGCCGACTATGAAGCCTGCACCTACTGCGGTGAATGCGTCCAGGCCTGTCCGACCGGCGCGCTGCAGGACAAGAAGGCCGGCGAAAACATCGACTCAGGCCAGCCGGTCGAGACGGTGCGCACCACCTGCGCCTACTGCGGCGTGGGCTGCCAAGTGAACCTGCACGTGCAGAGCGGCAAGGTGGTCAAGGTCACCGGCGTCGAAGACGCGATCCCCAACCGCGGCAGACTCTGCGTCAAGGGTCGCTTCGGCTACGACTTCATCCACGCCGACGACCGACTGACCTCGCCCCTGATCAAAGACGGCGACGGCTTCCGGGAGGCAAGCTGGGACGAGGCGTTGGATCTGGTGGGCGGGAAGTTCGCCGCGCTGCGCGACGAGCACGGCGGCGACTGCCTCGCCGGCTTGACCTCGGCCCGGGTGAGCAATGAGGAAAACTACCTCATGCAGCGGCTGGTGCGCGCCGGGTTCGGGACGAACAACATCGATCACTGTGCGCGTTTGTGACACAGCCCCACGGTGGCCGGTCTGGCCGCCTCGTTTGGCTCTGGTGCGATGACGAACACGATCGCCGAGATGGAGCAGGCCGACGCGTTCCTGGTGACGGGCTCCAACACCACGGTCGCCCACCCGGTGCTGGCGACCTACGTCAAGCGGGCGGTGCGCCACCGTGGCGCCAAGCTCGTGGTGATCGATCCGCGGCGCATCGAGTTGGTCGACCACGCCACGTTGTGGCTGCAGCAGCGATCGGGTACCGACATCGCCGTGATCAACGGCATCATGCACGTGATCCTGCGCGACGGGCTCGCCGATGACGCCTTCATCGCCGAGCGATGCGAGGGGCTCGACGCGCTCAAGGCAGTGCTCGATAACTACCCGCCGGAGAAGGCCGAGTCGATCTCGGGCGTGCCGGCTGAGGACATCGTCAAGGCGGCCCACCTCTACGGCGAAGCCGGCGCGGCGATGATTCTGTACACCATGGGCATCACCCAGCACACCCACGGCACCGACAACGTCAAGAGCCTGGCCAACCTGGCCATGCTCACCGGCAACATGGGCCGAGCCTCCACCGGTGTCAACCCGCTACGGGGCCAGAACAACGTCCAGGGCGCCTGCGACATGGGCGGCCTGCCCGACGTCTACTCGGGCTATCAGAAGGTCCACCTGCCCGAGATCCAGGCCAAGATGGAGCAGGCCTGGGGCACCAAGCTCTCCGCCAAGGCCGGCCTGCCGGTGACCAAGATCATGCCGGCGGCGATCGCCGGCGACATCAAGGGCATCTACATCATGGGCGAGAATCCCGTGGTCTCGGACCCGGACCAGGCCCACATAATCAAGGCCCTGGAGAACCTCGAGTTCCTCGTGGTGCAGGACATCTTTCTCACCGAGACCGCCAGGCTCGCCGACGTGGTGCTGCCCGCGGCCTGCTTTGCCGAAAAGAACGCCACCTTCACCAACTCCGAGCGACGGATCCAGCGCGTCCGCAAGGCGGTCGAGCCGCCGGCGGGCGTGCCCGAAGACTGGCGCACGCTGATGCAGATCGGCCGGCGGCTGGGGATCGACTGGTCGTACGACGGCGCGGAGCAGATCTTCGAGGAGATCGCCTCCATCACGCCAAGCTACCATGGCATGAGCTATGCGCGCCTCGAACGAGAGGGCGGCCTGCAGTGGCCCTGCCCAAGCCCGGACCACCCGGGCACCCAGTTTCTGCACGGCGGGAAGTTCGTCCGGGGCAAGGGCCTGTTCCACGCCGTCGAGCACCAGGAGCCGCTGGAGCTGCCCGACGCCGAGTACCCGCTGACCCTGACCACCGGCCGCGTGCTCTACCAGTACCACACGCGCACAATGACCGGACGAGCCAAGGGCGTGAACGACCTGGCGCCGGTGTGCGAGATCGAGATCAACCCGGCGGACGCGGAGAAGCTGGGGCTGGCCCACGGCGCGCAGGCGCGGGTCACCTCGCGGCGTGGTGCCGTGCAAGCGCAGGTCAAGCTGACCGAGCGGGTGGATCAGGGGGTGATTTTCATGCCCTTCCACTACGCCGACGCGGCAGCCAACGTGCTGACCAATCCCGCGCTCGATCCCACCAGCAAGATCCCCGAGTACAAGGTGTGTGCTGTTTCGGTGGCGGCGGTCTAGGACGACTGTCAGATTGAGTCGTGGCCGTTTTGGCCTTCGCGCCCGGACCTCAGCCGGCGAGAGGTTTGCGACACGGGCTGGAAGGAGATTACGGGCCACAAGGCGGCGCAATAACACGGTGATTTCGGCAGTGTCAACTCCACACGACGTCGACTTACGGCGATCGGCGAAGAAGTCGTCGGATACAGTCAGACTGGATTCCTAATTGTCGCTAGAGGGGAGTAGTTGTCGCCGAACACGGATTCCCAAGAAACGCATGGACCGCGTGGGACACGTCAATAGATCACCATCTGATGAGACGAACTGCTTGAGGCGGCCGCCGGCGCTGGGGAGCGTCACCAGTGAAGTCCGGCCAGGATGCTGCAAACGGCCCGGTGATCATTCCCAGGCGAAGTCACCTCCAGATACCCCTAACCGTTGGCGACCTCGGTTGTTCTGACGACGAATGGCATTGCCGGGGCGGCCCGGGACGTTGACAGTACCGGCCGCACAGACGAGCATGGGGGTACACGGGATGGGTAGTAGCCCTCGCCGCCGTTGTGTTGACTCGTCCACGCTGGTAATCCAAGCTTCCGGAGGAGAGTTTGACCATGACCGAGCAGGAAATCACCCGACGGCAGTTCGTCCGCGATACGGTCGCCGCCGCAGCCGGACTGACCGCCACCTACACCGTCCACGCCGGCAACCCGGACAAGGTTGATACCGGCAAGATCGTCAACTACAATCCCGACATGGAGTACCGCCGCTGCGGCAGGACCGGTCTGATGGTCTCGGCCGTGTGTCTGGGCGGCCACTGGAAACGGATGGACAAGATCGTCCCCGGTGTGAGCTTTCGGGGAAAGCCCTCCGATGCCAACTTGGACGACCCCGACTTCGCCAATAATCGGCGGGACGTCGTCAGCCGATGTATCGAGCGCGGCGTCAACTACATCGACGCCTGCACCGGGCCGGAAATCATCGCCTACACGAATGCGCTCAAGGGCCGCCGCGACAAAATGTACATCGGCTACTCCTGGTATACCCGAGAATCCTGGTCTCGGGAGCATCGCACACTGAAGGTAATCCAGGCGGCGTTGGACGACGGCATGAAACAGGCCGGACTCGAGTACGTCGACGTCTGGCGACACAGCCTGCTGCACACCATCGGTCAGCACACGGATGCTGAGATCGAGGTGGCAATGGCCGCCCTGGACTGGGCCAAGAAGACCGGCCGGGCACGATTCACCGGCATTTCCTCTCACGATCGGCCGGACATCAAGACGCTCATCGAGAAGTATCCCGATCAGATCGAGGTCGTGCTGACGCCCTATACCGCGAAGACCAAGACGGTCAGCGACGAAAGCGGCCTCTGGGCCACGATGCGGAAGCACGACGTGGGCTGGTTCGGGATCAAGCCGTTCGCCAACAACTCGCTATTCAAGGGCGACAGCACTCCGGGCAATCCCCATGCCGAGGAAGACAACCGGCTCGCCCGGCTGGCTATCCGCTACATCCTCTGCAATCCGGCGATCACTGCACCGATTCCCGGCTTGATCACCACGGAACAGGTCGACAATGTGGCCCTGGCCGTCAAGGAGCGCCGGGAGTTGGACGCAAACGAAAAGGCCGAGCTGAAGCGGGCCATGCAGCGCGCCTGGGCCAATCTGCCAAAGGGGTATCAATGGCTGAGAGACTGGGAGTATGTGTAGACGGCAGGCCTGGATTTGCGGGCCCCGTCCTGAAATAGGCGGAGAGCAACACCCAATGAGGCGAAGTTCGTGCATGACTGTGAGCGAAACCTGACCGCCACCTGCTGAGCGGATGGGGAATGTCGAGCAGAGCGTCAACCAGCGACGGTCGTGAAACTCCCCTGCCCCCTATCCGCCGGGCGGCTGATTCGGGGGCGATCTTGGCGGGCCGGGACACGTTTTGCGGGGCGCCCAGACCGTGCGAGAAACGGTGCTGCCAAGCGATCTGGGACGGGTGCATCGCCACCCCCTCTAACGTGGGCGAGCCCGGCGCCCGAGATCACCAACGGATTTTGACACCGCGGGCAGGACCTTTACTACAATCAGGAAGGTTCGGCGAAGGCCCCGCCAAGCGGACGTCCGATAGACGTGATCAAGCCGCCTTGTTCCAACGGGGGCGCTGTGATCCGGGCTAGCGCTACAGACACCCTGCGTCAGACATTAGAATGGGAAGTGCGCCGTCAAGAGGAAGCAGATTGGCACTACAGACATCGGAGACGAAATAGTGTGTAGCCAAGAGAAATCTCGATGCCGTCAGGATGCGAGCGGGATCAGCCGACGGGGATTCCTCGGGACCTCCGGCGCGGCGGTCGGCGCGGCGATGGGCGGCATTGCCCTGGTCCAAACAGAGTCCCCAGGCGCCGCGTCGGCGCCGGCCCCGAGGCAGCCTTACCCGCGCGGCAAGGCGATTCGCGTCAAGCCGGCGATCATCTCCCAAGTTCACGAGACGCTTCCGAAGCCGAACACCCGACCTCAGAGTTGGCGCAAGTACGGCGACATCCAGACACGCGCGGATCTCCAAACAGAGGTGCGGCGTCTGGAGAAAGACATGAAAGAACTGGCCGCGAAGTCGGATTTTCCGGTCGAGTTCTTGCCTATGGCGGTCGTGCCGGACAATGTCCAAGGCAGAGAGGTGGCCGCGGGCGATCAGGACGCGGTGCTGGTCTTCGGGGCCTGCGGCTACGACGGGCGCCGCATTGCCAGCGATCTAGGCTCCCAGGCGCCGGGAATCGTCTTCGTGCGCCACCGCACCAAGCCGAACTACGGCATGCACGTTTCCATCGGAACGTACCTGCTCCGACACTCACCAGGTGATACGGATCTCGAGCCGAACTACGACTCGTGCGACATGGTTGTGGACGACTACGACGAGGTCATGTGGCGGCTGCGCGCCTTGTACGCCTTGAAGAACGCCCGGGGAACTAAGGTCCTCGCCATCGGCAAGATCGATCGCATGGGCGGCGACTACCAGAAGTCCATTGACGTTTGGGGCTACGAATACGAAGTCGTGCCGTTGACCGAATTCGGCAAGCGACTCGAGGCGGCCCGTGCCGACAAGAAGGTGGTCGAACTGGTGGAGCGGCAGACGACGAACCTGCTCGCCCAATCGAACGTGAAATTGATGACCGAGCGCAAGTTCGTTTTCAACACGCTCTTGGCCCGTCGTGCGGCCAAGGAACTGATGAAGGAAGTTGGCGCGACCAATATCGGCATCAGCGGGTGCATGGGCCGAGGGGTGATCACGACGCTTGGCACGCCACCGTGTCTGCTCTTTGCACTGCTCTGCGACGAAGGTCTCACGGCTTACTGCCATGTGTGGCCGGTACATACCGTGCCGGGCGTGTTGTTGCGCTGGATCGCCCACCGGCCCGCATTCGTCTGCAACTCGCATTTCCCCCACGACGGCATCTACACGGTGGCCCACTGCGCCGCGCCGCGGAGGATGAACGGACGGGACGACGAGCCGACCGACATCATGACGCACTACGAATCGGACTATGGGGCCGCCACCAAGGTGCATTACACCAAGGGCCAGACGGTCACGGTCGTCATTCCGGCTTACGACGGCTCGAAATGGCAAGGATTCAAAGGCAAAATCGTCGAAGTCCCATCGCTACCGGCCTGCCGCTCACAGATGGATATCGAGGTGGAGGGTGACTGGAAGAAGCTGAAGGACCAGGTCGGGTTTCACGTGCTGGTCAGCTACGGCGACTGGCTCCGCGAGGTTGGGTATGTCCTTAAGAAGCTGCGTCAGCCGTGGGAAGACTTCAGCGATGTGTAGACATGGTGAATGCACGGCTACCTCGGGAATTGTGAGCGGCTCGCGTCTCCAAGACACGCCACTTCAACAGGAGAACAGAGGATGCACGATCGAGAAAGATCCGATTGCCGCCATTGTGCTAGCGGGGTAAGCCGGCGTGCGTTCATTCAGGCGGTGGGAGGTGCCACTGCGTTCGCAACCGCGTCGTCCCTCTTGGACGACGTTCTGGGCTTTGCCGCTGAAGCGGCCCCGCCCGACGCGCGCACTGCCGAGAAGCCCGTGGTGGACGTGGTGTCCTTGTGGCCGCAAGGTAAACCGGCAACGGGCCAGATGGACTGGGGATACGGCACCGACACGTACAACCACCAGCGCAACCTGTACGAGAAGATTCTGAAGGAGGAGGGCAGGGAAATCGATGTCGAAATCCGAATGCGCAAACCCGTGACCAGCGATCAGGAGATCAGCGGCCTGTTGGCGGATCTGAAGAAGGCGCCGCCGGCGGGGCTGATTTTGACCGGCCATATGCTCCACACTTGGGGCGTCGGATGGGGTGGCCGGAAGGCCTGGGACCCTGTTCGGAAGATCCTCGACGCCCGCGGCGACGTCCCCACCCTCGTCTTCTTCAACCTGCCCAACATCAGATTCGGGCCACCCGTTCGATACGGTAAGCCCTACAGCTATACATGCACGGCGCCAGACGTGAGTTGGCTGAAGACGTCCCTGCGGCTGGTGAGTGCTCGTGCGCGGCTGAAGCAGGCGAGATTGGCGTATGCCTCGCCAAACCCCAAAGAAATCTATGAAGAGAACCGCATCCACGACGTCAGCAACAATCACTTGTTGGGGCCGGGATTCGTCAATTTCCCCGACTACCTTGCGATTTACCACCACTACGAAGCCAGCGACGAGATGCGGCAGTTGGCCGACTTCTGCAGAAAGACTGCCAAGGCGGTTATTGAGCCGGAGAAAAACGCGATCCTCAACGCGGCTAAGCACTACGTCGTCTTGCGAGATCTGATTCGAAAGAACGACTGCCGGGGCGCCGTCGTTGCCGGCTCCGCCTGCGTTGGGGCGCCGGGCGATCCGGGGCCGGCTTGCGTGGCGATATCGCGTCTGAACGACGAAGGGTTGGCGGGGACTTGCGAAGGAGACCTGGACTTCGGCGTGGCAAACCTGGTATCGCACTTGATCTGCGGGCGACCGTCGGTCATGGGAAACTGCGGGCACCTGACCGCAACAAACACGATGGTCATATCCCACTGCTACTCGCCCACCAAACTCCGCGGAACGAAGGACGAGTATCGAGCGCCGTACCAGTTGCGCGATTTTCACGGGCGACCGGCTTGCGTGCCCCAGGTCTTCTGGCCCGAGGGTGAGAAGGTGACGCTCATCACGCCCCTGACCAGGGGAGACAATAGGGAGTATGCTGTGGGCAGCGGTAGCGTGGTGTCGAACATTGCCCAACCGCCCGCCTTCCTCTGCCGAACGGCGGTCGAGTTGAAAGTAGACGGCCTGGACGATTGGGACACGCACACCTACCGCCCGGGCCAGAGGTGTGGGTTCCATAGCAGTTACGTGCTGGGCGACATGCGCGAGCGTTTCGACGCCTTCGGACAATTGACCGGCGTCAAAATCAGTCCTGTCGTGCAAGCGAAGACCCCAGGCGAGCCGGATGCGCAGATTCTGTCGACACTCCAGAACGAGCTTCACTCTTGTCCCTGCTGTTGAGGGCGAGGGTCTTCGGAGAGAGGCTTGCAGCCGTACCGACAGCGTTTCGCTCCGTCGACGTCCTGAGATCAACGCGGGACATGCTCGCTGCCATGTGGTGCGGAAAACCACCGTATTTCGGGACTCTCGTCTCCATCCACACCAACGTCATCGGGTGCCCGGCGATCACCGCGAACCGAAACACGTCAATCATCATCCACCGCCGGCACCCTCAGCCGGAACACAACCGGGTGATGATCCGAGTAGAACTTCCTGAACTCGTTGTGGTCGTACGGATCGCCTGGATACGGACTCGGCGTACGCCAGCGTCCCCTCATCGCCTTGACCAGGTCGACGACCGCCATGTCGAATTTCAGGTCAACCTCGGTCGAGTAGCCTGGGAGGAACATCACGTGGTCGTATGGCTTATCGCCCTTGGTGTTCGTCGGCCAGCACTCATCGTTCAGCGAGGCGAAGTGTGGCGGTGTGGCGTTCGCCAACTCGCCGGCGTTTTGGATGTTCGTGTCCCCGAGGATGATGAAGTCCCGCTCGACCTCATTGTTCGCGTCGATCCAAGCAGCTATCGAAGCCAGTTCATGTTGCCGCCGAGCCCGGTTCGCAGGCCCAGCATCGGGCTTCAGGTGAACGGACACCAGCACGAAGTCCACCGCGCCGTTCTCGGCTCGAAAGGCGAAGGCGTAGGGCACACGCTCGTAGTCGTCGTGGTTCGACCGGTCCCCGGCCAGGAAGCCACTCGGCAGGTCCTCGGCGACGTCGACGCTGCCGGGTCGGAAGAAGGCGACGTACCACTCGGTCGATGAACTGTTGATGTGCAAGCGATCGCCCGTGCCGGTGTCTTCCTCCGACAGGACGTGGTCGAACCCCAGGTCGGCCACCGCGTCGAAGAACTCGGCTGCTTCAGCATCGGGCCTGAACGCCTCACCGTCGGGGAACGTGCCGTCATACGGCGGAGCGACGAGTTCCTGGATGACGACGATGTCGTAGGCATCAAGGATGCTGGCCAGTGTGGCATCGTCTCGGTCCTTGGAGTTGCCGAGGAACTGAATGTTGAACGAACATATCGAGAGGAAGTCGGCGTCGGCCGGACGGAACTCAGGTGGTGCTGGCACGGGTGCCGGCGGCCGTGGTTCCGTTGGTGTTGCCGGTTCAGCCCGGGACAGCGACGCGGCTGGCGAAGGGGCGAGGGGCGGCTCGGGTGACTTCGTGGCGAAGTAGACGCCTGCGCCAGCAACGGCCACGGCGAGCACAAGGGCCAGGAAAGGGGAGGTCTTCATCCTTGGGTCTCCTCTTGTTGTGCCCCTGTGCGAGGTCTCAGTTCCTTCACGAGCCTCAACCGCCCATCGATCTCAGTTGGCCGTCCGTGGGAAACTCGTCCACGCGAAAACGCTCTGGATACATGTCGGCAGGCACCATGAAGTCGCCGGTCACTTCGACAACCCGGTCCCACTCCAGGAAGTCCGGCTCGTCATTCTCAGACCTCAACAGGGCGAGCTTGTCCACCTTCGGCAGCAGCGTCGAGACACCCTTGGGCCATACAGCGTAGCTGAACAACTCGCCAGTGTCGTTGTCTTGAATCCCGCTGTAGGTGGCCACGAACGTATCCTCGCCGGTCTGCTCGTGTAGCTTGTCGAGAAGGTCCTTCTGGTCGGCGTAGTCCCGGCCGAAGGATTGAATCCGAAACGCCGTGTACTGGCCGTGGTGGGGATGTCCCGCATCCGGCATCCACGGTTCCCAGTCATCGCCCACCAACCGAAACGCCAGCCCGGAAATGCTGCGGACCTTCTGGAGTTCTTCTTCAGCAATTGAGGCCATCCCACGCAGTCCGTCCACGTCTTCGGAGCCGGTCACGATCAGGCAATCGCGGTGGGGGACCATTGCGATGTGGTCGCCGTGGACCTCGAACTGACGAATCAGGCCCAGCATGACCATGCGTGTGGCATCGTAGCCGTCGGGAGTGTTCTGGGGAACCTTCGGCCTCGAAACGCATCCGAGAAGCAGCAGCCGTCGATGGCTCCGGCCACGTAGATGTTGTCGATGGGAGAGCCGGGGTAGGCCGGGTACGTCGAGCCGGGAATGGCCAGCGTCAAGTTCCTCATCTTGAGTCCCCCGACCTTCGGCGCTGTCGAAGCGGGCTTTCGGAGCAGGAAGTCGACCCGGTTCTACAGGTGGCCCCGTCCCAAGCCAGAGACACCACGCTACACCCCATCGGCATGTCCGACCGGGCGGCGAATTCGGGCTCAGTTGCCCGATGGACGGAAGCGGCGGCTGGGTGCCCCTCAGACATCGATTCTGGCGCCGTGGTGCCTGTTCCCTACAGGGGTCTTTTCGCGCTAAGGCGAAATAGGTGTTCTGATACCCCTGCCGGCTATCTCGGGAAAAAACGCTGCCGTAGAGGCCTTCCACGGCATCTCGGCGCCGGAGGGGTCACGGCGGTCAACTCCAGCCACTGCCTGGTGGCGAGGAGGCGTTGCTCCGCGCAGACGGCCATGGGAGATCGCGAGTCTTGCACTTGCTTCAGTCGTCGTCACCACCGTTGGTCGTCACGGTCACGCTAATTGGCCGATAGTCACTCGTGAGCCGGTTCGCTTCCTTGCGGGAACCGGGCGGGTACATTAGCTCGTCGAAGGCGTAGACACTTCCACTATCGGCAACGACCTCCTTCGACGCTTTTGGCCACCAGAAGTCGTCATACAATGACACGTTGGCGATGGTCGTCTTCGCTGGCGGGCTGATGGCAAACGACATCTCGTCTTCACCCTTCAATTCCTCCCATCCTTCGTCGGTCGGGTCGAAATTGAAATCGCCACAGATGATTATGTCCTTTTCGTCGCCGACATTTCGCAGAGAGCAATACACGTCATCCCAGCAAGAGCAACTCAGGTCGGCGGTCTGCTTCGTTGTCACCGTAGAGCAAGTGAATCGTTGCAACGGTCCAGTCGAAATTGCCAGCCTTGAACGACGCGAAGTACGGTTCGCGCTCGAACTTGTCGCCAACGTCATCGTAGAAGGCGCCGGCCTTTGTCTGTTCTACCTTATCGGTACGCCACATGAACGCATATCGCTCCTTCTTGTTATGCCCCACGGGGTCACTCACGTCGAAGTCGTAGTCCGCCTGGAAGTCTCTCTTGAGGATCACTTGGAGTCGCCGAAACACCTCCTCGTCGTGAACTTCTTGGCAAGCGATGAAGTCGTAGCGGAAGATGACCAGGGCGATGATCCCCAACTCGGCATCCGACCGACTATCGCTGGAGATGTTCCGGATGTTCCAGGACGCCATGGAGATGGTGTCCTCGGCGAACGAGACGGAAGCGACAAGGAGCACGATTGCAGCTACGGCCAGTCGCTTGAACATGGCATTCTCCTTCAGTTGGGAGTGGAATAGAACGGAACTGTCTCGTGTGTCTGCCCATCAGTCAAACGAGATCAGGATGAGCCGTCGTTCTCAGGCGACCCGTCGATCTCAAACCTATCTAGGACCTCATCCGCCGGAGGGAGATTCGCCGGCTGGTACTCGCCTTCCTCCATCCGCTTCAGCACGGTGTAATGGAGTGTCGAGCCGGGAGCGATCACCCGCCTTCGCGCTGGCCGAGGAAGAAACTGCCACCGCCGGCGCTTCTCTTCTGGTCGCCAGACACGCTGGGGCAAGAACTCGACACCCCACCAGGGGCCTTTGAGCGACCTGTGCATTTGCCCTAGATGGCAGGGGCCTGCGTAATCCTTGTACGGCTTTCCCTCGTGCGTGCCGAGTACGTACTGTTGATAATTGTCGTTGTCTACCAGTAGGCCACAGTTGCAGGCCTCTTCAATCATCCATTTGAGGGCGATCTTCGCCAATCCAGACTCCTCTTCTGGATAGCCTCCTCCTATGTCTGAATGGACACCCGCAAACCAGACCTCTCTTGTGTCGCAGGCTACTTCTGTGCCCCAGTGCTTTGGGCGAAAGAAGACCCGCCGCTCGTCGATAGCGAGCGCATGTCGGACGGTCGTGACGCTCTTGTTGTTGGTGGTGTAGGGGAGGGAGATTGGATCGTACACCCATCCGAACGTGCTCACGGTATCCCAGAGACCCAGGAAGTGAATCTCGACGTCACACTTCCGCCCATAGGTTGCCTTGAACTTCCCAAGGACTTTGAAATCTAGTTTGCCCGCCGCTTTGTACAGATTCATCGCATAAGGGATCAGGTTCTGGCACCCCTTCTCCAGAAGGCCGCAGCAGTGAATGAACCCTGCGAGGACGCGAGCGGTGTAGGCGCCGCGACTAAACCCGAAGAGTAGGATATTGTCTCCCTCGTGATACTGTTCCATCAGAAAGGAATAGGCTTCCTCAACGTTCCTCGTGAGACCCCGGCCAAATGCAAGGCCGAGGGCCTTGTTGAGCTTCTTCGCAACCGGCGTTTTGTAGTCGGGACTTGCCAGGGTACCCACGCCAGGGTCGTAGTACGCCACTTGCGCCGTGGGATCACGCCGAAGCACACGAAAGAGCTTGACGACGTTAGAGTTGTGCTCCCTGAATTGATTGCCCGTCCCGTCGAGGCAAATAACCACGTTCTTGGCACCCACTATGTCGCTCCCTTCTGCCATTGTGTCGCGACGTTTCGTGGTGCCCCTGAAAGCGGGCACGCGAAAGCTCCGTGACGATCTAGCCGTCACCATCGCCTTCGGGAATCGACGTTTTGAACATCACGGGGTGATGGTCGGAGCAGAAGCCGCTCGCCGATCATGGTCACACTGCCGCGAGTCAATCGTGCTAGCCGGGCGCGCAACCTCACCCCCCTCCTTAATTGCGATTGGCCATCGACCGCGGGCAAGAATTCCGTATCGGAGGGCGATTCTGTAGCCTACCCGCTGTCGTACCTGGAGGCACCTTCATGGTGACATTGTCCAGGGCCAGAGACGCAAATGCACCCCCCGACGGCACGGTTTATTGGGCGGGGAATCCGGGCTCAGGGGGCCGCTGGGCGAAGGTGGCGGCAGCGTGCCCCTGAAACATCGATTCTGACACGATTTCAGTGCTTCCCTACAGGGTTTTTTCGCGCCGAGGCGAAAGAGGTGTTTTGGTACTCTTTCCGGCTATCGTGGGAAGAAACGCCGCCGCAGAGGCCTTCCACGGCGTTTTTGGGAGGCAGGGCCACGGGGTGTCATGGGGCACGCCTGCTGGCTGGAGGGACGCGGTCCATCGTGGTGATTGCGAAGACCGCCGTATTGCCGAGCAGCGTCCATCCGTTGGCGTTGGCCAGGATGACGTTCGTTGACCGCGTCGCCGAGGCGTTGATAGAACCGCCCGACCGGACTCTCCGACGCCCCCAGTCCCAGATCGCCCCATCGGTCCCGTAGGCCCAATCGACCGGATCGCCCCAGAACGACGCCCGACACCCGCCCGGATCGGTCGCGTTGCTGGGCGAGTTGCCGGCGTATCGATCGAGATTTGTATCCCCGCCGCCGAAGCCCAGCGGGTCTTGGCTGATGAACCGCCCGGCGTTCGGGTCGTAGTAGCGGGCGCGGTTGTAGAAGAGGTCGGTTTCCGAGTCGTAGGGCCGCCCGGCGTGCCGGACCAACTCATGTGCAACGCCGGGACGTCCGAAGTCGTCGTAGGTGAATGTCGACAAGACCGACTCCTCGGTCTGGCCGTCGGCGATGCCGTAAAGACGCCGGACGGTGTTCTGGTGGTCCAAGAGCGTCCACAGGATATCGGTGTCGTCGACGTTTCCGTTGCCGTCGTAGTCGATATCCTCGGCGGCCAGCAGTTGATCGACCGCCGGCCCATAGAGAAACTGCCGGCTGACCCGCGGGGCGCCGTCGATGGCCAAGAGTTGATCGACGCCCGGCTCCCAGAGCTGCCGCTCGCGGAACGTGTCGCCGGAGCTGTATTCGAGCACGCGGCCGCTACACTGCTCCTATCGTTTCACGCATGCCCGCGACCAGTGTGGGCATCGCGCCCGGCGGGGTGTTGTGAAGAGTTGATCAGTAAACCGTCCCCGGAATTCCCCGTCCCCGGAATTCCCCCGTACACGAACCAACAAACGCTTCCTCGGCGGAGAAGAGCGTTCGGGGATAGTGCATGCGACCGGCCGGATCACAAGCGGTCAGTACACGGATGACCTCCGCACTCATCCGCCCATCCGTGAAGAACACCACTTTGTCCTTCACGGCCTCCCAGATCAGTCGGCGCACGTCGATGCTATCGACAGCACAGAAGACGACGTTGCCGATTGGGAGGCTGCGACGGAAGCGTCCATTGATCGGGACCACTTCGAGCAGACCGTTGATCTGCCGGCAGAGATCCTCTGTAGCTTCGACCTTCGCGCGACCAAGATCCACAAGACGCTCGCAATGAAGATGGGGTTGTACGCCAAGGTCCACGTGGGCACTAAGCGAGAAGCCTTGACGCGGTTGCCATTTGGCACGGCTTCACACGTCTCAGACGGCGTGTTAGAATTAGTTACGCCGAAGGGCGATTGGACACAAATTGGTCGCAACCCCCCACAGGAGTGTCCGTCCGAATTCGACGTAAGTCCTTGCTACGCAAGACATGGTGGGTGTAGCTCAGTTGGTTAGAGCACTGGATTGTGGTTCCAGAAGTCGTGGGTTCGAGTCCCATTACCCACCCTTTCTCTGAGTCTCGCCGTGCCCGGCTCCGGCAGACCCGATTCCGGCGGACCGGGCGGAGGCGGTCGCATGGTATTCTACGGCTTCAGCACTTCCTCACGACATTGCGGACAGGACCTCCGCTCGTGCGCCACCTGTGGGAAGGAGACCTTCCACACGCTGGAACGCCGCCGCGATTGGTTCACGCTCTTCTTCTTGCCGGTGTTGCCGTTGAGCCGGGGGCTGGGTGTAACGCGGTGCAACCTGTGTGGGCAGGAGAGCATCGAAGGCGGCGGGCAGGCGCTGATGTCGCACGTGCAGGCCGGCACGAAGACCTGCCCGGACTGTGCCGAACTGATCAGACTCGAAGCCCGGCTGTGCCGCTATTGCCGCTACCGCTTCAGCGATGAGGAGGCCGAAGAGGCCCAGGAACTCGCCGAACAACGGGCGGTCGAAATGGCCGAGACGGCCGGGCGGCAGTACAAGTTCCGCAAGGCCCGCGCCCTTTCGGCGGTCGGGTGCCTCTTCGTCTTGCCCGGCGGGCTGTGGTCGTTCGTGTGCGCGTTGTTGATGGTCGTGCTGGTTGCCCAAGGCAAGCCCGGGGCGGCCGCGCCGGTGCTCGTGCTGCTGTGGCTGATGATGTCGCTTCCCTTCCTGTTCGGTCTGTTTCTCCGCCGGCGCGCACGTGCGATCCGTCGAGAACTCGACGGCCCGCCGGACGAACCGGCCGAGGAGCTTCGGACCGAAGAGAATTGGGCGGAAGAGGGTTGGCCACAGGAGATGCCCGGCCGTTAGAAGTCGGCAACAACGAAGTTGATGGGTGGCTGGGGTCGAGCGCGGCGAGCCCCCAGCATGTTTTTGCCTGCGGGCTCGCTGCGCTCGACCCCAGCCCCCCCACCGTTGGTGTATAGCCCCCGCATCAGCGTGCAATTGT
>CAYYNP010000164.1:0-22354 GCA_964472545.1 uncultured Planctomycetaceae bacterium | reverse complement strand
CAACCGGAGATCTGCACGCTGTTTCCCGGCCTCGGTGCGGTGGCCGACGACATCTGCATCATTCGCTCGATGCACACCGAGGCGATCAATCACGACCCGGCCCATACGTTCATGAATACCGGCTCGATCGTCCCCGGCCGGCCGGCGATGGGCTCCTGGCTGATGTGGGGGCTCGGCAGCGAAGCGGAAGACCTGCCCGGCTTCGTGGTGCTCACGTCGATCGGCAAGGGCGGCCAGTCGCAGCCGATCGCCGCCCGGCAATGGCACAGCGGGTTCCTGCCCAGCCGCTATCAGGGGGTCGAGTTCCAGTCGACCGGTGACCCGGTGTCGTACGTGGGCAACCCGGCCGGGGTCGATCGTGCCATGCAAGGCGACGTGGTCGAGGCGGCCAATGCCATCAACGCGCTGCATGGCCAGTCGGTCAACGACCCCGAGATCGCCACGCGGATTGCCCAGAACAAGATGGCGTATCGCATGCAGGAGAGCATTCCTGAGCTGGTCGACTTTGCCAGCGAACCGGAGTCGGCCTTTGAGCTCTACGGCACCCGCGGCGGCGACGGTTCCTACGCCTCGAACTGCCTGTTGGCTCGGCGTTTGGCCGAGCGGGGCGTGCGGTTCATCCAACTCTACCACCGCGCCTGGGACCACCACGGCGGCATCAAACGCGCTATGGAGATCACGTCCAAAGAGGTCGACCAGGCCACCGCCGCGCTGATCAAGGACCTCAAACAGCGCGGCATGCTCGACGACACGCTGATCGTCTGGGGTGGCGAGTTCGGCCGCACGCCGATGGCCCAGGGCAACGGCCGCGACCACCATATGAAGGGCTTTTCGATGTTTCTCGCCGGCGGTGGCATCAAGCCCGGCATCACACACGGCGCCACCGACGAGTTGGGCTACAACGCCGTCGAAGACGTGGTCCACGTCAACGATCTGCACGCCACGATGCTTCACCTCCTGGGTATCGATCACGAAAGGCTGACGTATCGCTACCGAGGCCGCGATTTCCGCCTGACCGACGTCGCCGGCCACGTGGTCGACAAGATTCTGGCGTAGATGGGGAGCCGATGAACTACCGAGCGTTGGGCAAGACCGGGATGGACGTCTCCGAAATCGGCTTCGGCGGCTGGCCGTTGGGCGGTCAATGGGGTGGCCAGAACGACCGCGACTCGATCGACGCCCTGCACAAAGCCATCGACCTGGGCCTGAACTTCATCGACACGGCCGCCGGATACGGCGACGGACGCAGCGAACGGATAATCGCCGAGGCGCTGCGGTCGCGGAGCGAGCGCGTCTACGTGGCCACCAAGACGCCGCCGCAAGACGGTCCGTGGCCGCCGAGCCCGTATTGCAGCGCAGAAGAACGCTATCCGGAGGCCTATCTTCGCCGCAACGTCGAAGAGCGGCTGCGGAATCTCGGCACGAACTGCCTGGACCTCCTCCAGTTACACACGTGGACCCGGGCGTGGAATCGCGATCCGGCTCCCTTGGAGATTCTCCGCCGCTTGCGCGACGAAGGCAAGATCCGGCAGATCGGCATCTCCACGCCGGAGCACGACCAGAACTGCGTCGTCGACCTGATGCGGCGCGGCTATCTCGACGTGGTGCAGATCATCTTCAACCTGTTCGAGCAGGACCCGGCCGCCGAACTCCTGCCGACGGCCGTCGAGACGGGCACCGGCGTGATCGTTCGCGTGGTCTTCGACGAAGGCAGCCTGACGGGCAAGTATCGCCCCGGGCATCGATTCCCCGAGAACGACTTCCGCAGCCGGTACTTCGACGGCGATCGGCTGGATCGGACGTTGCGTCGCGCGGCGGCGATTGAAGCGGACGTGGCCGAATCGTGTGGCGACGCCGACTACACGCTGGCCGACGTCGCCTTGAAGTTTGCCCTGGCGGCCGACGGTGTTAGCACAGTGATCCCGGGGATGCGCAAACCCGAACAGGTCGAGCGGAACCTGGGCGTCACAGCAAAGCCGGAACTGCCGGAGGCGCTATTGCTCAGGCTACGTCGCCACCGTTGGCTGCGGGGAGTCTGGTACTCGGGGAAGTAGCCGTTGTCTTCCGTCAAGACTCTGGGTGAAATGTCCACGCTCGCGTGGGCATGTGCGACCGCATTTCCGGCATGCCCACGCGAGCGTGGGCATGGCACCCGCGCACTGGCCTTACGTTGGCACCGCTTGTTTCTTCCTCTTCGGCGCCGTCTTCTTCCGGCTGCGATGTGCGGCCGCCTTCTTGATGTACGCGGCGGCATCGGGCGTCTTGCAGGCCGTCTGGCCGTGGTCCACCTCAACGTTGCCGATCCGCCCGGCGGCTGCAAGTGCTCGCTTCTGTAGCGCCGCGTTGCGCAGCCCGATGGAAATCAGGGCGCCGTTCATCGCGTTGCGGACCCAATTCGGGCTCTCGTGAACGCGGGCCTCGATCCGATCGACGTACTTGGCCAATTCGTCGTCGGTCAGCCGCTCGTCGTCGTTGCAGAGCATCGCAGCCAGCAGATGCCAGCCGGCCGTGGCGATCCACTCCTGCCGCGAGTCGATCCACTTGTCGACGCGCTTGCGGGCCACCGCCGTCTTGGCGACGAGTTTCGTCACCGCGTCGAGCATCAACGCGTTGTCGACGGCTTTGACCCAGCGATCGACCGCGCCGGCCTTGATCTGCGTTGGGTCGGCGATCATCGTGGCCAACACACGGGCGTCGTGATTGCCGGTCGCCCAGAGTTCCTCGGCCAAAGCGTGGTCCGTGCCGACGCTCTTGACCAGCTTGCCGAGGTCGCCGTAGCGAACGCCGTACGCGTCGCCGGTGATGCCGTGCCGCGCGTACGTCTTGCGCGTTTGCTCGTTGCCCAAAGCCTTCAGACGCCTGATGACTTCCGTCTTGTTCATTGCGAGATCTCCTCATAGTAGTGATCTGATCATAGTAGTCATCTCGCTCCGCGAGATGTCATGACGTCTCGCGGAGCGAGACGACTACTATACGCGAACGCCAACGTGTCGGGCAACGCTACGTTACTCTCGTTGCGGATGGAGACGAGCGTGCGAGTGCTCGTGATCGTGCCGGTGATGCTCCGCGTTCTCGTAGTGGCTGCGGAGCAGGTCCTCGCCGAAGTCGCCGTCGAACTGGCGCCACACGGCGTGGATGTGGTTGGCTCCGTTCTGGGTATTGTCGTATTCAAACAGAAACGCCCGCGTTTGGATACGGTAGTAGTGGCCCTCGCCGGGCTCAAGGCTGCCGGCCCAGGCGAAGTACGCGCCATTCCCGTTGACCAACGGCGTGTGGTCTTCGATCTGCGCGACGATCGGTGGACGGTATTTCGTCACGAACTCGTTGACCAAGCGAAGCAGCAGCTTCTGCTGCCGGTCGTCGAGCTTCTCGAAGGCAATGCCCTGCGGCGGCTGGAACCGATCTTGCCCCACTTTGGGGTCTGCGCGTGTGATGATGTCGCGCGGGGCCTCTTCGGAGATCACGGCCGCCGTGCGCTGTTCGTCCGAAAGCGAGCGAACCAACTCCCGGGCGAGATGCTGCTCGGCCGCCAGCGCCTCGACGCCTTCAAACCGTCCCTGCTTCGCCTTGGCCGGGTTGCTGCCGAAGAACGACGGCGTGACGCAAAACCGTTGCCCGTCGACCAGCGTGACGTTGACCGAGAGGTGATGCCCCTCGAAACACCAACCCCAGGTCTTCTCGGTCGACGGCGTTCCGAAGACGGCCACGTGATACAACTCGGGATCGCGTGCCGGATTACCCTCTTGCAGATCGCGCAAGATGGCTTCGAGCATCACGATCGTCATCGCCTGCTGATAGCCCTTATGGCTTAGCGCCGCGCTCAACAGCGCATGGGCCAAAACGCGCTGCTCGGGCGTCATCTCCTTCAGCGGCAGCCCCGGCCTCCCGCCCTGTGACTCGAGCATCGTCGACGGAAAATAGTGCCAGAAGGTCCGCCGCGGGCTGTCGAACTCGGCCGCCACGCGGTCGCGCTGTTGGTCCTCTAGCGACATGACAAATCGCTCGGCGGCCTGAACCATCTCGGCCGGCACGTCGTCGGCTGCAGCAAGCGACGCGCCGCTGCCGACCGACCAAAGCAAGGCCGCCAAGAGAACCGTAAGGTTGCCAATGCCCCCAGTCGTAAAGCCTCGCATCGTTCACCTCCTCGTAGCGACGCCGCAGGGTCGCCGATCCACCCACAAGGAAGGGGGTGAGTACGGTCCTGCGCAGACCGCCGCCGGTTGAATGTGCCGTGTTGCGTCAGCCCATTATATGTGCGGGAGGCAATAGTGTCCGTTTGGGGCACCTCGCCGAACGCTCGTTGTTGGAGTGTGCGTCGCGTTAACGGCTTTCCTTTATTGATGGTTGCCGGAAGAATGTCCCGAGCCACGACCCGCGAGGGCGATCAGGCGTCCCCGAGAGGTGATCTCTCGATGGACACTCACGAAGATGCGTTCTCGGCCGGGGCGGCGAAAAGCACCACAACCACAACCACAATCGCAATCCTCGACGCCCGTTGCCGGGAGCGGGGACAGCGACACTTTGCAGGAGCAACGAATGTCCGACGTTTCGTTAGACCAAGCGCAAAAGGCCCTCGCGGCCGCGATCGCCAAATCGGAAGAACTCGATACGAAGATGGACATCGCCGTGGTCGACGCCGGCGCCAATCTGAAGGCCTTTGCCCGGATGGACGGCGCCTGGTTGGGATCGATCGACATCGCGATCAAGAAGGCCCGCACGGCCCGGTTCTTCGACATGAACACCGGCACGATCGGCGAATTGTCTCAGCCTGGCGGTGCACTCTACAACATCGAACACTCCAACGGCGGGCTGATCAGCTTTCCCGGCGGCGTGCCGTTGACCGACGGCGACGGGACGGTGATCGGCGCCGTTGGAGTTTCCGGCAGCACGGTCGAGAACGACCACGCCGTTGCCGAGGCGGCGGCCGCCACCGTCACCTGAGTGTGCGTCACGCAGTTGCGATTACGCGGCAACCCGACCATAATACGGTGGCGGCGTCGATAACCGTGTGCACCATCGGGAGGACCTCCTTGGTCGGCGGATGAACTCGGCTGGAAACGTCGCGCGAGAGCGTTCGCGATAGAATCCAGTGGAGGGTCCCGGCGATGAATCGACACGACTTTCTAAGGGCCGTGAGCGTTGGGGCCGTTACGGCGGCCTGTCTAAGCGTGATGCAGGCAGAAGAGCCAGCGCCTGACGACGCCGCCCGGCCGGACGTTGTGATCCTGATTGCCGACGACATGGGCTATTCCGATCTCGGCTGTTACGGCGGCGAGATCGAGACGCCAAACCTCGACGGCCTTGCCGCACAGGGCATCCGCTTCACGCGGTACTACACGGAGAACATGTGTGCCCCGACCCGTACCACGTTGTTGACCGGCCGCTACTGGATCCGCGGCTTTGCCGACGGCGCGAACGTGACGATCCCGGAAGCCCTCAAGACGGCCGGGTACCGCAGTTGCATGGCGGGCAAATGGCACAACACGAACGACGTTGGCCCTGCCCGATCGGCTCCGCTGAAGCGCGGCTTTGACCACTTCTACGGCACGCCCATCGGCTGCGGCAGCTTCTTCGCGCCGCTGATGCTCACCCGCGACGGCGAGCCGGCCGAGCACGAGTGGCAAGCGAACGAGGACTTCTACTACACCGATGCGATCAGCGACAACGCGGCCGCCTACATCCGCCAGACGCCGAAGCAGACGCCGCTCTTTCTGTACGTCGCCTACACGGCCGCCCATTGGCCGCTGCACGCGCTGCCGGAAGATGTTGCCAAATACAAGGGATGCTACGCCGGCGGGTGGGACCGCTTACGGGAAACGCGGCTGGCCCGGATGAAGCAACTGGGCGTCGTCCGCGAAGAGACGCCCCTGTCGCCGCGTCATCCGGACGTGCCGGCGTGGGACGACGATCCGAACAAGGCCTGGCAACAGCGCCGCATGGAGGTTTACGCGGCGCAAGTCGACCGCATGGACCGGGGCATCGGCCGCATCCTGCAAGCGCTCGAGGAACGGGGCCGTCTGGACAACACGCTGATCCTCTTCACCATCGACAACGGCGGCTGCCACGTGGAGTACGGTGCCAACCGCAAAGGGAGCTTCTTAAACGCGGCCACGCGCGACGGCCGGCCGCTGGTGGTCGGCAACCGGCCCGGCGTCATGCCCGGCCCCGAAGACACTTGGCAGAGCTACGGCTACGGCTGGGCCAACTCCAGCAACACGCCGCTGAGGCTCTTCAAGCAATACGACCACGAGGGCGGTACGCGCGTGCCGCTGATCGCGCGATGGCCGGCCGTCATTACCCGGGGCGGACAACTTACCGATCAGGTGGCCCACGTCATCGACCTGCTGCCGACCGCGCTGGACGCGGCCGGCGTGGCGTATCCCCAAGCGTACAACGGCCGAGCCGTCGGGCCCGCCGACGGTAAGAGTCTGATGCCGATCTTTCGCGGTCAACGCCGGGCCGGCCACGACGCGCTGTTTTGGAAGTTCGCCCACGGCCGCGCCGTCCGCAGCGGGCGCTGGAAGCTCGTGCGAATGGACGACAAGGCCTGGGAACTCTACGACATTCAGGCCGATCCCGCCGAAACGACCGATCTGGCGGGAGAACTTCCTGAGAAGGTTGGCCAACTCGAATCCCTTTGGGAAGCGTGGAACGCGAGCGGCAGGCCACGATCTGCCGGATAGACTCTACTCGAAAAGGTCGCAGCTCTCACGCGATCGGAATTACGGAGGATCGACGCATGGCACTTCACCAATTCGCTACGATGGCCATCCTGGCCTTCATCGCCGCCGCAGGCCCCTCGGCAGCCGGCGAACAGACGCTACGGCGGCCCAACGTGATCATCGTGCTTACCGACGATCAAGGCTACGGCGACCTCTCCTGCCACGGCAATCCAGTCTTGAAGACGCCGTATCTCGACAAGCTGCACGCCCAGAGCATCCGGCTGACCGATTTTCACGTGTCGCCGATGTGTACGCCCAGCCGGGCGGAGTTGTTGACCGGCACGGCAGCGATCCGTAGCGGGGCCTATTGCGCGTGTTCCGGGCGGACTTTTCTACGGCGAGGCCTGGCAACCATGCCGGAGATCTTCGCCCGAAACGGCTACCGCACGGCCGTCTTCGGCAAGTGGCACCTCGGCGACAACTATCCCCATCGCCCGCAGGATCGCGGTTTCCAGCGGGCCGTCTACCATCTCGGCTGGGGCATCACCTCCACGCCCGACTATTGGAACAACGATTACTTCGACGACTTCTTCCGCGTCGACGGCGCCGTGCGTCAGTTTCCCGGCTATTGCACCGACGTCTGGTTCGACGAAGCGTTGCGTTGGATCGACGCGCAGCGCCGCCGCGACGAGCCGATGTTCGTCTACATTTCGACCAACGCACCGCACGGGCCGTTCTTCGCGCCGGAAGAGTACAAACGGCCGTATCGCCATCTCGACCGCGACACGGCCGGCTTCTTCGCCATGGTGGCCAACATCGACGCGAACATGGCGCGGCTCGACAAGATGCTCGGCAAAACCGGCCTGCGCGAGAACACGCTGCTGATCTTTATGACCGACAACGGCGGCACCGGCGGCATCAAGGTCTACAACGCGGGCATGCGCGGGGCGAAGGCCAGCTTGTACGACGGCGGACATCGCGTGCCGTGTTTCCTGCGTTGGCCCGATGGCCAGTTGCGGGCGGCGGGCGACGTCGGTGCGTTGACGCACGTGACCGACTTGCTGCCCACGCTGGCCGATCTCTGCCGGCTGAAGATGCCCCGCGGCACGCGATTCGACGGCCTCAGCCTTGCACCGGTATTGTCCGGCCGGGAGCAACCGGAGTTGGGGCGGCGAATGGCGGTGGTGCAGTACGGCGGGCTCGACCCCACACAGCCGCAGAAGTGGGATTCGGCCGTGCTCTACAACCGGTGGCGGTTGGTGCATGGGGAGGAGTTGTACGACGTCAAGTCCGACCCGGGACAAGAACGCAACGTCGCGGCGGAGAATCCCGATGTAATCGCGAGCATGCATGCACACTATCAAAGTTGGTGGAAGACGATCGAACCGACGCTCGACGACTTCGCGCCGATCGTGCTCGGTTCCGATCGCGAAAACCCCGCGCGTCTGACGTCGCTCGACTGGCTGGCTGACAAGCTCGTGCCCGCCGCCCAGCCGTTCGACGTCCGGCAACTCGGCGTGCCAGTGGTCGAAGGATCGTTGCCCGGCGGGCGTCCGATGCCGGTGATGAACGCCCCGTGGAACGTCGAGATTGCCCGAGCGGGCACCTACCGGATTTCGCTGCGCCGTTGGCCGCGCGAGGCCAACACCGCGATCACCGCCCCGCTGCCGGAGTATCGCGGCGTCGAGGGCAGCTTCCCGCCCGGCAAGGCCCTGCCGGCGGCCAGTGCGCGGCTGAAGGTGGCCGACGTCGATCTACGAGAGCCCGTGGCCGCGGGCGACAAAGCCGTCACGTTCACGGCGCCCCTGCCGGCCGGCAAGACAACGCTGCAAACCTGGTTCTACGATGCCGACGGCAAGGGGCTCTGTGGGGCGTTCTACGTGGAGGTCGAACGGCTGCCGTAGAATGGCACCGCACAAAGAGCCAATTGACGGGTGCGGCGGCCGACGGGCGGCTCGTCACTCGATTTCCCACCGCTGCCCACCGCGTTGCAGGGCGAGACGGCTGCGGCCGTCCGGCCCGGGAGTGCATGTCCATTCGTCCTTCTGCCCCTCGAACTTCACAAAGAACCCGTCGGACGTCGCCGGGCCGGACTGCGCAACGGTAGCTCCCAGCGGCAGCCGGGCCCAATCCTCACGGCTCGTACTGCCGGCCGGCTCGACCGTGGTGCGAAACGGATAGAGCAGCATGCGAAAACGCCCCTCGTGGCCTTGACGAGAAACCACCAGCCGCCGGGCACGGTGGGCCGTATTTCGAGAAATGCCCGAGGTGTACTCCTCCAGCTTGACGGCCGGCTTCGTCGAGCCCAACGGCATCACCAGCAACCGCCGCGAGCCGACGTTCGGGCGGTTGTAGGTCTGTTGCTCGTCGTTCTCGGCCAGCAGCACGCTGCCGTCGGCCTGGGGGATGAACGTCACGTCGTCGGGCACTTGCATGTACCAGTCGTAGGTGCGGTCTCGATCGTCCTTCTTGACGTCGTCGACGATCATCGCGTAGGGATACTGGCCGCGGACGAGGACGCCGGTCCGCCAGCAGAACTCGACCGGATTGTTCGGCGTCCGCCAGAGATTGCAGCCGGTGAAGTTGTACTTCGGGGCGTCGGGATCGTCGTGCCCGTGCAAGGCCGGCGGCTGGCCCGGACGCTCCCACGGCCAGCCGAGCTCCTCGAAAGTGCGAGTCTCCGGCTCCCAGCCGTCGCCCGGCGAATCCCAACTGTGGGCCCAGAGCCAGTCGTAGGCGTTCTCGAGGTCCATCACGGCGTAGCTCAACATGCCGGCGTCTGAGGCACCGAGGTCCCCGTGCTTGATGAGCCGCGCGTTGGGGGCCTTGCCGCGCCCTACCTGGGCTTCGGCTTGGGCCAGCCCGTCGATATGTACCAGGTTGTGATCGCTGCTCTTCTGTGCTTGGGCCCAGGGACGGTCGACGGCCCAACGCCGACCCAGCGCGGCAAAGACAAACCGCCCGCGATCGACGTTCTCGTGCCGATCGTACCAGGCGTCGTGCCGGGCAAGCAGATTCAGATAGGCCGCGTCGTCCGACCAGTCGCTTCGGGTGATAAACAGACCCTGGTACGGGAAGACGGCCGTCATCGGCAAGTCGAGCTTCGCCATGTCCAACGGCAACGCATCCGTGTCTTCCCAGTTCATACAAAACAGCGTGCTCATCGGCGCGTATTGCCAGCGATTCTGCCGGCTGTAGTCGTGGCCTTTGTATTGCCGAAGGTAATAGTTGATCCGCCTGTCGCCCGGCGCCGCCCAGCGGACCATCACCGGAGCACTCTCGTACGGGCTCACCCGGCACGACGAATAACCGACCGTCTCGCCGGTGTCTTCGCCGGGCACCAGCGAGAGCACGACCCACTTCCAGTAGTTGCGGATGTTGGGCGAATCGAAGTAGTTTTCGCCACGGCGTGCCATGGCGAGCAGCGTGAACTGGCCCTCGCGCAGCGACGTGTTGACCGTATAGCCGTCTTCGTTCGATCCGCCAGTCTCGTAGATATGCACTTCGGCCCAATCGCGGATCGCCTGGCGAAACTTCTCCCATTGGTCCGCCCGAAAGCCCTCCTCGCCTTCGATGGCCAGCAGCATCGGGCCCATCTCGCCGTGGTAGCCGTACCAGTTGCTGATCCCCCGGCCGCGTGGAAAGCCCATGCCCCAACAGACGAGGTCCTTGGTGGCCGCCGAGATGGCCCGACGGCAGACATCGCGTTGCTCGACGGTCATGTAGTCGTACAAATAGTCGTACGCCAACGCGAAATCGGCCCCGCCGCGATGCCAAAGATGGCCCAGGCCGGCAGCGATACCGTCGAGCCCTTGGATGCCGCCGATATCGGTGTCGATCTTGCCCCATTTCGATGCGTCTTGGCTGCGTGCCAACACAACCCGGGCGAAATTCGCCACCGCGCGGCAGACGACCTCCGCCTGGCGGCCGTCCTCGTGGTAGATCACGTCGAGCGCAGCGAATAGCAGATCGTGGTTGTCGCCGGGGCCGTCGTTGGGATACGCGGCGCGCAGGGCATCGTCGGAGAGGTCCTCTTCGATGGCCGCCAGCGTATCGATCCGTTTGGACTCAAACCGCTCGGCAAAGAACGTCGTGCCGCGATAGGTCGTAATCACCTCCTTTCGCCAGGCCGGCAGGTCCTCCGGGCTCATCAACACGCGGGGATGTACGCCGACCGCAGGCACGGCCGAAAACTTCCGCACGCCGTTGGCGTTGGTGGCGTTGTACTCATCGGCACGTGGAGGCGAATTCTGCGGCGCCAGCATGGCGATCGATACGACGAGTGCGGGCGTGTATTGCACGATGCTCATTCTCCTTTGCGTACATCATTCGGAATCTCCATCGCTTTGCCCAACACCACGCGGAACCCCAGAATCGCATAGTAGTTCACGTCCGGCGAAAACTGATACCGGGCGGCCGAGCGAAGAAACGGGCCGGCACCGCTGAAGCTGTCGCTGCGGGCGATTTGGCCCGGCGGGGAGAAGGGAGCGGGACCGTTGAAACACCCGCCGCGTGCCACGCGTTTCTCGCCGGCGGCCGGGCCGATCGGGTCCTCGGCCTTGCCCGTAGGATACGCCCCGTACCAGTCGAGACACCATTCGTAGGCGTTGCCGTGCATGTCGTAGAGTCCCCAGGCGTTGGGCGTTCGCTCGCCGACGGCCACCGTCGAACCCGCGCCCACGTTGGCGAAGCTGCCGAGGTAATCGGGGCTATCGAGAGTCTCCGCGTCGTCGGCGTCGCACTTCACGTTATAGGGCCCGGTGGTGCCCGCGCGGCAGGCGTATTCCCATTCCGCCTCGGTCGGCAAACGATAGACGTAGCCCGGCGGCAGACGGCCGGCCTGGCGTTCCCGCTCGGTAACTTTGCGGCAGAACTCACGGGCCCTTCGCCAGGAGACGCATTCCATCGGATGCTGCAAGTTGAGTTCGCCGCCCGTGTAGTCGTTGCGTCCGGTCCGCTTGCGGTAAAACAGCGCCGTCCCGGCGTGGATCGGCCCACGGGCGTACTGCCAGCTTTCGTGGTCGAAATCCGGCAGCATCACGTCGTAGAACTGCTGCTGGGTGACCTCGTAAATGCCCATGTAGAACGCCGCGGTGAACGTCACTTCGTGCTGCACCTCGTCCTCGCGGCGGTCGATCTCGTCGGCCGGACTGCCCATGAGAAAGCTGCCTGCGGGAATGCGGGTCAATTTCAGGTTCAACTTCGGGATCGTCCACTGCTCAGCATGCAGCGCGTTCAGGAACGGCACATCGTCCGCCGCCGCCGCTGCCGCGCCGCCGACCGCCACGACGGCCGCCAGGGTCGAGATCGTGCGTATCACAAGTTCACTCCTTCTCGCGTACTTCACGGCTTCACATCCCCACGCGCCCGCTTCAACCACGCCTGCAACAGCGGCAGTTCTTCGATCGAACGGTCGATCTCCTGCGCCAGGCGCCAATCCCAATCGCAGCGAGTGTGCCATTTCGTCTCGCTCTGCAGCGTGTAGATCGACTCCAGCGTGCCGAACTCCTCGTGACACGCGCGACCGCCGACCTCTTTGGCGATCCGCTCGCGAATATAGGATCGGTACGGGTAGTTGTAGTGTCCGCTGAAGGCGAGCCACCGCAGCGTGAGCAGCCAGTCGTATTCCGGCTTATACTTCACGGTGTGGCGTCGCAGGGCCTCGCCGACCTCGATTTCCGCTGCGATGACCTTCTGCCGCATTTCGACGGTGCGGCTGTCGACGTAATCTCGAGAATCCGTCCGGAGCTGTTCGGTCTGTCCCCGCAGTGCCTTGATTTCCCGCTCCAGTCGGGCGAGTTCTGCGTTATCGGCGATCAGCAATTGCAGCCGTCGGTGACGCCGGCCGCCGATTTCGCCGGCTTCGGCAGCGGCACGCTCCCTCGCCGTGCGCCAGCGAGGGTGTTCCTCACTCGCCCGTTTCAAGTTGGCGAGGTAGATGGCGCGGCGCAGCTCGTCCTCCGGTTCCGCACGCTCGGCCTCGGCCAGAAACGACTCGTCGAGACGCTTCAGCTCTGCTTCGGCCTGCTCCCGTTTGGCTTTGGATTCGGCGACGGCCCGATCCTCGCTTTCGATGAGGGCCCGGTGATCGTCGATCGCCTTGGCTTCTAGCGTCTTGACGATCTCGTTGCGGCGAGTCTCCAATTCGCGAATCTGCGCGTCGAGCGTTCGGCGCGCTTCGACCGCGCGGAGCGTCGTGGGCAACTTCTCGAATTCCGCCCGCAGTTCGGCCTGGCGCTGGCCCATTTCCCGGCCGATCTCGCCGAGCTTTCGCCGGGCCTCCGCCAGTGCCTCATCGCCGGCCTCGATCTCACGAATGCGCTCGTCTCGCTTCCTGCCGATCTCTTCGTAGAAGGCGTATTCGGGCCGCACCTTCGCATCGATCAACGCGTCGCGAAGGTCGGCCCCGGCGTATTGCGCTCGACAGGTGTCGATGAACTCCCGGGTGACGCGCCGAGGTGCGTGCCGGCGCGGAGACGGGAGCTCGGCGAAATCGTCGAAAACGGCATGGTAGACGCGGACGAAGTCGAGAACGCCCCGAAACTTCGCGCCGCCGTCTCGGGATGCCGCAAGAAAGTTGCGTTTTTCGACGCCCGGCGGAAACACGTCGGCAGGGTGAAACGCGGACCGCGCGGCGGCGGCTTTGCGGCCGTCGATCCAAATCGCGATCGTCCGGCCGTCGATTTCGACACGGCATTCGGCCCACTTGTCTCTTGGCAGCGGAACATCGGCAACAATCTGCTCCGCCTTGCCTTGAAGAGTAACGACCAGTTCTGCCTGGCCGGAATCGCCCGATGGTGTGAGCACGAAGCGATTATCTTCAGAGCTGCCGAAATCGAAGACGGCCTGATTCTCTCCGCCTTCCCATTTCAGCGCCACATCCACCGTGATCTGTCCCAAATCGGCCAGCAGCGGTGAGGCCTCGGCATACTGTGTGCGGCCGTCGAAGCGGAAGCCGCGGCGATCGCCGTCGACGACGAACTCGGGCCGCCCGTGAAGCCGGCCGTTGAGATTCAACTCGTCGTATTGATAGCAGATGCTGTGGTTCTGCTTGTAGCGAAACCAGTCTTCAAGCACTTGCTGCTCCTCGCGGTCCAGCGCGTAGTTGGCCCAGAGCTTGTCGTCCTCGTCGGGTTCCTGAAACGGCCGCAGGGGGACCTCGTAGGGCACGATCGGAGCATCGTCGGCGACGATCGGGTGCAGCACGCGCGTGTATCCGCCGATCTCGACGTTGCCGGCGACGTAGGCCTGGCCGCCGACCTTCGCGTTGCCCGAGACGATGGCGCCGGGGCCGCGCACCACGGCGTAGTCTTCCACGGCGGCCCGATCGAGCACCTTGGCTCCGTCAAGCACCATCGCATCGGGGGCCACGTACGCAGTGTCGGCCACTTCGGCCGAAGCGGCCCCCCCACCTCCGCCGTTGGGATGGCGGCCGCCCACGACGCCGGCGAGCATCCAGTCGACGTACGAATTCAGGAACGATTGCTCGGGGGCGAAACGGCGCGTGTACCACCAGTCGTCCGTCGCAATCTGACCGTCGGCGATCAGACGGTCCATTTCTTCATTGAATGCGTCGAGCTCGGCGCGCAGTCGGGGTACGGTCTTGCGCAACATCGCGGCCTCGGGTGCGTCGCCGGGATAGGGAATCACGCAGAGGCCGCCGGTGTCGCGGCGGCGGTGCAGGCCGAGATGCGACAGAGTGTAGTCTTCGCTGTCGCCCGGCATATTGTGCGGTGTGCCGGGGCGGCACCCCGAGAGCTTCACCTCGTACGGATACCGATACGCATGGCGGCCGTTGAGCAAGACACCGATACCACGTCCGCTTGGTATGTGGGGCAATGCAGACGGTGTGGCCGCCACGGTCAGCCAGTATCGACGATCGCCCGGCTTGACGGCCATCTCCATCGTGCCTTGATTCCACAACGGGCTATAGCGTGCCCGGCCGTCGGCCCCCACGGCAACAATGCAGGCCCGCCAATCGCCGTGCGTGGCGGGGTCGTAGAGGCCACGGAAATCGACGGCAATCGTTCGTTCGCGTTGCGAAGGGCCGTCTGCCGGTTTGGGGACCAGGCGAATGACATTCACACCGTATGGCTCCGGTGCCTCAGACCACGAGATGCGATACAGCCCTGCGTCGCGATCGATCGCCTCGAGGTGGTTGCGTTTGACGGAAACGAACGCCCGCCGCATGGTGTCTTGCAGCTCGCAGTCGAATTCGGCCTGCCGGGCGGCAAACTCGCCGACCATGTCGCCCACGCCGCGGATACCGTTGGCGAACAGGCCCCGCTGTTCGCCCACGCGTGCCAGCGTATGGAAGATCGACGGCTCGTCGCGGCCGACCGGCAGGGCGATCAGCGCCGCGTAGCCCCAGTTCGGGTCGTCGGCCATCATCGCGTGGAAGAGCCCGGTAGCGTAGGCGCCGTGAACGCAGTTTCGCCAGGGGCGGCAGACGTTGTTGGCGAACTTCTCGCCGCGGGCCGGGTCGTCGACAATCACGCAGACGTCGGCCAGGATCTCGCCGCCGCCGCCGTCGACTTTCGTTTGCAACGGTAGGCCGTGGCCCCATTCGTGGGCCAACAAAAAACTCCAGACTCCCCCGCCGGCGTGTTTGATCCCACACCCGCCGTAGCCGCCGCCGGCGTAGCCGCCGATCCATCGATGGCCGTTGACGTAGGTGCCGCAGACCGTGATTGCGTATTTCAGTCGCTCGCGTCGATCCCAATAGGGCATCAACACGCCCGCATGCTCCTGATAGGCCCACATATCCTCGGCAAAGGCAACCGATCCTTCGCGGTAAAGCCGTGCCTTATCCGGCTCGTCGCGGTTGACCCAGGGGCTGTAGCCTTCGTTCGGCGCATGCTGCGAACCGGAAACCCAGACGAAGTGCTCGCTCTCGACCCGCATCGTGCCCGGTTCGCCGGGCTCGGCATTGTCGGGCCATTCTCTCATCAAACCGCCGGCGAGTTCGTACGTGGCGTCGGACAGAGTGCCGCGGATCCGCTCCATTTCCTTCACGTACAGATCGAGAAGGTAGCGTTCGTCTTCCTCGACGAACGTGCCGCGTGTGAAACAGCGCTTCGTCCCGTCTTCCAGCCGCAGCACGGCCGCCGGACAGAAATAGGGCAAGAAGCGGAATGGGTCGCCGTAGCGGTTGCCGATACCGCGAAACGCGATCAGGTGGGCCCTGAATTGCCTGGGTTGAGACGGATTCAGCCGCCGGGTGAACTCTTCGGTGCCGAGTTCCGGGTGAACGACGCACGCCGCCGTGTCCAACGTCCGCTCACGCAACGTCCACGTCCGCAGCGGCATGCCGTCCTCCACCTCAATCACGTCTATGCCTCGGCGCGGCCACCAATCGACGACGCGCCGTTGGTAGCCCTCGGCGTGCGGGCCGCCGCCTTGCTCGACCCGATATAGGTCGACCCCGGGCACCTTGCGCGGGCCAGGGTATCTGGCACGGCCGAAGAAGTCGTAGTCCTCCGCAAAGGCCGCGTTGCACGACGCCGACACGATGGCCGCGAAGATCAAGAGTCGCTTCATGTCGAGTCCTCAAGCGGATAGCTACTCACGTTGGCCCAAGCACACGATATTTCCGTCTTCCAACGCCACGAAGACCCTGCGGCCGGCCACCGCCAGACCGTCGTAGATCGGCGGGGATTCCAAGTCCGCCGAAGCGATTCGTTCGCCGCCGGCTTCGTCGACCAGTTGCACGGCCCCGCCGAACGGCCGGCTACCGGCAACCACGACCCGTTCCCCGGCGACGGCCCGGACCGTCTCGCCGGCCGAGTCGAACCCCCGCATTCCCGCGCGTCCCAAGTATCCGTCGAGCATTAGACCACCCGGCGCCGAGGCCTTGATCTGCCGCCGTTGAAGAATGCCAGACGCCGGCTCGATCGCGGTTTCGTTACAGGCGACCGTGCCGTCGACGGCCCGCAGCAGATCGATGCGGCGTCGCGCGCCCGGGCCGATTGCGCCCGCCCATAGCGTCCTGCCGGTAGTCGGGTCGAGTTGTACGACCGCGATCCCGCCGTCGGCCTCCGTACCGCGGCCGGCGTGGGCAAAGAGCGTACCACCATGCGGCAAGGGGCTGCCTACCGTCGGCCACGTCGATTCGATCCGGCCGTGGACAACAATCCGGTGCTCGGCCGGCGCGATGCGGGCCCGCCATGCCAAGGTGCCGGTGTCGGTCAGCAACGCATACAACCATCCGTCGTGCGCTCCCACCACGCAGAGGTTGCCGAGGATCGTCGGGGCGGAATCGACTCGCGAAGCGAGCGTCGCGGTCCAAAGTGCCTTCCCATCGACCGCGTCAAATGCCTTGACCTGGCCGAGTTCCGTGGCCGCCACAAACACGCGGCCTCCGGCGACAACCGGTGGTGTGACGACGGGCGCCAGCCGCGCGCCCCAGGCCGGCTGCATCGGGCCAGAATGGGGCACTGCTGCGGAGGCCTGCCAGAGAATGTCGAGCGATTCGGGGGCCGATCCGTTCGTGCTGCGGCTGCGTTGGGCGTTCGCACGCTGCATCGGCCAGGCGTCTGTCTCGGGCGGTCCGGCCTTCGCCTCGTCAAAGGCCGGCCCACGTTCGACGGGCCGCGCCCGGCCGAAGGCCTCTTCGTCGGGCAGTTCCCCATTGTGGCCGAAGGCAAGAAACCCGAGAATCTGCCCCGGCTCACACCCGCAGTTGTTCTGCGAGGTCGTCATCATGCCCATCGCCGGCACCATCCCCTGTAGGCAGCCGCCGCGTGCCGCGTGGAATTCAAACGTCCGCCGTGGCACCGAGCGATCCGCGCCGGACAACTCCAGGTAGCGGCAGTACCGGCTGTCTGACACCAGGTTGCCGACGATCGTCGGCGGAACGCAGATCGTGGCCGCAATCTTCGGCACGCCCTCGGGCAACTCACCGAGGACTTCGCCGGTCAGCGGATTGTGCCGCCGGTTGACCGACCAGAGTTCGCCGTCGACCAGAGCGATGAAACGGTACGATCGCAGTTCGTTCCAGTGTCCGGGGCGCGTTGACGAGTATTGTCGGTACCACAGCATCCTGCCGGTCCTGGCGTCGAGGACTTTCAGCGCCTCGTCCTGGCGTTTGGCTACGGCGACAAACCCCGGACCGACCAGTTCCAGTTGCAAGTCGGCTCTGCTTTTCAAGTCCGCTGTGCCCAAGTCGGCGTGGGTAACGCACCAACGTTGCTTTCCGGATCGGATGTCAACGGAGATCAAGCGGTTCTCCGTAGCGGGGTTGGCGTTGCGCGTAAGCAGGTACGCGGCGCCTTCGGCGGCCCGAATGGCGTAGGCGGGGAAGTCTCGTTTCCACAACCGTCGGCCCGTCTCGGCGTCAAAGGCCTCCACGCTGCCGCGATCCGTCGTATTCACCCACGGACCGGCCCCCGTGCCGCGTTCGAACGGGGCTTTCGTGCAATCGCGCTGCTCCCAGCAGGAAACCACGAGTGTGTCGTCCAACAGTACCAACCGTTGCGGCTGATACGCCGTCTCGATCGTCTGTCCGATCTTGCCCGAAGCGCCGTCGACAATCAGCACCCGGCGATCGCCGGCGGCGTAGACGTGCCGCCGATCCGCTGCCATCGCAAAGGCGTTTTGCCAATTCAAGCCGCCGCCGGTCTCGGCGATCCCCAGCGGGATCCTCCACAGCGGCAAGCCGTTGTGCGCATCGCGGCAGATCAGGTAGAGCGGCTTCTGCTCGTCGTCGGGGGCGCTTGCGGCGAGGTTTTCCAGCACATTGGCACCGACGATGTAGCAGCGTCCGCCGGCCAACACCCAGCCGCGAACGCTGGCAAAACTGTTGACGTTCTTCGGCAGCCCGCCGATCCAACGCAGCCCCAACGGAAAGCGGACCAAGCGGTCGTTCGAGACCATGTTGCCGTCGGGACCGTGATTCGGGTGGGTCCAGTCGTCCATACCCTCCGGGCGCGGTCGAACGGTGGCTCTCCAACGCCCGTCTTCGTGGATACACAACACGCCGTCCGGCGCCAAGACGCGCGTAAGTTCTTCGCGTCCGATACCGGCGGCGGCCGGGACCTGCGTGTCTTCGACCACGATCAGGTTGCACAGATGCGTCACATAGGGCAGGCTTCCGCCGGAAACGCGCTCGACCGAGGCTTGTCCCAAAACGCCCTTGGCGACAATTGCCGCCTGAGCCCGCTGCAGTGCGCCGGCATCAAAGCAAACGCCGTGAACCAGCAGCCCGGTGCCGGCGGCCAGTTCCGCGGTGAGCCCCGGCGATTGCTCGCGGCCGCAACCGACGTGAACGCAAAGTCCGGCCCGAACGCCGCAAGTTGCGAGAATCTGCGCGGCGGTCGAGGCATCGTCGGCCTTCAGCCGCGCCGCCGGCGTTGCACACACGGCGAGCATCGCCAGGCAACCAATACACCACAACTCACGTTTCGGTTTGCTCATAGCTGAACTCCATTTGACGTGATCGTAGCCTTGCCGGCCGCGCTTGGCAAGCCGGCGCTCCAGGCGAGCACGGCATTTGCGGGCGCTCTTCACGCCGATATAATGCGGCATGCTGGCACGGCCTCGGCGTGGAGCCGCTTACGCTCTGCCTGCCCACACCCGCCACAGCGAGAGAACGTGATGAGAATTCTGCCAGCGGTGACGGCCGCCTCGATCGGTCTGATGTGTGTTGCGGCCGTCGGCGCGGAACACGACTATTATCGGCACCTGCGCTATCCGACGAAGCTCGTTCCCGGCGTGGGCCTCAATCAGGTCGATCAAGACGGCGGCCCTAACGCCGTGGGATATCGCCGCCGCGTGGTGCAATGGTGGCCGCGCAAAGGGCAGGACGTGGTCGACGTTCCCCCGGGCACGCCGCTGCGGACGTGGACGCGAAACAAGGGCCAACACGACCCGGAAGTTCTGGCCGGTGTCTGCCGAAATTGGAGTGCTTCCGACCCGGAGACGTTTGAGGCCCACCTGATCGCCTTTCGCAGCTTCGGCACATCGACCGTCGATCCGAGCACGAACGTGGCGCCGATTCCGGCCGCCGTATTGCGATTGGAAGACGGCCGGCAGCGGGCCGTGCTCAACTATGGCGTGGTGAGCCAACTGCTCAGCCCGGACGACCAGCGGTTCATTCACCAAGTTTGGGAAGAGGTCTTTCCGAAGCTCTATGCGACCGTTTCCCAGGGCGACGTTCCGATGCCCGGCAATCCTCCCGGCGGCGTTGACGCCGAGGCCACGCTGAAGCTCTGGGACGCCGGATCTCCAAAGTTCAACGCCATCGAAATCCCCAAAGCCGACGCAAGATATCCCGTTTGGGCCTGGCGGGGCGACGAACTGATCTTCGAGACACCACACTTTCACATCATCGCCCGGCCGAAACACTGGGGAAACCCGGCCAACTGGATCTGTCCGGAAGACCCCGAGCGGCAGGACAGATACCGCAAGAATGTGCTGGAGTTCGTGGAGAATTTCTGGACCTACATCGAGGCCTCCGGCGCGTCGATGCCCTACTGGCGTCGCCCGGGAGGAAACTACAAGTACATTATCCATGTCCACGACCATCGGGCCGCCGGCGGCTGGGGACATTGCGGCATCGGCGATTGCAGCCCGGTCATCCTGGGGCACGAGTTCTTTCACGGCCAGCCCTACGGCCGCTGGGACGGGATGTACATCGAGACGATGTGCAACTCCGGCCAGCACACGGCCTTTCCCGGCGAATTGCAGATGTTCAACGGCAACTTTCGCTATCCGTGGCGGAACGTGAACCACATGGGCTATCAGTCGTCGCTGTGGTTCTTCGTGCTCGGCGACAACCCGAACTTCGGCTACGGGATCCACATGGTGGCCGGGTGTTTGGGGAGTCCGGTCGAGCATACGCCCTATCACACGATCGCCCGGCTGGGGCAGCAACGGGGGCTGTGGAAGAACGGCGTGAAGGGTTTTGGCGACTTCTTCGGCGAGTACGCCGCGCGGATGGTCACCTGCGACTTCGTCGAACAGTATCTCATCCGCAGCAAGTACGGCATGCCGGAGATGAGCTACGTCTATCCGGTCTACGGCCACCAGCGCCGCTATCGGATCTCCAATGCCGAAGCCCCGCGGATGTACGGCTACAATATCGTTCGCCTCCAGCCGGCCGAGGGAGCGAAGGAGATCACGGTCGATTTCCACGGGCTGCACGACCCGGCAAAACACTCCGACTGGCGGGCGTGTATCGTCGCGGTGGATGCCGACGGCCGGGCCAGATACAGTCAGTTATGGAACAAGGGCCCGATGCGGTTCGAACTCGAGCCGTCGGACAAGCGTCTCTGGCTCACCGTGGCCGCCACGCCGAGCGCGCTGCCGATCATCGAGACCCCTAACCGGGGCGGCGGCTTCAACCGCTATCTGACGGGCGCGAATGCCCCGCGATATCCTTGGGAGGTAACGCTCACCGGCTGCGCGCCCGGCACGCCGCATCGCCGCCAGGGCGACGTCGTCAATTTCGATGAACTGGCCGGCCGTTGCGATGCCGACAACACCTACCTGAACTACCCGGTGAAGCACGAGGTGCCGATCCCGCTGACCGTGCCGGACGGACCGCTGGCTCAAGAGAAGCTGGCGGCCATGCAACCGCGGATCGAGGCGTCGTCGAATACGCTGCAAGCGAAGATCGCGTCGGGCGAATACTACGCCGGGTGGTACGAAAGCAAGAAGACGATGGCCTTGGGCGATTTGGCCCGGCGCGTCGCCTTCCTGCAAGACAACGCCCGAGGCAAGCCCCATCCCAACGGCGGCGGCTTCGTGGCCGACAACGCACACGTAGCCGCCACCGCCTACGTGGGGCCCAACGCGATGGTGCTCGACGGCGCCCGGGTCGAAGGCAACGCCTGCATCAAGGAGTTTGCCGTGGTGCTGGGCCCGAAGACCGTCGTATCCGGCAACGCCAAGATCGGCGGCCGAGCGTGGGTCACGGGAGACATTGAGGTCAGCGGCAACGCGAGAATCCTCGAAGCGGCCACGGTCAGTACGATTCTCCGTACACCGCGCACGCCTTCGGTCACTCACGAAGGCCAAGCGAAGATCACCGGCAGCGCCGTGATCAAAGGCGAACACTTCCTGCACCTCTGCTACGCCACCGACCAGACGATCACCGGCGGCGTGGTCGTCGATTACGCGCCACACATGGAAAACCGCCAAAGCGGCACGTTCGACGTCGGCCGCTTCTGCGACCCGCCGGGACGCCCCGGACGCGGGCCGGGCTTCGCCGACGGCGTCGACGCCGGGGCCCTCTACGCCAACTACCAGTTCAACCAGCCGAAGGACGCGTTGCTGGAAGACTCCTACGTGAACAACAACGGCGTGCTGCACGGTAGGCCGGGCTTCGTCGACGACGGCGAGCAATTTGCGATCGTCTTTGACGGCAACGCGCAGTACGCCGAAGCACCGCCGTCGGTGGGCGATTTTGCCGAATTGACGATCGACACGCGAATTCAATGGTCCGGCGGGAAGAGCGGGCGGCTGTTCGATTTTGGCACGGGATCGAAAGAGTGCTTCTATCTCCTGATCGAGGGTCACAGCGGCAAGCCGACCCTCGTGGCAGAGTACGGCGGAAAGACCTACCGCGTGGCTGCGTCGGAAGGTATTGCGGCAAACCAATGGGCCGTCGTGCGCGTTGAAATGAACGGCTCCACGGCATCCCTCTACGTCAACGGCAAACGTGTCGCCAAGGGTAGCTTCGCGTTGCGGCC